>CANQSK010000110.1 GCA_947626475.1 uncultured Lachnospiraceae bacterium
GCGATCGCCGCGGGCGGAAGCGTCAACATGCTGCCCATCATGCAGACGCTTCCGCCCGCGGCGATCGCCTTGGTGATGTCGCCGGAATACTTGATGCCGCCGTCGGCAATAATGGGAATCCCGTACTCCTTGGCCACGGCGTAGCAGTCCATAATAGCAGAAATCTGAGGAACGCCGATGCCTGCCACCACACGGGTGGTACAGATGGAACCGGGTCCGATGCCCACCTTAACCGCGTCCGTTCCCGCCTCGATCAGGGCCCTGGTAGCGTCTCCCGTCGCCACATTGCCGGCTATTACCTGAAGCTCCGGATAAGCCTCCTTGATCATCTTTACGCAGCGGATCACATTGGCGGAATGTCCGTGAGCGGAATCCAGAACCACCACATCCACATGAGCCTTCACGAGAGCCTCCACCCTCTCCAGCACATTGGCCGTGATGCCTACGGCCGCGCCGCAGAGAAGACGTCCCTGGGCGTCCTTGGCCGAATTGGGGTACTTGATCTGCTTCTCAATATCCTTGATGGTAATGAGTCCCTTCAGGTTAAACTCATCGTCCACAATGGGAAGCTTCTCCACCCTGGCCTTGGCAAGGATCTTCTTGGCCTCCATCATGGTGATGCCTTCCCTTGCCGTTACCAGGTTCTCGGATGTCATGCACTCGCTGATCTTCTTTGAATAATCTTCCTCAAACTTCAGATCCCGGTTGGTGATGATCCCCACCAGCCTGCGCCCGCCGGTGACAATGGGAACGCCGGAGATCCGGTACTTGCCCATCAGCTCATCCGCATCTTTCAGAGTATTCTCCGGTGAAAGGAAAAATGGGTCGGTGATCACCCCGTTCTCAGAACGCTTTACCTTATCTACTTCTTCCGCCTGCTGCTCAATAGACATGTTCTTGTGAATGATGCCGATGCCGCCCTGCCGGGCCATGGCAATCGCCATACGGTGCTCTGTAACCGTGTCCATGCCTGCGCTCATAAGCGGAATATTCAGCTTGATCTTCTTGGTCAGATACGTAGTCAGATTGACCTGATTGGGAATCACCTCTGAGTAAGCAGGCACCAAAAGCACATCGTCAAACGTAATGCCTTCACCGATTATGGAACCCATTCAAATTTCCTCACTTTCTCCTGTTGTTATGATTAATAAGCATCTGAAATGATTATATTTAGTGTCTAAGTGTAGCAAACTTTCTTACTCTTGTCAAGCGGATTTTCCTTGATTTTCCTCGCTTTAATGCGTCATTACATTGCCCTAAAGAATCACTTTCCGGGGGGCTCTCTGGCGCAGGTGATCCAGGATCCTGTCGTTGGGCTCAAAGAGGATCTGGGTCGTCACGCCGGCCTTCTGCTGCATGATGGCGTATACCTTTTTGTTCGGCTCCCGGGAAGTAAAATCCAGAACCTTCATGCCCTGCCGCTGCAGATCCTTCACCTGATAAGCGTCCTTAGGCCCTACCAGATCGATATCCTCCAGAACCGCTTCCCAGACCTTTTTGCGCCTGGTCTGACCCAGGATCTTGTCTACGCTCACCTGGTCGTTCACGATCAGGTATTCATATTCCACGCTGAACATGGGCCACAGAAAATACAGCGCCACGACCATTGCTATCAAAATAATAAAACCAAAGGGCGTGATCATCGAAATTAAAAACGAGAGCACACAGACAAATACCAGCAGCCCCTTCAACAGATACGTATACCCTGGCGTCTTCCTCTTCACCAGCCATTCAACATATGCCTCATTCATAACGCTTCTCCTTTCCCTCCGGAAAAAATTATCGCGGCCTTCCGAATAAAGAAAGCCTGCCCCCGGCCCGTCTCCCGCGAAAATAAAAAGCGGGGGAAACCGCTTCTGTAAGAAGCAGT
This sequence comes from uncultured Lachnospiraceae bacterium, assembly GCA_947626475.1. Classification (GTDB taxonomy): domain Bacteria; phylum Bacillota; class Clostridia; order Lachnospirales; family Lachnospiraceae; genus UBA3402. The sequence goes on from CANQSK010000110.1 coordinate 1,871, forward strand.
TTCCCCGCGTATCCTTTCATCCTTTTGCCGCTGCCGCTTACATCATTCCCATGCCGCCGCCTGCGGGCGCAGCCGGGGTCTCTTCTTTAATATTAGCAACAACGGACTCAGTTGTCAACAAGGTGGACGCAACACTTGTCGCATTCTGCAATGCGGACCTGGTCACCTTGGCCGGGTCAAGAATGCCTGCGTCGATCATATTCACATACTCTTCCTTATAGGCATCAAAACCGGTTCCCTTGGGAGATTCCTTCACCTTGTTCACGATAACGGAGCCTTCCAGCCCAGCGTTGGCCACGATGTGGTACAGCGGAGACTCCAGAGCCTTCAGGATGATCTTGGCGCCGGTTCTCTCGTCGCCTTCCAGGCCTTCCAGAACCTTCTCCACATCCTCCATGGCGTGAATGTAAGCGGAACCGCCTCCGGCTACGATACCTTCCTCAACAGCCGCTCTCGTAGCTGCCAGAGCATCCTCCATGCGGAGTTTGGCTTCCTTCATCTCTGTCTCCGTAGCAGCGCCTACGCGGATCACGGCAACGCCGCCGGCCAGCTTGGCCAGTCTCTCCTGCAGCTTCTCACGGTCAAAGTCGGAAGTGGTCTCCTCAATCTGTCCGCGGATCTGAGCAATCCTTGCGGAGATCTGAGCCTTATCGCCCTCGCCGTCCACGATAACGGTGTTCTCCTTCTGAACCTTCACGGATTTGGCGCGGCCCAGCTGTGCCAGCGTAGCTTCCTTCAGATCCAGTCCCAGCTCCTCGGAGATCACCTGACCGCCGGTCAGGATCGCGATATCCTGCAGCATCTCTTTTCTTCTGTCGCCGTAACCGGGAGCCTTCACCGCAACTACGTTGAAGGTGCCGCGCAGCTTATTGACGATCAGGGTGGTAAGAGCCTCGCCCTCAACATCCTCAGCGATGATCAGCAGTCTCGCGCCGGACTGAACTACCTGCTCCAGCAGCGGAAGGATCTCCTGGATATTGGAGATCTTCTTATCTGTGATCAGAATGTAGGGATCATCCAGAACCGCTTCCATCTTATCCATATCCGTGCACATATAGGCCGATACGTAGCCGCGGTCAAACTGCATGCCTTCCACCAGATCCAGCTCGGTCTTCATGGTCTTGGACTCCTCGATGGTGATAACGCCGTCATTGGAAACCTTTTCCATGGCGTCCGCCACCATCTCGCCCACCTCATCGCTGGATGCGGAGATAGCCGCAACTCTGGTGATCTGGTCCTTACCGGTAATAGGCTGGCTCATAGCCGCAATGGCGTCCACCGCAGCGTCTGTGGCCTTCTTCATGCCCTTACGCAGAACGATGGGGTTGGCCCCGGCCGCCAGGTTCTTCATTCCTTCGTTGATCATAGCCTGAGCCAGAACCGTAGCGGTGGTGGTGCCGTCGCCTGCCACGTCGTTGGTCTTGGTCGCGACTTCCTTCACCAGCTGAGCTCCCATATTCTCAAAAGCGTCGGCCAGCTCAATCTCCTTGGCGATGGTCACGCCGTCGTTGGTGATCAGGGGAGCGCCGAAGGATTTGTCCAGGACAACGTTTCTTCCCTTCGGTCCCAGGGTAACCCTTACGGTGTCAGCCAGCTGGTTGACGCCGGACTCCAGTGCTTTTCTTGCTTCTACGCCATATTTAATTTCCTTTGCCATAGTTTTGTTCCTCCAGTTCTCAGATTTCTCTCTTATTCAATAACTGCCAGAATATCATTCTGCTTTACGATCACGTACTTCTCGTCTTCCACTTCCACTTCCGTGCCGGAATACTTGGAGTAAATGACTTTATCGCCAACCTTCACCTGCATGGTGACTTCCTTGCCGTCCACCACACCGCCGGGACCCACGGCTACGACCTCAGCCTGCTGGGGCTTCTCCTTCGCCTGACCGGGAAGGACGATTCCGGACTTGGTGGTTTCCTCTGCCACCAGCTGCTTTAACACAACTCTGTCAAATAAAGGTGTCAGTTTCATATATAATTCCTCCTTAATTAAAATTGGTTCTTTTTTCTATCAACATATGTTATAGCACCGTTTGTTAGCACTGTCAAGGGTTGAGTGCTAACTTTTTTATAAATTTTTCATCCCGCGTAAAACAGGTTCTCAAAACAGTCATACTCGCTGACGCCGTCTATGGTGAGCGCGTAGGGCTCGCCCTCCGCAAAAATCCGGCAGAGGCTTCCGTCCTCCCGCTCCGCCAGCATCCATGATTTTCCGTCTGTGCTTCTGGGGTACAGCTTTGTTCCGGCCGGAATCGTGATCTTCTCCCCGTCCATGTCATTCTCGTCTTCACATGCTGCCGCAGAAAGCGGTACAGCCGTGGTCAGATAATTTTCTGTCCCGCCGTATCTGTAAATCCTGTAGCTTTCACTGAAAGCCTCCGGAAGACCGTTCTCTCCGATATGATAATCGCGGTATCCGTAATAACTTCCCAGAAAATCCATCCGGGACGCCATGCAGAATCTGCCGGAGTCCGAGGCAGGCTCCTGCATGATCACGGCCTGCAGGGCATCTGTATAAGAAGGCTGCCCTCCCCTCAGGTCAAATACTTCGACAGTGGGCCAGTCATTGTCTCCCTGCATCTGCACATAGCACCAGACGCCGCCGTCTTCATCCTGCAGGACCCACCAGCCGGAAAGCGAGCCGTATTCCTCCACTGCGGCGCTGTTTTCGCCGACGCTGACCCGCATCGTACCGGAAAATTCCACTCCGGCCTGCTCATAGGATACAAAGATTTCCTCCGGCCTGCCGTCTCCGTTTACATCGGCTTTTACCGGCTGATCCCAATCTCCTCTTTTAATGATTCCCTTTCCGGCAGGAATATAATCCTGCTTAAAAAATTCCGGATGCTCCGCAAAGCTTACAGGCACCTCCAGCGTGCCCTCCGCATACGGCGCCAGGGCATAGGGGTCAAAATAAACGGTAATTCCTTCCTGGTCCATCACCCATTCCAGGCTGTATTCCCCTGAAAAATATTTCTGCAGGTCCTCTTCGTACCACTCAAACAGAAGCGTGTCTCCGGCCTCCCGGTTCATCTCCTCCAGGCAGGCCTTCACATACCGGCAGAAGCCGTCGTAATCGGCCGCAACATCCTGAATCGACAAGCGCTTTCCCGAGGCCGCGTCAAAGGTGACGCCGTGTGTCGCCGTAAAGGGATGGGCACCTCCGAGATAACTGTAATCCATATCCAGGAAACTGAATATCTTACTGTCCCCGCGGACTGCGTGGCCCGTGCGGGTCATCTCATAATAAGGAGCAGGTTCCTCTCCTCCCGGATACTGGCTGGCGTTCTCCACGGCGTCATCATAATTGGCGTCATGACTGCCCTTCAGCTCTTCCCAGGCTCCGTCCCAGTATTCTCCCAGAGCCCTGTTCAGATTATCATAACCATCATTCAGAACCTGTAAACGGGAACAGGCAATATAAAAGATTGTCTGCTGGGCGATCTCATCCCAGTCGGTATCTGAATACCCGTCATCGAATATCCTTATGGTTTCGCCGGAATCAGTCTCCTCCGGAGGACCGCCGTCTTCCTCCTGTCCGGATGTCTCCTCACTCTCCGATTCAAGAGGAGAAGCACTCTCCAAAGTCTCTTCCTTCGCCTGTTCCGTCGCTGCCGGCGCCGCGGTCTCCGCACCGGATTCCGGCGAATTATCGCCTTTTCCGCATGCGCTCAGCAGGAGAACCGCCGCCAGAGCCGTCAAAACAGCCCTTCTTTTTTTCATCATCCTAATCTCCTTCCAAATTACGGCATAATCTTTGCCTCCTGCACATTATACTGTATTTTCCCCGCATTTACAACCGCCTTTCCCTCCGGTTTCCGCTGATAAGCGCAAAAAGGCTCAGACTGCGGCTGTTAACCGCAGTGCTGAACCTTACCTTCATCCTATTATCCTTTCCATCCTGTCCTCAGAGATACCTGGCTGCCTTCTCTTTCGGCTTTCCTCTTTTCGTCCTGAACTTTCTCCGCCGTTTAGTTTACTTCAGAGAAAACTCCATAAACAGCTTCTCCTGGTATTCCGGGTCCTCCGCGCCCCGGATAATGTCCTGAATCCGCCCTCTCTTCCCCAGCTCCACTGTCAGGCGGTTCACCCGGCCGCTTCCTCTTTCCAGACCTTTCTGCATACCCTGCTCCAGGGCCTGCTTCGTTGCTTCCTTTGTCTTCTCTTCCAATGTGTCAGCAAACAGCTCCATCAGCGCATTGCACATAATTCTCCCCTTCTCCTTCTCACATCTCTCCCAGTTGGCCTTCACGATCATCTCCATGACGGATGAGTACAACGGGTCCTTCTCTTTCCCGCGATACTCTCGCGTCAGAGGCTCTATGTCTGCCTTGACATCCAGCCCTCCCCGCAGCCTGCTCAGCCATTTGTACTCATCGGTCCGCAGCTGATGAAGCACCACGATCTGCAGCGGAAACATCAGCTCCGTCACATAATAGATTCCCGGATAGGGACTTTCCACCTCCGAATGAAAATATTCCTTCAGATGGCGGAGCAGCTTCACCGGATAATGGTTTGTCACTACGGTCAGGGTAATCTCCTCCGGCGGGACTTCCAGCACACGGCTCTCCGACTGATACAGCCCTGCGTAACCGACCAGCTTGTAGAAATCATTCACGCTGAAATAGTCCTCAGGACTCTTATATTCTATAATATTGTGTTCCCGAAACAGCCTTCCAATAGAAGCTTTAAGCTGACGTTCCCTGTCCTTCCTGACGATCAGGGTATCGATCTGCAGAGGCTTCTTTGAGAGCGGATACTCCTCCGCGAAACTCAGGGCATCCCGGTCATTCTCCAGTTCAATCTGTATAGCGGCCTGATAGGCAGGGTGCCACTGCCGCAGTTCTCTGTCCATAAGTTTTCCTTTCTCCCTCGCGTTATAGTGGAGCAAGGAAACTGATGAATACTTCCTGAGACCCATTATACATGATTCCGGCAGAAGGATAGGGCGAAAAAATAGAAAGCAGAAAGAAAAACCGTCTCTCGAAAAATTGAGAGACGGCATCCACACGGCCTGTAACCGGCATAAATTTCTTCTACATTCCAAGCATACTGCTGAAATCACTCATCATCTGGGAAATCTTAATCTGCTGCGGGCATACCTGCTCACAGCTGCGGCAGCCGACGCAGCTGGAAGGCCGTTTGTCCTCGGCCATGCTTCCCACAGCCATGGGAGCGATAAATCCGCCTCCCGTCAGCCTGTGCTCATTATAAAGAGCGATCAGTTCCGGAATCGGAAGCCCCTGAGGGCAGTGGCTGACACAGTAATGGCAGGCAGTACAGGGCAGGCCGCTGCTTACGCTCACTTCATCCGCAAGAGCAATCAGCTTATCAAACTCTTTCTCATTTAAAGGCTTGTCCTCCGCATAGGTAGCGATGTTGGCCTTCAGCTGCTCCATACTGGACATGCCGGAAAGCACCATGGTCACTCCGGGAACCGTCTGCAGAAACCGGAAAGCCCATGCCGGAACGGTCTCATCCGGCCGCATAGCCTTCAGCTCAGCGGCCATCTTCTCCGGCGCTGACGCAAGCTTTCCTCCCCTGAGAGGCTCCATGACCCAGACGGGAAGACCATAGCTGCGGACAAGCTCCGCCTTTTCCTGAGCCTTCTGGAAATGCCAGTCCATATAATTCAGCTGCAGCTGGCAGAATTCCAGATGCTCTCCGTAAGCATCCAGAAACCTTTTGATCACCGCCGCGCTTCCATGGGCCGAGAAGCCCAGATGGCGGATCCTTCCGTTTTTCTTCTGTTCCAGCAGATAGTCCAGGATTCCGAATTCCGGATTCATGTAATCATCGATGTTGCCTTCATACACATTGTGGAACAGATAAAAATCAAAATAAGAAGTCCGGCATTTCTCCAGCTGCCGCTCAAAGATCTCCTTCACCTTCGGCATGTTGGAGTTATCATAGCCGGGGAATTTTGTAGCCAGATAATAGCTTTCTCTGGAATATGCAGACAAATATTTTCCCGCTGTCATCTCGGAATTTTCGCCATGGTAGCCCCAGGCCGTATCAAAATAATTGATTCCGTTTTTGTAAGCATAGTCAATCATCTCCGCCGCGGCCGCCTCGTCGATTGCCGCGTCATTTCCGTCTATTACCGGCAGGCGCATCATGCCAAGGCCAAGGCCGGACAGCTTTAAACCCTTAAAATCTCTGTAAATCATAATAATCCCTCTGTTTCTCAGTTTTTTATTTCAGTACGCCGTACTGAGCATCGTCCACCGGCTCCAGCCACTCGTTTGAACTGTTCTCACCGGGCACTTCCACAGCCAGATGGGAGAACCAGCTGTCCGGCGCAGCCCCGTGCCAGTGCTTGACGCCTGCGGGAATATTGACACAGTCCCCGGGCTTCATCTCTACGGCATCCTTTCCCCATTCCTGGTAATAGCCACGGCCGCCGACACAGATCAGGATCTGGCCGCCGCCCTTGCCGGCATGATGAATGTGCCAGTTGTTCCGGCATCCCGGCTCAAAGGTCACGTTAAAAATGCCCACCTGCTCTTTCGATACCGGCGCCAGATAACTCTGACCGGTAAAATACCGGGCAAAACCGTCGTTGGGAGCTCCGATGGGGAACATCATGGAAGCTTCGTGAGCAGCCTTCGCGTCCCCGGCAGAAGCCTCCTCCGTCCACACGGTCTTAGCCAGATTAAATACCGCCCAGGCCTTGGGCCATCCGGCATAGAACGCGGCATGAGTGACAATGGCTGCGATCTCCGCCTTCGTCACGCCGTGAGTCTTGGCATTCTGCAGATGGTACACAAGGGAGCTGTCTGTGATTCCCGACGCCATCAATGCCACCACTGTGATGACGCACCTGGTTTTCACGTCAATATCCCGATTGTTCCAGTTCTCACCAAAAAGCACATCATCGTTGTAATGGGCGAAATCCGGAGCAAAATCTCCGAGCTGGTTTCTTCCTGCAGTCTGAGTGATCTTCTCCATTTTTAATCATCCTCCTGATTCTGTCAAATTTTGAATCCGCCGCTTTATCTTCCCAATATACACGTTTTTTCCTGTTATAGCAAATACTTAATTTGTATCCGTATTCCATGCTCAAAAAGCATAGTTCAATCAAATATGTTCCTTCAGACCAGACAACCGTCATGTCAGGGAAAGATAATGCTTCAGAGTCTCCCTCACCGCTCCCGGGCCTTTCAGCTGCCGCCGCACCATCTCTTCAATCTTTTCCCCGATGCCTGCTTCGTAGAGATCAATGCCGAAAATGTTTGCGTTGGAAAGCACAGGCCGCAGCTGACCGGTCAGTGTATCCGGTTTTCCGAATTCCACCCCGGCAAGCATTTCACGCAGTTTTGGAATCATGGGGTCCGGAGACAGCTCAAAAGATTCGCCCCGGTCGTCTATGGCCAATAGATACCGGATCCATCCTGCGATGGCCAGGGGGATGGCGGTGAGCCGGGCCGCGCTGCCTTCCCGCCTGACGTAGGCCTTGATGTTCTCCCCGAAGCGGATGCCCACCATCTGGGAGATGTCCACGGCGATGCGGGCGCTTGTGTCCCCCAGACAGGAGTTGGGGAACCGCACCTGCATTACCTCGTCCAGAAATGCCTCCGGCGACAGGATTCCCGGATCTTCCGCTACGGGAAGTCCTTCCGCATAGCCTATCCGCCGGGCCAGCTCCCGAAGCTCCGGATCCCGGAACCCGTCGGCAAATAACCTGTAACCTAACATGCAGGCATAGGTGCACAGGGCCGTATGAATCGGATTCAGGCATACGGTAACCTTCATCCTCTCGCACTTGCTGACAGTTTTCCGGTCGGTCATGTATACGCCCGCCAGCTGAAGAGGCGGACGCCCGTTGGGGAAGGAATCCTCCACCACCAGATATCCCGGCTCCTCCGCATTGACAAAGGGAGCGATATAGGTCTGCCTGGAGGTCACCGCGATCTCCATATCCTCCACACCCGCCCGGGCCAGCTCCTCCGCTGCCGCTTCGCCGGGACGGGGCGTAATCTTATCGATCATGGTCCAGGGAAAAGAAACCGCTGATTCATCGGTTATATATTCCAGAAACTCCTGTTCAGCCAAATCCCTTTCGACCCACATGCGGGCTGTCTCCAGCACCGACTGACGCAGCTTTTCTCCGTTTTGGGACACATTGTCCATGGAAACCAGGGCCAGCGGGAATCCTCCTCCGCGGAACCGGGCATACAGCAGAGACGTGACAATCCCCATAACGCCGGTGACGGCCTCCGGCCCCCTCTCCATATCCTCCGCCACATAGCTGAGATAGGCGCCGTCCGCGTTTTTCAGAGCATACCCCTTCTCCGTAATGGTAAAGGAGACCATCTGAAGTCCCGGATCCGTAAAGATTTCCTTAAGCCTTGACCAGGCGGCAGAGTCGTCCGGCCGGGCTTTGACCGCCTCGGTCAGAGAACCCAGGACCCGCTTATCTCTTCTTCCGTCCCCATGGAGCGTGACGGCCAGAACCAGATTATCAAAGGGTCTGTAAATCCTGTCCACGATCTCATAGTCAAAGGCTTCCGCGCAGGTGATCCCCCGGTCCATCTCTCCCGCGGAGATCAGACGGTCCGCGATTCCGCCCAGGAAAAAGCGAAAAATATTTCCGATACCGAAATGAACCCACACGGGAGCTGCCTTCGTCCTCTCCGCCAGCTGCGCCGGATCATAATCCGGCAGCCGGATTCCCGCCGCTTCCCAGTCCTGCCGGCGCCTTAGCCCCTCATAATTTAATTTCATCTCTGTCTATTCCTCTTCCGGATCCACGTCAATGAGAACCTTCATGGTCGTCTCACGGTGGCTGTCAATATACTCATAGGCCTTCTGGTAATCCTCAAAAGCGAAATGAGCGCTCTGCAGGGGCTTTAACTGCACTTTTCCCTCTTTCACAAAACGGATGGCGTCCGCATAGTCTTCATGGCGGTACATCATGGAGGTATTCAGATCCAGCTCTGAATCATTGAGCTTTGCCAGATCCACGCTGGCCCTCTTCCCGAACACGGCCACCAGTATGATGGTACTTCCCTTCCGGGCGTTCTGGACAGCCTGATCCATGGTGATGTCTGAACCGGCGCACTCATATATCACATCCGCCTTGTCCGGCCCGAACGCTTCCAGAAGGGCGGCGACGTAATCCTCCTTCGCGGTATTCACTGTAAAATCCGCG
>CANQSK010000111.1 GCA_947626475.1 uncultured Lachnospiraceae bacterium
TCACCGGGCGGCCGAAGGAAATATTTTTCCGGAGCGTATCATTAAACACCATGTCGTTCTGAAACACCACGCCGAACTTCCGATGGAGCTCATCCTTATCATAGGCGCGCACATCCCGGCCGTCCACGAAAACGCCGCCGTCCGTCGCATCATAAAACCGCATCAGCAGATTGATAATGGTGGTCTTGCCGCAGCCGGTGGGGCCGATAATGCCCAGACTCTCCCCTTTTTTTATGGCAAAATCAATATCCTCCAGGCAGAGCTCCCGCCCTGTGCCCGCAAAGGTCTCAAAACGGTCTGATACGCCGTCGGGATCCGCCGTTTCGCCGTAGCTGAAGTTCACATGCTCAAACCGGATAAATTCATTTCCGGAAGGTTTTTTCGCCTCATCCGGCCCCAGCACCTGCTGGTCCCGGGGCGTAGCCAGGATCAGTCCGATACGGTCCGCGGAGGCTGACGCCTTGCTGATCATCATAAAAATACGGTTGATCATCATAACGCTCTGAAGGATCAGATTGAAATAAGTAAGGAAAGCCAGGATCACGCCGGGCTGCATCTGGCCGTTATTGACCCGCACCGCCCCGATGAACACAACCAGCGTCAGACCGATGTTCAGGCTTATCTGCATGATCGGTCCCGGCAGAGCCATGATGGTGCTGGCCTTGATATCGTTTCTGGTCATGGCGTCATTGCTGGCGGCAAAGCGCCGTTTCTCATACTCCGTCTTGGACAGGGCCTTCACCACCCGGATTCCCGTAATATTTTCTCTCATGACGCGGACCACGTCGTCCAGACTCTCCTGCACTTTGTTATACAGGGGAATGCCGTACCTGGACACGCCGATGATCACCGCCAGCATGATCGGAAGCATGACGCAGAGAACGGCCGAAAGCGCCCAATCCATGGTCATGGTGACCAGGATGCCCCCCACCATCATGATCGGCGCGCGCACGCACAGGGTCTGAAGAGACTGAACGCAGGACTGGACGTTGTAGCTGTCGCTGGTCATGCGGCTGATCAGGCTCGGCAGGCCGTAACCGTCAAACTGGCTGCCGGACAGATTGGCCGTCTTAACAAAAAGATCCTGACGGATGTTGTAGGAAATATTGTGAGCGTTCTCCACGGCGTTCCGGTTGGCTGTTACATTCAGCTGCCGGGTCACTATGGCCGTAAGAATCATAAGAAGTCCCCACAGAAAAACCTGGCTCAGCCGGCCGGCGGGAACTGTGACGTCAATGATATGTTCCAGTATGTAAGGCAGCATCAGCTCGGTCATGGTTCCGGAAAGCTTGATGATCATAACCAGGGCGATGGCCTTTTTGTAAGGCTTCATATAGCGGAGAATCAGCTTCATATTCCACTTCCTTTTCTCTTATGCAACATAACGCCCTATCAGTGTACCCGATTTAATCCCATTTTGCAAGTATGCTTTACAAGGTATTTTTTCTGCGCTATAATGCTGTCTGTGAAAATGACCCCATTACTCTGCAGGAAGAAGGTTTCTGATCTGCCATGAAAAATGATTTAAAAACGAACCCTGATACGGCGCGGGACGCCTCCGGACTTCTGGAAGGCAGCATCCGCCGGGAATTGATCTGGCTGGCTCTGCCTCTGCTCTTCAGCAATATTCTCCAGCAATTTTACAATACGGCCGACTCTCTGATCATCGCCAGATATCTGGGGAGCGGCGCTTTCGCGTCCACCGGGATCTCCGGCTCCCTTATGAATCTGTTTCTCTTCGTCAGCAGCGGATTCTGTGTGGGAATCTCCGTCATCCTTGCCCAGGCCTACGGAAACGGCGACCGCAGGGCATTTCGTCAGAAATTTTTTCTGTCCCTGGTCACCGGCTCCGCTCTGACCCTGCTGATCACCGCCGTTTCCATCCTGCTCCTGAATCCTCTTCTGAGGCTTATTAAGACCCCGGACGAGCTTTTGGGATACTGCAGGACTTACATGATCATTATCCTGACCGGGCTTCTGGCCTCCTATCTGTACAACTTTTTCGCCTCCGTCCTGCGGGCCGTAGGCAACACAAAAGTCTCCCTCTACTTCCTCGTGGTTTCCGTAGCTGCCAACGTTTTCCTGGATGTCCTTCTGGTGGCCGTCCTCAGAATGGGAATCGCCGGCGCGGCCCTTGCCACCGTGGCGGCCCAGCTGTTTTCCGCTCTGGGATGCCTGCTTTATCTGAGGAAAATGTATCCGCTCCTCATCTGCCGCCGGGAAGATGTCTGTTTCCGGTTCCCCCTCTTCCGGCAGATCGTGCGGTTCGGCATGATATCCGCCCTGCATCAGTCCAGCCTCTACATCGGCAAGATCATGGTTCAGGGAATCGTCAATACTCTGGGCACCGGCGGCATTGCCGCTTACGCCGCCGCGGCGCGGATCGAGGGGATCGTCAACTCCTTCGGCGACAGCGGCGCCCAGGCCGTATCTATTTTTGTGTCGCAGAATTACGGAGCCGGCAATTCCCGGCGTGTTCAGGAAGGCTTCCGTCACGGACTCTTCCTGCTTACCGCACTGGGGCTTGCCGCCTCCTTCGTCATGTTCCTGTCCTCTTCCGCCTGCCTGAAGCTGTTCCTCGGTCATTCCAATGACACGGCCGTAAATTACGGCATGGAGTACCTGAAGCTGATTTCCGTTTTCTACGTTCTGTGCTTCATAGGCAACAACTTTGTCGGCTATTTCCGGGGCGTCGGCCGGGTTATGGTGCCCTTTGCGGGAACCACCATGCATCTGACGCTCCGTGTCATTCTCTCCTGGATCTTAGTTCCCTCCATGGGACTGGCCGGAGTGGCAGCCGCCACAGGCGCCGGCTGGATCCTGGTCGTGAGCTATCAGATCTTCACCAAATATGTATTGTCTCCGCCAGGCCCCGGGGCGTCCAGGCTGTAGCCCGCCGGGTCAGTACAGCGCCTCAAGCTGCGTCCCTTCATAGAAAAAGTCCAGAATCTCGCGGTAATTCCATCCCTGCTCCGCCATGGCCTGAGCTCCGTTCTGGCTCATGCCGATGCCGTGCCCGTAACCGCCGCCGTAAATGGTAAAAACAGTCACCTGGTTTTCGTCCGGCTGGCTCCGCTCAATGGCAATGAAGGCGCTGGGGAGGGCAGACCAGCCGGTCAGGACCTTTCCATCCTGCCTGCGGATCTCCAGAGAAGGGCTTCCCAGAGCGGAACGAATCTGGCCCTCGCCCTGTATCCTTTTGCTTCCCTCTGTCCCCTCGATCACCAGCACTTTGCCGATGCCTCCCTCTCCCCGCTCCGCCATAGCGGCTTTGGTAATGGTTCCCAGCTGGGGGAATTTCTCCTCAAGCTGGCTGCTGGTTATCTTCGCGGTCCACCGATACATTCCATAGCCGGACTCAAATCCCTCCGGACATCCCTTGATAAACTCTCCGAAAGCGTCATTGGTAGTCAGATCCAGTCTGCCTCCGCCTTTCCTGACTGCCTTAGAGCTGAGATAGGGGAACTCAGTCAAATCATCGCCCCAGACCGACACATCCGCCGTGTGACCGCAGGATGTGGAAAAATAGTAGGTGTCGGCTACTTTATCGCCGTACATCAGAAACTCTCCGTATGTCTCGTTGACTGCCGCGTCCGCAGTATCTCCCCTGCCGCTGTTGTTGTACACCTGGAACCGGGTGCTGTCATCTACGTGGGCGCCGTATTCCATATAGGTGTTGCTCTGAATCTGCCGGTACGCGTAAGTCCGGGCGCAGACCGCCTGGGCCTTCAGGGCCTCCTTCTCATAGCCGGCCGGCATCTCGCTGGGCACCACCCGCTTCAGATATTCTTCCAGATACAGGTCATTGACCACGGCCAGCCCTCCGTCTTCCCGGGAAATCTCGATCCGGCCCGGATAGACCGGCATCTCGCCGCCGCGCTGAATGGAGCGGATCCCGATTCCGGCATTTGTGTCCGCAGGCTGAAATACCAGCCGTCCTTCGTCAAAGATTTCATCCTCCGCATCAAAACTCATCACCTCGCCGCGGTGAAAGACCGTCTCCTTCTCCCCCTGAACCATGGTTCCGTCACAGAAAAATTCCAGCTCCACATTCGGATGAAGCAGGGACTGAAACCCGGTATCCGTCAGAAGCACCCGGATGGTGTCCGCGTCAAAGGTCCGCACAATGAGAGCGGCGCACAGCCTGCCCTCCGACGCCACAAATTCCTGGGTATCGTACCCCACCAGGATCTGGGACATGTCCTGGCGCTCAAACCGGCCATAGGTTTTGTAGACGCAGAAATTTTCATCCAGCTCCACCGGCCCGTATCCCTCCAGCTCAATGGCATCCTCCTGAATGGACAACACCTTGGCGGTGATCCGCTCCTTTTTCAGGACCACCTTCTCCACCCTGCCTTCGGACAGATGCAGGTCCGCCAGCTGGTTTACCATACTCTCCCTGTCGCGGATGTTCCGCTCTGTCGGAAAGGTCCTGGTGATATCTCCCAGATATCCCGTGACTCCCTCATCCGAGATCTCCGTGATCCACATGTTCCGGCAGACAATATCCCGGGATACCTGCTCCAGCACACAGACAATCTCATGATCCCGGACCAGCGCCCGGACCTCGCTGTCCAGATACCGGCCCAGGGCAAGGCCCTCAAATCCATAGGTTCCGTGATTGGTGCTGGCCGTCCAGGCCTCCGCCCCCGGAAGATTGTCCGGCGTTCCGTAAATCTGCAGGTCTATTTCCTCTATCGGCGACGGTTTGCCCGTCCGCTCCCCTGCCGTCTCACAGATGTCCCGGTACAGACGCCACCACTCCTCCGCGGGAAACGGACTGTCCTGCTTCCTCTTTCCGGCGGCTATCCCCGCTCCCTTCCAGTCATCCCCGGCCAGAAGCTGTCCCAGCTGTTCCGCCACATACTCCGCCTCCCGGAAGGTCAGAAGGCCTTCCGCCGTCCCGGAATCCGCGGGAGTCATCTCCCGGGAGAGGATGCCTCTGCGGTACAGGACGTCCGCGTATTTCACATACCAGCTTTCCTGATCTCCCGCGGGAAAACAGGACTGCTCTTCCTCCGCCTCCTCACAGCATTGTCCGGCGTCAATGACGGAAAGAGCCGCAGCCTTATAGACCGCGGCCCTGGATATTCCTTCGCGTTCGGGCTCATTCCACAGGATAACTGCTGTCAGCAGAACGATCACTGCCGGAACGCCCAGCATCCAGAGGATGCTCTTTCTGTCTTTCTTACTGTTCCTGCCTGATAAATGTTTTCTTCTCCACATCCACATGATCCAAATCTCTGTAGTCCTCCGTATCCGACGACAGATGCTTGCGGCTCAGCCGCCCGTTCACCCACTCGGATACCAGGTCATAAATCACTGCAAAGGTGGGCACGCCGATGATCATGCCCAAAGGTCCCATAATCCCTCCGAAGAAAAGGATGGAAAACAGTACCCAGAAGCTGGACAGCCCCGTGGAGTCCCCCAGTATCCTGGGGCCCAGAATATTCCCGTCAAACTGCTGGATCAGAAGGATGATCAGCAGAAAGATGACACACTGCTTCGGGCTTACCAGGAGGATCAAAAGCGCGCTGGGAATGGCTCCGATGAAGGGGCCGAAAAACGGAATTACATTGGTGATGCCGATGATTACGCTGATCAGCATAGCGTAAGGCATATCCAGCAGATTCAGGATTACAAAAGTCAGAATCCCGATGATCAGGGAATCGATCAGCTTTCCGATAATGAACCCGCCGAACACCCTGTGGATGAAACGGCATCTCTCCACAATCAGGTTGGACAGCCGCAGGGAGAACACTGCGTAAACAATCTTCTTGGCCTGGGCCATCAGCGTATCCTTGATGTTCAGCAGATAGACCATGACGATTACGCCGATCAGACTGTTCATGATGAAATTGTAGACGCCCATGATGCCGGTGTAAACGCCGGACACCAGAATCTCCACGTTGGGCATCCAGTTGGAGGTGGACTGAGTCCAGGAGATCAGCTGATCGGCCCCCTGCTGGTACAGGGACATTACCGTATCCTCCAGGGTCGGATCGTTGGCAAGGGCCGTCTCGATCCAGCCTGAGATCTTCTCCGCGTAAGCCGGGATGGAATTTACGATTCCCAGTATACTGCTCCACACGGAAGGAATGATCAGGGAAAACAGCCCGGAAATAACTGCGAATAAAAAGATCAGGCTTCCCACCGTGGCGATGGCTCTGGAGAAGAAATGAATGCTCTTCTCCCTCCTTGTGATCCCGGACAGTCCGCGCGCGGTCCAGCGCTGAAGCCGGTTATAGACGGGGGACAGCAGGTAGGCCAGAATCGCCCCGTAGGTGATGGGGGCCAGGATCTCATTCAGAGTTCCAATGGCCTCCCGCACCGTATCCCAGCGCGTGAACATCAGCACAACCAGAATGCACAGCAGGATCACCAGAAACGCCGTGACACCCATATAAATGTAATTCCGAAACTTTGGCTCCTTCATCCTATGCCTCTCGCAGTAAATTTATTCTTCCATTAGCGTATCACATTTTTTTTATTCCCACAAGGGAAAAGTAAAAGCAGCGATTGCTC
Source organism: uncultured Lachnospiraceae bacterium (assembly GCA_947626475.1). Taxonomy (GTDB): domain Bacteria; phylum Bacillota; class Clostridia; order Lachnospirales; family Lachnospiraceae; genus UBA3402. The sequence continues at coordinate 6,526 of CANQSK010000111.1, forward strand.
GCTGCTTTCCTCATTAGTAACTCCCAAAATGCCGGTTCTTACTGTTTGACGCCTAGCCCCAGCTAGGTGGGCAACCGCACTCCGGCTTCTGCCTTCCACTCATAAGGAGGCCTGACATCCACCGAAAAATATTGGAATCCCTTCTGTCATAATGTAGGTTCAAAGTAAGTAAGATGGTCGAACATTCCAGGAATTACTTTTTGTCTTTTCACGAAGCGCCGGCCGCGGCCGGCTGCTTTCTCACATGAACATTATACTATACTATATGTTTTTTTTCAATAAGATATTGCGGAAATCTGCTGGTAAAAAATTCTTTTCATTCAGCTGTAAATTTCCGTTCCCCCGCTGGTCACCCGGGCATAGATCCGCTTTCCCGGCTGCGGCGGCCGGTCCCCGATCACGTAGGACTGAAGAAACCGTTTCTCCGCCTCCTCAAACAGCTCTTCCCGGGAGCTGTACAGCATGGCCAAAATATCGCCCTTCCGCACCCTGTCGCCGTACTTTTTGTGAAGAAGGATACCGGCGCTGTAATCAATGGAATCCTCTTTCCGCACCCGGCCCGCTCCCAGCATGGCAGAGGCGATGCCGCAGCCCTCCGTGTCCATATGGGTGATATAGCCGTCCGCCGGGGCCAGTACCGGTCTGGCAAAGGGCGCCGCGGCAAATTGGTCCGTGTCATAGATGTAGGACTCGTCTCCGCCCTGGGCCTTTACCATATCTGCCAGGACCTTCACGCCTGCCCCACTCTGAAGCGCCTGCTCCGCCATGGAACGGCACGCCTCCAGATCTCCCTTTCCCGCTGCGCAGAGCAGGCTGGCCGTCAGATGAAGGCATACCTCCGTCAGATCCTCCGGGCCCTCGCCTTTCAGCGTCTGAACCGCCTCGATGACCTCCAGGGAGTTGCCGATCGCGTTGCCCAGAGGCACATTCATATCCGTGATCAGGGCGCAGCAGTTCTTTCCGGCCTCCGTGCCGATGGCCACCATCTCCCTGGCCAGGGCGATGGAATCCTCCAGCGTCTTCATAAAGGCCCCGCTGCCTGTTTTCACATCCAGCACAATAGCGTCGCTTCCCGCCGCCAGCTTCTTGCTCATAATGGAGGAGGCGATCAGCGGTATGCTGTCCACCGTCGCCGTCACGTCCCGCAGGGCGTACAGCTTCTTGTCCGCCGGAACCATATTGCCGGACTGGCCGATGACGGCAATGCCTACCTCATTGACGATCCGGCAGAACCGGTCTCCGTCAATGCTTGTGGAGAGTCCCGGGATGGATTCCAGCTTATCCAGCGTTCCGCCGGTGTGCCCCAGACCTCTGCCGGACATCTTGGCCATCTTCACTCCCAGAGACGCCGTCAGGGGGCCAACGATCAGGGTCGTCTTGTCTCCTACTCCGCCCGTACTGTGCTTATCCACCTTGATGCCCCGGACAGAAGACAGATCTGCCATATCCCCCGAACGCGCCATCGCCAGGGTGAGGGCCGCCGTCTCCTTCTGGTCCATTCCCTGAAAATAAACGGCCATCATCATGGCGGACATCTGATAGTCGGGAATCTCTCCGGCCACATAGCCTTCTATCATCTGGCTGATCTCCTGGTCTGTCAGGACTCCGCCCCGCTTCTTTTTCTCGATCAGGTCGTACATCCGCATATGAGTCTCTCCTTTCCGCCGCAGTTCATTCCAGATTCTCCGGGCCGAAGCTCATGGGCAAAAGCTCCGCAAGCGTCATCTCCCGGTAGTCATCCACGCTCTTTGCCAGAAGGATACGGAAGGTCTCCGGCTGGCAGAACTCCCGCATCACCTGACGGCAAACCCCGCAGGGAGCGCAGTAGCCGGTGATAACGCCGTCCCGTCCCCCGCAGACCGCCATAGCCTCAAACTCCCTTTTTCCGTCGTTGACGGCGCGAAACAGGGCGCTCCGCTCCGCGCAGACTGTGGCGGAATAAGCCGCGTTCTCAATATTAAAGCCGGTATAGACCGTTCCGTCCCGGCACAGCAGAGCCGCCGACACATAAAAATGAGAATAGGGGGCGTAGGCCCCCGGAAGATTATCGATCGCCGCCTGTATCAGCCTGCGTCTGTCCATGGTTCTCCTCCTTCGCCAGCTTTACGATGCGGCTGGTGCCCAGACGGGCCGCCCCCAGCCTCAGAAATTCTTCCGCGTCCTCAAAGGAAGAGATTCCTCCTGCCGCCTTGATCTTCACCTGCGGTCCGATATGCCCGGCAAACAGCCGGATATCGTCAAAGGTGGCGCCGCCCCTGGAAAAGCCGGTGGAGGTCTTGATGAAATCCGCCCCCGCTTCCGTCACCAGACGGCACATCTCTATTTTCTCCTCCTCTGTCAGAAGGCAGGTCTCAATGATCACTTTCAGGATATGGCTGCCGCAGGCTTCCTTAACCGCCTGAATCTCCTTAAGAATCTTCGGATAATTTTTGTCCTTCAGATCTCCGATATTGATCACCATGTCAATCTCGTCGGCGCCGTTGGCCAGGGCGTCTCCGGTCTCAAAGACCTTTACAGCCGTGGTCTGATAGCCGTTGGGAAAACCGATGACCGTACAGACAGGCATTTGCCCCTTCAGATATTCTTTCGCCCTGGATACATAGGAGGGCGGAATGCACACAGACGCTGTGTGATACTGCACCGCGTCGTCACAAAGCCGGCGTATCTCCTCCCAGGTGGCCCCGGGAGCCAGCAGCGTATGGTCCACTGCCTGAAAAATCTGTTCTCTGTCCAATTTAACTCTCCTCCAGTTCCTTCAGCCGGTACACCTGATACTCCCCGTCGTAAACATATCCCAGCTTCTCCGCCAGTCCCACGGACTGGAGATTCACCGCGTCCCAGTTGGGCGTCAGGCCCTTCTCCAGGCATTCCAGGAGAAACGCGGCGCTGCAGGCCAGGGCCAGTCCCTTCCTGCGCCAGTCCTTCCTGGTATCCACCTCAATCTCCATCATACCCTCGCTGACGCCGTAGGCAGAACACCCGGCCAGCATCTCGCGGCCCTTCATGGCGGCATATCCGAAACAGTACCGGGAGAAATGTTCATAATTCTCAAAATTGACGCACAGGGCCCGGCTCCACTCCGCCTTAAGGGCCAGACGGTACAGGCGCTCGTCTATCCGCTTGATCCGGATCCCCTCCGGTATCCCCGATATGTATCCCTTCAGCTGACCAATATCAAAATGATGTTCATCCTTCTTCAGCGCGTACCGGCTCACGGGACGGATCAGTCCAAGAAATTCATCCTCCAGCCAGTCCGCCCACCTCTCGTTCTGAGGATACAGAAAGGCCTGGTCCGCCGATTGATAGATCTGGCTCTTCAGATCCAGCGCCGGCTCTCCCTTGGGCGGAAGCCCCAGAAGATAGGCGAAATCCCCGACTACCACCAGACAATAGGGGGAGTTCTCCAGCCTGGGAACCCAGACACGGCCCATCGTACCTTCTACCGCTCCCCGCAGCAGCACGTCTTTGCTGTCCGCGCAGATTGACTGAATGCTGTGACGCTTTTCCCTGCCAAGTTCAATCATACCCTGCCCTCCTTATCCCCGCCGTAAAGCTGTGATATCTTTTACTATATCACAAATTCAAATAAAATGCTACATTTGAAGACAAAAAGCCTTCTGGGTCGTTATAATAGACGAGAAAGGGGGTGAGAGGAATCGACCAGTCAGAACAACTTGCCATGTGGATTGACAGCTATCAGAATCTGATCTATTCCATCTGTTTCCAGATGACCGGCAGCTATTTTGACGCCCAGGACCTGACTCAGGAAACCTTTCTCGCCGCCTACAAAAGCTCCGCTTATTTCGACGGTCAGAATCCCAGGGCCTGGCTGAGCAAGATCGCCGCCAACAAATGCCTGGATTTTCTGAAGGCCTCCGGGCGCAGGCAGATTCCCACTGACGCGCCCTTCTTTCTCACCTGCCGGGACCCCTCCCCGCCTCCGGAGCAGACGCTGGCGGAACAGGATGTCCGGCAGCAGCTGTACGACTGCTGCATGAGGCTGAAATCTCCCTACCGGGAGGCGGCCCTGGATTACTTTTACTATGAGATGGATATAGGACAGATGGCCAAAAAGACCGGAAAGAACATAAAGACTCTGCAGACCCAGGTATACCGGGCCAAGGCCATGCTTCAGAAAATGATACGAAAGGAGGACCTTCTGGATGGATAAGCAGACACAACCAACCTATATCAATGATTATCAGGCTCAGCAGCTGGCGGACCTGGTGGAGAGCCGGGGCCTTATGCGCGCACCCGCCAACCTGAAATCCGCCATTCTGGAACGGAGCCGGCAGCCGGACGTTCTGCTGGCCGCAAAAGCCGGACGGCTGGGCAGGCGGGCGGAACTGTTTTTCTACGGCCTTAAGGTAAGCGCCGCAGTGGCCTGCTCTGTCGGACTGATCCTGGCAGCGCCACCCATCGGCGAAGCGCTCCCCCGCCCCCAGCCTGCCGCTGTCCGGGATGTT
>CANQSK010000112.1 GCA_947626475.1 uncultured Lachnospiraceae bacterium
AGACAAAGCTGTCGGATTCCACATACAGATACCGGTCATCTTCACGAACCCGGATCGGATTCAGGCCGTCCCGGTCCGCCAGCAGGCAGGCAACCGTCTGATTCCGGTTATCTCCCGTCTCAACAGGCAGCTCGTCAAATCCCAGCAAAAATCCTGCGGGAAGAAGCCCCGAGGCCGTCTTCAGGCGATAGAGCAGCCGGAGATAACATTTTCCCCTGTCCGGAACCTGGAAATCCAAAGCTGCCGCTGCCTGGCCGTGGGGAGCGATGTCCGGGGCCGCGGCCAGACTGCCTCTCTCCGTCACCTTCCCGTCACAGGTTAAGACATAAGAAATGTCAATATAATCCTTCAGATTCGTAAAATCCATATAGTTACGGAGGGTCACCGTCTTCTGTTCCTGATCAAAGGCCGCAGCCCGGACCGGACGGTACACATTTTTAAACTCCTTCAGGCCGGTGTGAGGCCTTCTGTCCGGATATACCAGCCCGTCCATGCAGAAATTCCCGTCATGGGGATACTCGTCATGGTCGCCGCCGTAACCGTACTTCTTTCTTCCGTCCTTCGTGCGCCCCATATCAATGGCATGGTCGCACCATTCCCACACAAAACCGCCGCAGGCCCCGTCATAGGCCTGGATCACCTGGAAATAATCTTCCAGATCGCCGGGTCCGTTGCCCATGGCATGGCAAAACTCACACTGAATAAAGGGCTTTTCCGGTTTTTCCGCGAAATACCGGCGCATTTCATCCAGAGAGGCATACATGCGGCTGAACAGGTCAATGTTGCTCAGATCGTACTCCCTGTCCTCCGCCGTGTAGATGGAGCTCTCATAATGGGTCAGCCGGGTCCGGTCGGCGCTCTTCACCCAGCGGAGAGCCTCCTCAAAGGTACAGCCGTAAGCGCACTCATTTCCCATGGACCAGATGACTACACTGGGACGGTTCTTGTCCCGGTGGACGCAGCGCTGAACCCGGTCCACGGCGGCCTCCGTAAACAGGGGATTATTGGCGATCGCCCTGTTCCATCTCTTCTTTCGGACATCCCACTCCGCGGTGTTCATGTAAACGGTGCTGGTGCCGTGACTTTCATTGTCCGCCTCGTCGATCACCATGAACCCGTAACGGTCGCACAGCTGATAGAACTCAGGCCGGTTGGGATAATGGCTGGTGCGGATGCAGTTGACGTTGTGCTCTTTCATCAGACGCAGATCCGTCATGATCTGCTCCAGGGACACGGTAAATCCGGTCACCGGGTCGGAATCGTGGCGGTTGACGCCATGGAACTTGATCTTCTGTCCGTTCAGATACACGACGCCGTCCTTTACGGCAATCTGCCGGATTCCCACCTTCTCCTCGATCAGCTCATCCTGGCAGGAAAGCGCCAGGGTATAAAGAACCGGATTCTCGGCCGACCAAAGCTGCGGTTCCGGAATTGTCATGGACAAACCGGCGTCCCATCCGCCCAGGTCCTGTCCGCCGGCCCCTTCCACACTTCGTGGCTCTCCGGAAGCAGCCGAAAGATCAGCGGCAGCCTTCGTCCCGATCAGAGTCCCGTCCGGGGCATACAGACTGGCCGTCACCGGAACATTTCCTCCGTAAAAGGTGAGGCGCAGCTCCAGACCTGCCCGGCCCTCTTCCGGCCGGGTCGTGATGAAATAATCAAAGATTCCCTTTTCCGGCCTTTTCAGCAGGTACACATCCCGGAAAATGCCGCTCATGCGGAACTTGTCCTGGTCCTCCATGTAGCTTCCGTCGCACCATTTCAGCACCAGAACCGCCAGCGTATTGTCCCCCTGCCGGACGCAGCCGGTCACGTCGAACTCGCTGGTGGAATGGGACACCTGGCTGTATCCCACATAAGTTCCGTTCAGCCACACGTAAAAGCAGGAATCCACGCCCTCAAAATTCAGATATGCCCTGGGGGCTTCCTCCGATTTCACATAATCAAAATGGCGCACATACGCGCCGCAGGGGTTTTCCTGGGGCACATAGGGCGGATCCATGGGGAACGGGTAACGGACGTTTGTATACTGATGCCTGTCATAGCCGTAATTCTGCCAGCAGGAGGGCACCGGAATACGGTCGTAGGACGACATATCATACCCCACCTGGTAAAACTCATCCTGCAGGTCATAAATACTGTCGTAATAGCGAAACTCCCAGATTCCGCTCAGCAGCTGGAAGCGGGTAGATTCTTCCCTGTGAAACAGCGTGTCGCAGCCCCTACCGGCCACAGGAATATAGTAGGCCCGGCTGGGTAAAGTGTTTTCATGCAGCACATTCAGATCTTCATAATGTCTTGGCACAATCATTTGTTCTACGCTCCATCAAAATCTGTTGTTATTTTAAGTAAGTATAATATTGAATCTGGCAAATGGCAAGATTATAATGTAAAAAAAGAAAGGGGAACGGAACATGAAAATTCAGGATCTTCCCTGCGTACCCGCAGGATATGTAAACACGCCTCTGGAACCTATGCCCCGCCTGGCCAAAGCCCTGGGAAAAACGGGCGGACTGTATATAAAGAGGGACGATATGACCGGACTGGCCCTCGGCGGCAACAAAGCCCGCAAGCTCAACTATATCGTCCGGTACGCTCTGGACAACGGCTACACGGCCCTCATGACCTTCGGCGGCGTTCAGACCAACCACGGACGGCTCACAGCGGCGGCCGCGATCCGTTACGGGCTGAAGCCCATTCTGGTTCTGAAGGGCCCGAAGCCTGATTACCTGTCCGGCAACCTGCTTCTGGACCGGCTCATGGGAGCCGACATCCATTTTGTGGATACCTCTGCCGCAGGCCGTCTTCCCAAGGAAGAACAGGCGGCGGCCAGCCAGGCATTTCTTGAAAAGGCAACTGCCGAGATCACGGAGTTCTACGAAACTCAGGGCCATAAGGTACTGAACATCCCCGTGGGCGGCCAGACGGTCATCGGTTCTGCCGGATACGTCCAGGCCATCCCGGAGATCATGGAACAGATGAAAGCGCAGAATATCCGGGCAAAATACCTGGTGGCAGGCTACGGCTCTACGGGAACCTTCGCCGGGCTCTGGGCCGGAGCCCGATATTACAACGCTCCCTTTGAGGTCATCGGCATCCCTATCGAGCCTGAATATCGTCCGGTTCAAGAGACCGCCGACTTTATCAACCGTCTGAGCGAGTTCTTTGAGATGGGCTTTACCTGCGCGGCCGCCGACCTTCACCTGGAGTTTGGTCAGGAGCCTTCCCTGTACTGCGGCACCGGATACAATGAGCCGGACGCCGTAACCCAAAGCTACGTAGAGCTTCTGGCAAGGACGGAGGGCATTTTTACCGATCCCTGCTACACCGGCAAGGTCTTCCACGGCTTTGCGGACCTGCTTCAGAGAGACGTCATTTCCGCCGAAGAGGGCGCCATCTTCCTGCACACGGGAGGCTCACCGGGTCTGTGGAGCCGGGAGCATCTGGATGATATGCAGAAACAGTACTGGTCCGGCGGGGAAAAGGACCATGTGTGGGTCAGAAAAATGTAACGGAACGAAGGCAATATTTTATCCAAAACAGATGACGTCATTTTGCTTTTATTGTACGATATTTGGAATCCCTTGAATCACCCCAAAAATTATGCCATAATCATAAAAGGATTTTAAAAAGAAAGGAAGACGTCAATGAATAAAGAACTGGAAGTATTCGTCAGGGAGCTGTTCTCCAACTCCGGGATTCCCATCCGCTTTGTCACCCTCCCATGTCAGGACTGGAACTGGCTGGATCAGGGACTGCGGAGAGATATCCTGGGCATAACCGACTTAACCGACTGTCTCAACGAACATGTGTCTACCTACAGGGAGAATACGCTCTATCACCTGACCGATATGTTTCAGTGCAGCTATTCAAGCCTTAAGCTTCCTGACAGCGAGGAATACCTGTTCATCGGACCTGTTATTTTTGAAAAGATCACTGCAACCGTCTTCAGCGATATCCTCAAACGGCTGAAGTCCCCGTCCAGGATCCAGGAACCTCTCAGGCATTACTATTATAATGTAAAGTACACCCCCTACCAGGGAATCTATGAGACCTTTGTCAAGACCCTTGCCAATCAGCTGTACGGCAGGGACAATTATGAGATTGTTTACAGGGAGACCAGTCCTCTGAAGGAATGGAGCGAGCCCTACCGGAATATTCTGCAGATTCCCGAACGCCCGTATATCAACGTCCAGTACCTGGAGGACCGGTATCAGATGGAAACCTCTCTTCTGATCGCCGTGATCAACGGCAACGAGATTCTGGCCATGGAATATCTGAACAAGCTGGGCGCTTTGTGGGTTCCCTCCCGGCTGGAAAGCCGGATGCGGGATGTCCGGAATTATCTCATTTCCCTGAACACCCTTCTGCGGAAAGCGACGGAGCAGTCGGGCGTCCATCCGATCCACATTGACGGCTACTCCAGCCGGATCGTCCAGCAGATTGAAGAGCTGACCGGCCCGGAGCAGGTTCACGGCTTTGCCCGCAGTCTTCTGCAGGGATACTGCCGCATGGTGCGGAATTACAGCATGAAGGGCCACTCTCTTCTGGTCTGCCAGGTCATCACCTACGTAAACTCGGATCTGACTGCGGATCTGAGCCTTAAGACCATGGCGCGGCAGCTGAACATCAACTCCAGCTACCTCTCCTCCCTTTTTGCCAAAGAAATGGGAATGCCCATGACGGAGTACGTCAACCGCCGCCGGATCCAGTACGCCAAGAAGCTTCTGCTTCTCACCAATCTCCCGGTCAAATCCATCGCCCTTCAGTGCGGCATCTCCGACATGCACTATTTCAGCCGCCTGTTCAAGCGGATGACCGGCATAACGCCGCGGGCCTTCCGGGAGCAGAATGCCGCAGAAGGCTACAAGGAGCTGTGGGAAAGCGCGTAAGTCATTGTAAAATTGCATGGGGATATTGAAAATAGCTTCTTGCCAAAAACAAAAACTTATGATATAAATGGTATAGAGGTTATCGAAAATATGTTCGATTGCAAAGAGGAATGACTGATGAAGAACGAAAAGCTGCAGAAGGTAATCGATTCCAAGGGACTGACCCTCAAAGATCTTTCCGAACAGACCAACATACCAATGACCACATTAAGGCGCATTGTCCTGGGTTCCGTCACCCATGTCAAGTCCGCCAACATGCACGCCATAGCCCGGGCCCTCAACACGTCCGTGGACGCCATCTTCGACGTCCCGTCCGGTTCCCCCATTCAGCCTATCCGGCCGGATGAGGCCGGCGAGCCGGTGACGCGGACGCTCTCCGGCGATGAGAGCTTTCTTCTCTACTGGTATCAGAACGTAACCGAAGAGGACCGGAACAGTATTTACGAGTTCGCCAAGAAGGTATATTACAAGACCCAGAACATCCTGGCCATGAAGGCTTCCGGCGTTACGATCGCGCCGCAGCGCGGCTCAGAAGAGTATGAACAGATGGAGCTGAACCTGAGAGAGGCCGAAGCATCTGAGGAATCCGGATCCTGACGCAGCGCGTACCCGCAGCCGCGGCGCATAATACGAAAAACCGATGGAAAAACCTGCCCGCCGGCAGAGCTTTCCATTTAGACCTGCTCTTCCGGGCAGGTTTTTGTTTTGCCCATTTTGCGAAACTGATTGATGTTCCATTCCAAATGTGCTACCATTGGATTACATTTCTTCCACAAAGGAGAGTCATTATGAATACCATGAAGAAAACACGGCGTTTCCCCTGGGGACCGTTTCTGAAAAATCTGGCGGCAGTAGCCATTCCCATCGCCCTCCAGAATCTTCTGACGACCACCGCCAGCATGATCGACACCATGATGGTGGCGCCTCTGGGTGAGCTTTCCGTAGGCGCTCTGGGGCTGTGCGCCCAGTTTTCTTCTCTGATGTTTTCCGGCTACTGGGGATTTGTGGGAGGCGGAATGCTGTTTATCTCTCAGTACTGGGGTTCCAAAGAGGATGACGGGATCGAGCGTTCCTACGGCATGACCCTGCTCTGCATGATGACGGTCGCGCTGATCTTCGGCAGCCTGGCACTCTTTGCGCCGGAGCTGATCATGAACATATACACGGACAAGACTGCAATCCAGGAAATCGGCGTCCAGTACCTGCGCATCGTGGGCTTCGCCTATTTCATGCAGGTATTTTCCATGGCCATGAGCTGCCTCCTGAGAGCGACGGAACGGGTGAGGATTCCCATGATCGCCTCCTTCGCCTCCGTCGCGGTGAATCTGTCTCTGAACTGGGTATTTATCTACGGGCACCTTGGCTTTCCGGCCATGGGAATCCGGGGCGCGGCCCTGGCCACCACCTGCGCGGCGGCTGTGAACGTCCTCACCATCTACCTGCTGGCCTGGCGGACCGGCTTCCCCTACCTGTTCCGCCTAAGGGGACATTTCCGCTGGAGCCGCCCGCACCTGAAAAATTATTTTGTAAAATGCTTCCCCATCATCTGCAATGAAGTCCTGATCGGCGTAGGCAACATGGTCATCAACGTGACCCTGGGCCGTCAGCCTGAACATGTGATCGCCGCCCTGGCGGTATTCCGCACCATGGAAGGCCTGATCATCGGCTTCTTCACCGGTTTTGCCAACGCGGCCTCTATTCTTGTGGGAAAATGCGTCGGCGCCGGAGAACTGGATACGGCTTTTGAGCGGGCCAAACGGCTGGTGTATTTGTGCAGCGGCGTGATATTCGCGGCGGATCTCCTGATCCTGGCTATACACAGACCGCTGCTTACCGCCATGAGCCTGTCGGGAGAATCCTACGCGGCAGGCACCAGAATGCTGCTGATCTACGCGGTTGTATCCGTGATCCGCATGGGAAACTGGATGCAGAACGACACCTACCGGGCCTCCGGTGACGCGGTGTACGGCACGGTGCTGGAGATCGTTTTCATGTATGTGATGGTCCTGCCCTGCGTAGTCGGCGCGGGGTTCGTGCTGAAGCTGCCCTACTGGGTCATCTTCCTCTGCTGCTACATTGACGAGCCCATCCGGTATATCCTCATGCAGATTCATCTGTATTCCGGCAAATGGATGAAGCCGGTCACAGACCTGGGAAAGGCCGCCCTGCCCGCTTTCCTGAAAAAGCGTCAGAGGTGAGCGGTTCTTGCGTACAGCTGGCGGTAAATTCCATAACCTTCCTCATATACGCTCTGCCGCTCTCTGGACGGCTCATACGTTCTCTCGCTGAGAGCCACAAAGCGGGAGACCCCCTCCTCCGGCGAGGCGACGGCTCCGGCCGCCGCGGCCGCCAGGATGCAGCTGCCCAGACAGGCCTGCTCCCCATTGGCGCACACCCGGACCGGTTTTCCCAGAACATCCGCCTGAATCTGAAGCCAGAGCGGGGAAGCCGCCCCGCCGCCTGACGCGATGACGACAGGCTCGTCCACGCCAATCTCCCGCAGAATCTCAAGACAATCCCGAAGGCTGTAGGCCACTCCCTCCATGATCGCCCGAAGCATGTGCTTCCGCTCATGTGACAGTCTCAGGCCGAAGAACATTCCTCTGGCCTCCGAATCCATATGGGGTGTTCTTTCGCCCGAAAGGTAAGGCAGAAAAAGGAGACCCTCCGAACCAGGCGGCGCAGTGGCCGCCTCCCTGCTGATCTGCTCATAATCATCCAGATAAAACAGTTTATTTTTCGCCCAGTTCAGGGACATGCCCGCAGTGAGAGTCGCCCCGAAAATCGTATAAGCGCCGGGAATCCCATGGCAGAAGGTATTGGTGCGAAGCTTCCGGTCGTAAACCGGCGTCCCGGAAAAGGCGGAAATCTGACCGCCTGTACCGATGTTGCTGATAATCCTTCCGCCGCCGGTAACACCGTTGCCGATGCTCTGAGCCGGCTGGTCGCCGCATCCGTAAATAACCGGTATCCCCTTTCTGAGCCCGGTCTCCTCCGCGCACTGACCTGTGATCAGGCCTGCAATATCCATGGATTCCGCCGCCTTCGGAAACAGGGTTTCCGGCAGCTGAAAACGCCGGATTATCTCCCACGCCCAGTCTCTCTCCCCGGTGGCAAAGAGACAGGTAGAGGAGGCGTCCGACACCTCCGCTCCAAACATGCCCGTCACTTTCAGCCGGATGTAATCCTTGGGACACAGAAGGCGCTCCGCCCCGGCCCACACATCCGGCTCCTGTTCCCGCACCCAGAGAAGGGACGGAAAGGCAAAGCCGCTGCTGACCCGATTACGGAAAATCTGTCCCATCTCCTCCATCGTAACCTGTTCTTCAATCTTGCGCAGCTGGTCTCTGCTTCTCTGATCCAGCCACAGAATCGCCGGGCGCACCGGCTTTCCCAGGCCGTCTGTCAGAACCAGGCCGTGCATCTGTCCGGAAAATCCCACAGCGGCCACGGCCTCATAGGCTTTGGGGTTCTCATTTCTCAGCCGGTTCAAAACAGCCAGAAGCGACTTCCACCACAGCTCCGGATCCTGCTCCGCCCATCCAGGATGAGGAATGCTGACCGGATATTCCTGTGAACTGACTGCGAAGGCGCCGCCTGCCCTGCCTTCCTCCTGCGAAAAGCCGCCGCCATCCGTATCAAGAAGCATGCCTTTTATGCTGGACGTTCCTACATCAATCCCAAGAATCACCGCCATAATGTCTTCCTCTACTTCCGCACGGCCCCGGACTTTCTGGCGGCCTCCCCTACCTTCTCAGCCACATAGGGCGCCACTCTGGGATCCAAAGCCGACGGAATGATATACTCCGCGCACAGCTTCTCCGGTTCCACCAGATCAGCGATCGCGCGGGCGGCAGCCAGCTTCATATCGTAGTTAATGTCTCTGGCTCCCGCGTCAAGAGCCCCACGGAAGATACCGGGAAAAGCCAGCACGTTGTTGATCTGATTGGGATAATCGGAACGTCCCGTTCCCATGACGCGGACTCCGGCCGCAACCGCCTCGTCATACATGATCTCGGGAACCGGATTTGCCATGGCAAACACGATCGGGTCCGGATTCATCCGGGCCACCATCTCCGGCTTCAGCGCTCCGCCAACGGACACTCCCACGAACACATCCGCGCCGTCCAGGGCCTCCGCCAGACCGCCTCTCCGGTCCTCAGGATTGGTGATCTCGCAGAGCATTTTCTTATGATCCGCAATCCCAACGCCGCGGTCCTTATAGAGAATACCGTTCTCGTCCACGGCGATAATGTGTTTCACTCCGGCTGTCAGCATCATTTTGATAATGGCAGTCCCCGCGGAGCCGGGGCCGTTCAGAACCACATGAATGTCCTCAATCTTCTTTCCTACTACCTTCAGGGCGTTCAGAAGAGCCGCCGTCACCACAATGGCCGTACCGTGCTGGTCGTCATGAAACACAGGAATATCCAGCTCCTCCTCCAGCCTTCTCTCCACCTCAAAACATTTGGGCGACGCGATATCCTCCAGGTTGATGCCGCCGAACACCGGAGCGATCTGCTTCACCGCCTTGATGATCTCCTCCGTATCCTGGGTATCCAGGCAGATGGGGAAGGCGTCCACACCTCCAAACTCCTTGAACAGGACAGCCTTGCCTTCCATCACCGGAATCGCCGCCTCCGCGCCGATATTGCCCAGCCCCAGAACCGCCGTCCCGTCAGAGACCACGCCTACCAGATTGCTCTTGGCCGTGTATTTGAACACGTTCTTTCTGTCCCTGGCGATCTCCCTGCAGGGCTCCGCCACGCCGGGGGTATAGGCCGTGCTCAGGTCATCGCGATTCTCCAGCTTTACCTTGCTGACCACTTCAATCTTGCCCTTATGCTCACTGTGGAGCTTCAGCGCTTCTTTATAATAATCCATCTTCTCGTCTCCTCTGTATGTATGATAACAGAAATAATTCTTTCTTATTATGGACGATTGCGGCCGGTCTGTCAACTCAGAAGTGATACAAAAACGGGTCCCTGCATGTCTGTAAATTCACAAGACATATCGGAACCCGTTTTTTACATCGATATAATTTTGCGCAGATCACAAACCGGCTTTCTCAGCCGCATCTTCCATACAGCTTGCACATATAGCGGCATTTCTGCCGGAGACCGGGCGTAAATTCGTCCTTCTTAAGCCGCCACACCCAGTTGCCGCCCAGCGTAGACGGCGTATTGATCCGGGCTTCTTTTCCCAGTCCCAGATAATCCTGAATGGGGATCACCGCCAGATTTGCCGTACTGGACAGCGCCATACGGATGAAATCCCAGTGAATTTCGTCTAACGGCGTAGATCCGTTATTCATATATTCGACGGAAAACTCCCGATCCTGAGGCGCGATGGACTCATACCAGCCTCTGATGGTGTCGTTGTCGTGGGTGCCGGTATATACCACACAGTTCTTAGGATAATAGCAGGGAAGGTAATTGCTCTTCTCCCTGGAGTCAAAAGCGAACTGCAGCACCTTCATTCCCGGAAACCCGCTCTGCTCAAGCATTTTTAACACGTCAGGCGTCAGATAGCCCAGATCCTCGGCGATAATGTCCAGCTCACCGAACTCCTCCTTCATCTTCTTAAACAGGGAAATACCCGGCCCCTTCTTCCACTGGCCGTTCATGGCCGTGTCCTCCCCTGCGGGAACCGCGTAATATTTTTCAAATCCACGGAAATGATCCACACGCACTACATCGTACAGATCAAAGCAGTATTTCATCCGGCGCATCCACCAGGCATAGCCTGTCTTTTTGTGGTAATCCCACCGGTACAGCGGATTACCCCACAGCTGCCCTGTAGCGGAAAATCCGTCCGGCGGCACTCCCGCCACCGACTTTGGCCGTCTCCTGGCATCAAACTGGAACAGCTCCGGATGGCACCAGCTGTCAGCGCTGTCAAACGCCACATAGATGGGAATATCACCTATGATCCGGATCCCCCGGCTGTGGGCATACTTTTTCAGGGCCGTCCACTGCCGAATAAACATCATTTGCTGAAACTCATAAAAACGGACCTCTTCCTTCAGCTCCTTCTGATACCGGCTTACCGCCTCAGG
>CANQSK010000113.1 GCA_947626475.1 uncultured Lachnospiraceae bacterium
TTGAACCCTCGCACCGCTATTAACGGCCTGCACCCTTTCCAGGGGTGTCCCTTCAACCACTTGGGTACTTCTGCCCATAGATGCCTGAAAAACAAATATATATATAAGTTGTCTTATCCGCAAACGGAGAGAGTGGGATTCGAACCCACGCGCCCTTGCGGACAAACGGTTTTCAAGACCGCCTCGTTATGACCACTTCGATATCTCTCCAAACGTGCCATTCTATTTTACAGAATATTGGCATTTTTGTCAAGCTGTTTTCCCTTTAAAAAGAAGAAAAAATCATGTGAGTTACCGCCGTTTTCAGCGGCAACTCACACAGTTTATCACCAACTTTTCCATTTGTCAACAGTTTTGGCACAAAAATCCAAGGAAAAATCCGGCAGCAGCCAATCCGCCTGTTTCTGCCGTTTTGATCATTCACCCGTTTCCTTGTCCACCACCTTGATGATTCCTTTTTTCCACATGATCCTGGAAGAGATGATGGCCACCGGCAGCATAAAGAGAATCAGGAAGCCTACGGCGCCAAAGAGGGAGCCTCCGCCCATCAGCCTGACAGCCAGAGCCAGAACAGAGACGATCACCAGGACGGGTATGACCCCGGCGATTCCGTTCTTCACTACCTTCTGACCGGAATTGGTGCTGGCAAACAGCCCAAGGGTCAGAGAGCCGAACAGGGCCGGAATCAGATAATTGGAAGCCGTCTTCACTGCCGGAAGCTCAAATACCGGCATGATCCAGGTACTGAAGAGGGCTGCCAGGGCCAGGATAATGATCGTCATAATGGAGCAGACCGCCACCGCCACGGAAGAGATAGCTTCGCCCTCCGGCGTATTCGGCTCTTTCCCCGCCAGCTTCATGGCGTTGGCGGCGCAGGGCAGCTTCAGATTCATAATATTTCCTGTAATAAAGGTCAGGTAGGCGGAGCAGCCCAGAATCGGCGTATAGCTGAGCGCCTCTGAAAAACCTACCGGTATGTAGATCAGCAGGATGCTGACGGTGGACAGGTTGATAACTTCACCCAGGGACGGGACGCTGTCATAGCAGGCCAGAACGATAAAGGGAATGGCGATCATGTAGACCAGGGCGATCACCGTGCCCACCCGGCCCCACCTGTGGCACCAGGCCTGGAATGGATCCATGGATATTGTGGTTTTCGTATTCTTACTCATTTTTTACACCTCCTGATCGTCCGTCTACTGGAACAGCCTGACCCACAGCAGGGATGAGACCATGCCGCCGATCATGGAAAACGCCATGATAAATTCGTTAAGCCATTTCAGGCCCGGCCTCCTGGCCAGAACACCCAGGGCGACAGCAATGACCAGTCCGGTCATCATTACCAGCATCTGTACCGTGTCGCCGAAAATCAGCACTGGGATGTACACGGCAAACAGACACAGCATAAAGGTTCCGCTCAGGACATGCTTCCATGTGTTGCCGGTGTCAGACTTATCAACGCTTTGGGACAGCTTCTTGCCGAAAGGAATCAGCACCAGAAATCCGCTGAGCATTCCTACGCTCATCAGGATCATCACCACACCGAACTGACGGCCGCTGGCCTGCTCCAGCATCTGAGCGCTGTTCTCAAACCCGACGGCTGTAGCCACGCTGCTGGAGATCATAGTTTCATAAGAAAGGGACCCGATAACAGAGAGCCGCCACCAGGACCACACCACGCCCATAACTGTTACCAGCGCAAACAGTCCCACTACAATAGACAGGCTGGGCACAATGGAAAAAATCAGGCTGGACTTGATAACACTTTTCAGATCTTCTTTGCTGATGCCCAGCTCCAGACAGCGGGTGTACGCTTTCTTCAGATATACCAGTGAAAAACCTACGATATACAGCAGGCCTCCCGCCACCAGCGCAAGAAGAAGCGGGCTGGAGATTATATCCTTCATGGTTGCCATAGCATTTACCTTCTTTCTGTTTCATTCTATCACCGGCTCATTCGCCGCGTTTTGTTCCGTTTATCTGTGGTCTTCCAGCCACCGCATGGCCGTGTAGGCGTAAATGGCGCTTCCGCCCGCAAGCGCCTCATCGGAAAACCGGGCCTTGGGATGATGCTGAGGATAGGCGCATCCCTCCGCCGGACCGCCTGCTGCCAGAGCCAGCATGATGGACGGCACCTGATGGCTCACATAGGCAAAATCCTCAGACCCTGTAGACTTGGAGGTTCCGCCTCCGCCGGACATGGCCTGAAGCTGGCCGGTAGTAAAACATTTACCGGGACCATTCAGTTCCCTGATATATCCGGTCACATCCGCTGACAAACCGGCATCATTCAGCAGGGTCGGGCAGCCGCTTCCGTAGGTTACCTGGGCGGAAGCCCGGAAAGCCGACGCGACCGCGCCGGAAATCTCCTCCATGCGGGTCTTCAGAAGCTGACGAATCTCCTCATCATAGGTTCGGATGGTTCCGGCAAGAACCGCCGTATCAGGAATCACGTTGGGCGCCACGCCGGCGTGAATGCTCCCTATGGTAAGCACCGCCTCATCCACCATAGCCAGCTCCCTGGCGTGAATCTCCTGCAGGGCCGTAATAATGTGGGCCGCTGCCGTAATCGGGTCAATCCCGTTGTTGGGCATGGAGCCGTGACAGCCCTTGCCCTGAATCTTGATCTCAAATGTGTCCGCAGCCGGAGCGCTGACCCCGCCGTCACAGACCACCGCCGTTCCGATCGGGAAGGGCACCCCCGCCATTACATGAATCATAAGGGCAGCGTCCACATGAGGATTTTCCAGAAGACCGGCCTTTATCATATCATCGGAACCCTGGAAAATCTCCTCCGCAGGCTGAAACATCAGCTTCACCGTTCCCTGAATCTGATCCTCATGGGCTTTCAGGATCTTCGCGGCGCCCAGAAGCATGGCCGCGTGCATATCGTGGCCGCAGGCATGCATCTTTCCGTTATCCGAGGCAAATTCCACTCCCGATTCTTCCGCGACAGGCAGCGCGTCCATATCTGCCCGTATCATAAAGACTTTGCCGGGATGCCTGCCTCCGGCTGTAACCACAAGCCCGGCCCGGCCGCACTCCTTCGGCTCATACCCCATATCAGCCAGCTGCTTTTTCACAAATGCCACAGTGCCGGCCAGATCAAAACCTGTTTCCGGATGGGCATGAAGATAATGTCTTGCCTCCTCCATCATGTGCCGGTTATCTTCCGCTTCCCTCAGAAAATTTATTTCCGTCATAACTGTCACCCCTTTTTCTGTATACATACTTAAAAGAGGCAAAAGAATCCCCTTAGTCAGACTCCTTTGCCTTCTCAAAAATCATATCAATAAATCATACCTATTGTCAAGTTTTTCCCAAAATTCGCCGCAAAAAAACTTCCGCCACCGCCAGATCCTCCGGGGTCGTCACTTTGATATTTTCATAGCTTCCGCGGATCAGCCGCACCTTCTCACCGGTCATCCTCTCCACCACCATGGCATCGTCGGTAATGCCGTGCTGGTCTCCGCCCCCCGACAGCATCCTGTCATAGGCGTCATAAACCAGCGGATAGGAGAATGCCTGAGGCGTCTGAATCATCCAAAGGCGGCTTCGGTCCGGGGTTTCCCGGGCAAACTCCTGCTCATCCGCCACCTTGATGGTGTCCTTTACCGGCATGGCGATAACGCAGGCCTTGTATTTTCTGGCGCCGTCAATGGCCGCCTGTATGATTTCCTCCGTTACGCAGGGCCGGGCGCCGTCGTGAATCAGCACATAATCACTGCCGGCCGCCGCCTTCAATCCCTCATAGACAGAATGATAACGCTCTTTTCCTCCGGGAACGATCGCCGCCACCTTGGAAAAGCCACAGGCCGCCACGATCTCCCTTCGGCAGAACTCCTCCTCCCCGGCTCCCGTTACCAGGATAATCTCATCCACGCCGCTCTTCTGAAAAGCCTCCAGCGCGTAACAGATCAGGGGCCGTCCCGCCAGCTGCAGATACTGCTTCTGAATCCTGCTTTCCATGCGCCTGCCCCTGCCTGCCGCCAGGACAACTGCCGTTACCTTCCCGTCCATTTATCTCTCCCCCAGCTTCAGATAGGGCACAGCGTTCAGATCCCATCCGCTTCTGGTTCCGTTGATATATTCATAATAACCTGCCGCTCCGATCATGGCCGCGTTGTCCGTACACAGAACCGGGGACGGATAATACAGCTGAAGTCCCGCCTTCCTGCACGCCTTCTTCATCTCGGCGCGCAGCTCCGTGTTGGACGCCACGCCTCCTGCCATGGCAACGTTTTGGTATCCCAACTCCCTGGCAGCCGCCACCGTATGGCTCACCAGCACATCCACCACCGCATACTGAAACGAAGCCGCCAGATCCGGCACCGCAATCTCCTCTCCCGTCATCTGTGCGTGATTGATATAGTTGAGCACCGCCGATTTCAGGCCGCTGAAGCTGAAATCATAGGGCGAACCATCAACCTTCGCCCTTGGAAAATGAACAGCCTTCCGGTTGCCCTCTTTCGCCGCCCGGTCCACCTTCGGACCTCCCGGGTATCCGAGGCCCACGGCCCTGGCCACCTTGTCAAAGGCCTCGCCTGCCGCGTCGTCCCTGGTCCGTCCGAGAATTTCAAACTCCCCGTAATCCTTCACCACCACCAGATGGGTGTGGCCGCCGGACACCACCAGACAGACAAAGGGCGGCTCCAGTTCCGCATGCTCAATAAAATTGGCGGAAATATGCCCTTCAATATGATGGACGCCTACCAGCGGCTTCTTCGCCGCGTAGGCGATGGCCTTGGCCTCCGCCACGCCCACCAAAAGCGCGCCTACCAGCCCGGGGCCGTAGGTGACGGCAACAGCTGTCACATCCTGCAGGGTCATTCCGGCATCCTTCAGAGCGGCTTCAATCACCAGATTGATCTTTTCAATGTGTTTCCGGGAAGCGATCTCCGGCACCACGCCGCCGTACAGCGTATGAAGGTCAATCTGGGACGAGATCACATTGGACAGCACCTGGCGGCCATTCTTCACCACCGCTGCGGCCGTCTCATCGCAGGAGCTCTCAATGGCAAGAATATATACGTCTTCCTCCGTTGTATGAATCTTCATAGCAGCCTCACTCTTCCGAAAATCCCAGCTCTGCCGTGCGGCCGTCTCTGGCCGCCACCGTCCTGGGAAAGATTTCCCGAACCTTGTCAATAAACTCCTCCGGCCTGGTCAGAGACGGGCTGTAATGGGTCAGCCACATCTCCCTGGGCTTCGCCTGTCTCGCCAGCCCGGCCGCCTCATACATGGTCATATGCTTGTAATCTCTGGCCTTGGCCTCTTTTCCGTCCTCTCCGTACATTCCCTCGCAGATAAACAGATCCGCGTCCCGGGCGTACTCGGCGATAACCGGAACCGGGCGGGTGTCCGTACAATAAGTCACCTTAAGGCCCCGTCTGGGCGGCCCAAGCACCATATCCGGTGTGTAGGTCACGCCGTCTATAACCACATGTTCCCCCTTCTGCAGAAATCTCCAGGCAGGCATGGGCACATTCTGGGCCTTTGCCCTCTCCACATCAAATCGTCCCGCCCTGGGTATGGAAACCGCGTAGCCGTAGCAGACCACATTGTGATTCACACGAAAGGCGTCAATCTCATAGGGTCCGGCATGAAAATGCTCTCTCGGCTCGGAAAGCTCCAGAAACCGAAGCTCAAAGGGAAGCTCCGGCGCAATGATCCGCAAAGCCTCCACCACCCTCTTCAGGCCCTTAGGCCCTACCATAAGCAGAGGCTCCGTCCGTTCCGCGTTGCCCATGGTCAGAAGCAGCCCCGGCAGGCCGCTGCAGTGATCCGCATGGTAATGGGTGAAACAGATTACGTCAATGGGCTTGGGACTCCATCCTTTTTCTTTTAAAGCGATCTGGGTTCCCTCTCCGCAGTCGATCAGCAGATTGCTGCCGTCGCACCGGGTCATAAGGGACGTAAGCCACCGGTAAGGAAGAGGCATCATCCCTCCGGTTCCCAGAAGACACACATCAAGCATAAAAAAATCCCACTTTCCTTAATATTTCTTAATTCTATCACCATCACCGTTTTCTTTCAACCGGATTCTGACCGCAAAAAACAATTCTCCGCCGTCCGGACTATATCACAGAAGTTCCGTACTCTCCTCTATTTCCACGGGAACGCGAAGATTCCGTACCAGCTGGTCATAACATTCTTCGCACAGATCCATGTGATGGACCTCTCCGTCCTTCTCCGAGAAAAAATCCCAGGCGTGATCCAGACGCAGTACGCCCTCCCGGACAATACCCTCCTTCACCACCAGCTTCTTTCCGCAGCCGTTGCAGATTACAGTCTCCAGCTCCCCGTTGCATGTGTACTTTCTCATTCTTATTCTCACCTTTCTTTTATCCTTGTTCCCCGCGGACAGATTTCCTTCCTCATAAAGAAAAGGATATCTGTCCCTCACAGATACCCTTACATTATAAATCGTTTCCTGTCGAAATTTAAGTGGTAAATGTTTCATGCCTTCCGCCGCCACATGATAACCGCATCTTCCTCAGGGTTCCGATAATATCTTTTTCTCCGTCCTTCCTCCTTAAATCCGCAGGATTCGTACAGTTTCCGGGCCTGTCCGTTGCTTTCCCGGACCTCCAGGGTCATATCCCCCGCCCCTGCGTCCCTGGCAGACTCTTCCATCTTCTCCATCAGTTTCCGGCCGATTCCCATCCGCCGGAAGCGGCTGTCCACGGCAATCCTCTCAATTTCTCCCTCTCCGGCAATCACCCGCAGATTGGCATAGCCGCAGACCTGTCCCTCCATCTCCGCCACAAAAAAACGGTCAAATTCACAGTTCAGTCCGTCTTCCAGAAGCTTCCGAGACCAGGCGTCAGAAAAGCACTGCTGCTCCAGCTGACCTACGGCCGGCAGGTCGGAAAGCGTCATGGGGCGAATACAAATACATTTTCTTCCGGATAAGTCTATCATATTTTCGATTTCCTTTTTAAAATGGCACCTATCAATATTTATGCTTTTATCTACCTTTTCCGCAGCCGAATATCTCTCGTCGCCATATGATTTTGAAAAGACAAGATATATTTTCTGCACCGGAGAGGCCGTCACATCCCTGATATCCTTTTTCAATAATGTATTCGGCACATTTAAGCCTGTATTTCTGTCTCGGACAAATCCGATGCAGCCGTTTACATTTCCCGCAATTTTTTCTGTAAATAACTTTGGACCTCTGTCAGTGAAATCCCCAATCATTACCGCATTCTTCTTAAGCAGCATAATCTGTTCCAAAACGCTTAATTTCTGCGCTGTTGAACCGTCTCCGGCCAGGTCGAAATCGTGCTCTGTCAAACGTCTGGCCAAACACTTCTCGTAGAAATGAATCGCTGACGCAGATTGCTTTTCATTAACTTTTACTCCTGTCAGATGAAGAAAATTGTACCTGTGAAACGCAGCTTCATAACTCTTCAGGGAGTACAGATTTTTCTTTTCATCCTGCAGTTCCCGCTTTATCTCAGATGGAACTCCATAAAGAAAAAGTACTTTTTGATCTTCAAGATTCTCTTTGTATAGAACTGCTGCCCTTGTTATTATCTGGATTGCTCTTCTTTTGTCCATACATAATCCTTATTTTAAAAGGGAATGTCCATGCCTCAGCATCAGACATTCCCTTTTTGTGGTTGATTTTTCTGTTGTCTGCCAACCTCCAGCACCTAAGTCTGGATAATAACAGGTTTTTCCGTTGTCTGCCAACCTCCGACACCTGCGTTCGGATAATATATCAGATTTTAGGTGTCAACCCACCGCTGATTCACAGCTTCATCAGTTACATTTTACAATAAAGAACGATAAAATGCAATTATATTTTCATTATACGCTCAAAATTATGATTCGTTCATACTTCCGGCCGCCATCTGTTCCTCCCGCTCCCTCTCAGCCTGGGATTTGCGCAGGTAATTCACCTTAAACTCAGCCGCCGTCACAGTCCGTCCCAGCTTTACATATTCCAGGCCCAATGCCGCCGCTGACGCCGCCCGCTGGCGGCTGTTCTGGGCCGGGGCAAAGGAAAAGGCCGCTGTCATATGCTCCCGTATCTGCTTCTCATATACGGGTACGCCGTCCCCCAGAAATGTAACCGGCTGGCCCATCCGGTTCAGTCTGTTAATCAGTTCCAGAATATCCACGGCGCACTGATCGACAACGATCTCCGGCAGGCGGGTCTTCTCTTCTCCGCCGAATCCCCAGCCGGACTCCCCGCCGCTCACCCGGTATACGCCGGCGTAGACCTGATTTCGCCGGGCATCCATAATGGGGCATACCAGACCGGAGACTCCCCACAGATTGCAGGCCAGAGCCTCCAGCGTCGGAATCTCCGCCAACGGTTTTCCCAGAGCCAGCCCCAGGCCCTTGGCCGTGGCCGCTCCGATCCGCAGGCCGGTAAAGGAGCCGGGCCCTGCCGCCGCCGCGATTGCATCCACCTCTGCCAGATCCATTCCCAGAAGATTCATCATCTGATCCAGCATAGGAAGAAGCGTCTGAGAATGAGTCCTTTTAAAATTTACGGTAAACTCCGCCGTCAGCACATCGTCCGTTACAATCGCAACAGACGCCACCAGCGACGAACTGTCAATTCCTAGTACTCTCATGGGTCCTCCATCCATCCGCAAGCAGGATTTTCCGATAATCAAATCCCTTGTCCAGATCCTTCTCAATCCTTACCCTGACAGCTTCCTCCGGAAGAATCTCCCGGATCAGATCCGCCCACTCGATCAGGCACACGCCCTCTCCATAGAAATAGTCCTCATAGCCGATCTCATCCATCTCTTCCACGCTGCCGATCCGATACACATCAAAATGATAGAAGGGCAGCCGGCCTTCCTCATACTGCTGTATGATCGTGAAGGTAGGACTGTTCACCGGATCCTGTATTCCCAGTCCCGCGGCAAATCCCTGGGCAAAGACGGTCTTTCCCGTTCCAAGGTCTCCGTCCAGGCAGTAGACCTGGCCGGGGGAAGCGGATCGTCCCAGGGTGCGGCCCAGCTCAAAGGTTTCCTGAGGAGAGTTCGTCTCCCAGACCTTCTCCGCGGTTTTATTTTCCGCCAGGCGAGTCTTCGCCCCGGCGCCCCCGCCTTCATTTTCAAGATAGCCCGTCACAGTCTCCTGCACCTCTCTTCGGGCAGATGCCCCTTCAGATAATCCGTCAGTTCCTT
Organism: uncultured Lachnospiraceae bacterium; assembly: GCA_947626475.1. Lineage (GTDB taxonomy): Bacteria > Bacillota > Clostridia > Lachnospirales > Lachnospiraceae > UBA3402. The sequence continues at coordinate 9,159 of CANQSK010000113.1, forward strand.
CTTCCTGTCCGCCACAACCCGATCCGGCAGAAGGTAAGCATGAATCCGGTCCGTATAAACGATCAGCTCGCCGGGAATCTTCTTCACCTGACTGACCCGCTCCCATTCCAGCTCCAGCTGCTCCTCCGCCTGCTCAACCAGCAGTCCTTCCTCGCGGAAGGTGATTGTAAGCGGCTCCCGGACCGCTCTGCTCATGGACTGCCGTCTCGCCTTCAGAAACAGGAGGGATGGCTGGATCACCGAAAACATGCAGGCGCACACCACCAGAAGAAATCTCTGGGGCAGCAGCAGATTCTCTCCCTGAAAGAACAGCAGATAGATCGGCGTTACCGTAAACAGGAGATTGAATACGCCCATGTAGCTTTTATTGGCGTGATACATGGAAAATCTCCACAGGTCGTTGACCGTCATGCGGATATGGAACCGAAGTTCCTTCTTCTCATCCATTTGCCTTCCTCCTAAATCTTCATGGTCAGGGCAATCCTTTTCCTTGCCGCGTCCACGCTCAGCACCTTTACTTCCACGATGTCGCCTACACTGACTACCTCCATGGGGTGCTTAATGTATTTGTCGGACATCTGGGAAATATGGACCAGGCCGTCCTGATGAACGCCGATATCCACAAAGGCACCGAAATCAATCACGTTGCGGACAGTTCCCTTCAGTATCATGCCGGGAGTCAGATCCTTTATCTCCAGAATGTCGCTGCGCAGAATCGGCTTCGGCATCTCCTCACGGGGATCCCTGGCCGGCTTCTCCAGCTCCTTCACAATATCCCGCAGGGTCATCTCTCCGATATCCAGCTCCCGGGCCAGTTCCTTATAATCCGAGATCTTCTTTCCGATGCCGGGAAGGCCGCCCCGGGCAATATCCGCTGGCTGGTAACCCAGCCGTTTCAGAAGCTGCTCCGCGGCCCGGTAGCTTTCCGGATGGACGGAGGTGGCGTCCAGGGGATTCTTCCCTCCCGAAATCCGCATGAAGCCTGCGCACTGCTCGTAGGCCTTCGGTCCCAGCTTGGCCACCTTGAGAAGCTGGGCGCGGCTGCTGAAAGCGCCGTTCTCTTCGCGGTAAGCCACAATATTTTTGGCAAGAGCCTTGCTGATGCCGGACACATACTCCAGAAGAGGCGCCGATGCCGTGTTCAGATCCACTCCCACCTTATTGACGCAGTCCTCCACCACTGCCTGCAGGGCCGTGCTCAGGTTCTTCTGGTTCATATCATGCTGGTACTGGCCCACGCCGATGGATCTGGGATCAATCTTCACCAGCTCCGCCAGCGGGTCCTGAAGACGGCGGGCAATGGACGCCGCGCTTCTCTGGCCCACATCAAACTGCGGAAATTCCTCCGACGCCAGTTTGCTGGCCGAGTATACGGAAGCCCCCGCCTCATTTACGATCACATACTGAACCTTCTCCGGAATCTCCTTCAGAAATTCCACGATCACCTGCTCCGATTCTCTGGAGGCGGTGCCGTTTCCGACGGAGATCAGCGTAATGTGGTACTTTTTAATCAGTTTTTTCAGAACCTCCTTGGCCTCCCGCACCTTGAACTGGGGGGCCGTAGGATAGATGACTACCGTGTCCAGCACCTTGCCGGTGGCATCCACCACCGCCAGCTTGCAGCCGG
>CANQSK010000114.1 GCA_947626475.1 uncultured Lachnospiraceae bacterium
CCCGGTCCAGAAGCAGCATACAGAGACGGGACTGGCCGATGCCGCCGCCGATGGTGAGAGGCAGCTGCCCGTTCAGAAGCATGCGGTGGTAAGGAAGGTTCTTGCGTTCTTCACAGCCGGCCTTTTTCAGCTGTTCCATGAGAGAGGTCTCGTCTACGCGGATTCCCATGCTGGAGATCTCCAGAGCGCAGCCCAGGGTCTCGTACCAGAAAAGGATATCGCCGTTTAACTGCCAGTCGTCGTAGTCCGGGGCCCGGCCGTCGTGAGGCAGGCCGTTGGCCAGTTTCTCTCCGATCTTCATCAGAAACACACAGCCGTGTTCTCTTGTAACAATGTTTTCCCGTTCCTTGGGAGTCTTATCCGGGTACTGTTCCTCCAGTTCCTCCGACGTGACGAAGAAAATATCATCCGGCAGATGCTTGACGGCCTGGGGATATTTGTACCATACCTCGTGCTCCATGTGCTTGATGATCTTGAAGATGCAGCGCACGGTTTCCTTAAGGGTTTCCACATTTCGCTGCTCTCTGGTGATGACTCGTTCCCAGTCCCACTGGTCCACATAGCAGGAGTGGAGATTGTCGGGGATCTCGTCCCGGCGGATGGCGTTCATGTTGGTATAGAGGCCTTCGCCCGGCTGAAAGCCGTAGCGGCAGAGGGCCATGCGTTTCCATTTGGCCAGGGACTGGACCACCTGGATCGTCTCGCCGGGCATTGCCGGCATGTCAAAAGAAACAGGGCGTTCCACGCCGTTTAGGTCGTCGTTTAAGCCGCTGCTTTTCTCCACAAAAAGAGGAGCAGAGATTCTTTCCAGGTTCATTTCTCTGCCAAATTCTTTCTGAAAGGTATCGCGTATGTACTTGATGGCTTCCTGGGTCTGACGGACGGTCAGCCGGGGATCATAGTTTTCGGGCAAAATCAGATTCATGATCATTCCTCCTTGAAAAACGCCTTACCGGCGCGATTAAAATTATTATAGCTGTTTCCTAGGTGCTGTCAAGACCCGGCAAAAGACGGCCGCGGTATTTTCTTCCATTTTCGCCGTTTTCGTGTCCGGATAAGGGACCTTGCGAACAAATATACTATGTTAAAATATGTTCACAAATCAGAAATAAGTCCAATCAGAAATGGAGGAAACAGCGTGGACGAAAAAATTTATGGGTACATTCGGGTGTCCAGCCGGGAACAGAATACAGACCGGCAGTTGATAGCGATGCATGAATTTGGCGTGAAAGACGAATACATTTTCACGGACCGTCAGTCGGGAAAAGACTTTGACCGTCCGGCATACCGCCGTCTGATACGAAAGATCAAGCCTGGCGACACGCTGGTGATCAAGAGTATTGACCGGTTGGGGAGAAATTACAATGAGATCCTGGAACAATGGCAGCTGATCTCAAAGAAGAAGAACGCGGCGATCGTCGTGCTGGACATGCCCCTTCTGGATACGCGGCAGGGAAGAGACCTGATCGGGACGCTCATAGCGGACATTGTCCTGCAGCTGCTGTCCTATGTGGCTCAGACAGAGAGAGAATTCATCCATCAGCGGCAGGCGGAGGGAATCGCGGCGGCGAAGGCCCGCGGAGTACATTTCGGACGTCAGCCCATGGAACGTCCGGCAGAGTTTGAGCCGGTCTGCAAGGCCTGGGCGGAAGGAAAGCTTACTGCCCGGAAGGCGGCGGAGTATCTTGGCGTCACTCACAAAACATTTCTGAAATGGGCGGTCGGTGAAAACAACTAAATAATTAAGAAAAGTTATACAAAATTTTGAGGAAAAAAGTAGAGTTTCTTCACCAAAGTATAATCATGCAGAAAGGGCTGAACTCAATATGCAACATTATATCACCCTACGTCATTAATTGTCAATAACGTAGCGGATACTAAACTCTACTTTAGTCACCACCCGCAGAATATGAACCGTTCCGGGGAAATAGTGAACATTTATGCGGAAGGGGAAAGGAGATGCATTTTCTATGAACGCTCTGGCGGGCACCGCGGGGGGGTATCCATGTAAAATGTATAGGATTATTAAACGTACATTCGATATCATGTTGTCTGCGGCAGGTCTTGTGGCGGCGTTTCCTTTTCTTTTGATGATAGGGGTATTGATCAAGCTGGACAGTCCGGGGCCGGTCATATATAAGCGTTGGTGTAAAGGAAAAAAAGGACTTTACGCGATGCTGAAATTCAGAACCATGTTTCAGGATGCCGATAACCTTGAAAAATATTTTTCGCCGGATCAGGTCGAGCGGTACAGAAAGAATATAAAGCTGCCGGATGATCCCAGGATAACAAGGATAGGGAGGATTCTTCGGAAGACCAGCATGGATGAGCTGCCCCAGCTTGTGAATGTCCTGAAGGGCGAGATGTCTCTGATAGGTCCCAGACCAGTGGTGCCGGATGAACTGCGGTACTATGGAAATGCGGCGGATGAGATTCTCTCGGTGAAGCCGGGAATTACCGGATACTGGCAGACCCATGGGCGCAGCGGATGCACTTATGAGAGCGGAGAGCGGCAGAAAAAAGAACTTTATTACGTCCGGCATCAGAGCCTGCTTTTGGATATTCAGATTTTTTTCCTGACATTCGCGGCTGTATTCAGCCGCACAGGTACATATTAGGGAGGAGACAAAACAGCTGATGAAGGCATATTTGCTGGCGGCCGGGTACGGGACCCGGCTGCGGCCAATCACAGATACGATTCCCAAATGCATGGTACCGGTCCGCGGGCAGCCACTGCTGGGTTGGTGGTTCGACCTGCTGTGCAGGCACGGCGTGACGGAAGTGATGGTAAACACTCACTATCTGCCGGAAAAGGTGCGGGAGTATATGGAAGATTATAACCGCCGCAGGACCGGTCTGACAGCTTACGAGGCCTATGAGCCGGTTCTTCTTGGAAGCGGAGGAACTGTATGGGCCAATCGGGAGTTTGTTAAGGGAGAGAAGGATTTTCTTATCTGTTACGCGGATAATCTGACGGATGCGGACCTGACCGCTTTCCGCCGCTGCCACGAAAGCCATGATGTCCTGCTTACCATGGCGCTGTTTCATACGAACGTGCCCAGACAGTGTGGGATCGCAAAGCTGGACGGGGAGGGATATATAGTTGATTTTGCGGAGAAGCCGGAAAACCCCGAAAGCGATCTGGCCAACGCGGGAATGTATGTGGCAGGCAGCCGGCTGTTTGCGTATATGAATGGGGATGAGCCTCTGCTGGATTTCGGCCGGGATGTGCTCCCGAAGCTGGTGGGAAAGATGTACGGCTGGGAGGTAGTGGGTTATCAGATCGATATCGGAACTCCGGAAAACTATAAAAGGGCGATAAACGAATGGAAATATGAAAAGCTGATACGGGCAGAGTTCCCTGAATGAGAAAAGAGAGAGGGAAAACGAGGGAATACGATTATGATTATTACAAAAACACCGCTGCGAATCAGCTTTACGGGGGGCGGGACTGATATTCCGGATTACTATCTGAAAAACGGCGGGGCCGTGATCAGTGCCGGAATCAGCAAATATATCTACATAGCAGTCAACAAGAAATTCGACAATAAAATCCGAGTCTGTTACTCCAAGATGGAGATAGTGGATAAGGTGGAGGAGCTGTGCCATGAGCTGGTGAGGGAGTGCATGAAGCTGGTGGGCATTCGTGGCGGAATCGAGATTGCCTCCATCGCAGACATACCGTCCGGAACAGGCTTGGGCTCCTCCAGCAGTTTTACTGTAGGCCTTCTGAACGCTCTTTACGTGTACAGCGGTTATACGCCGTCATCGGAGGAGCTGGCGCGGCAGGCGTGCCATGTGGAGATTGAGGTTCTGGGGCATCCCATCGGCAAGCAGGATCAGTACGCGGCTGCTTACGGCGGAATGAATTATTTCTGTTTTGAGCCGGACGGCGCAGTGAAGAGAAAAAGAATTGGTCTGGGAGACGATGATATTCGGAGGCTGCAGAGCAAGCTGATGCTGTTTTACACGGGAATCAAGCGCAGCGCGGATGTTATACTGATGGAGCAGAAGCAGAATACCGCGGCTATGACAGAGACGCTGGACTATATGAAAGGCCAGGCGGCGGAAATGTATGAGGAATTGACCGGCAGTGGAGTCAGTGAAAAATTCGGCCGGGCCCTCCATGAGGGATGGATGAGGAAACGTTCCCTGGCGTCTTCCATCACCAACGATTTCATTAATGGTTGTTATGAGAGCGCCCTGGCGGCAGGGGCCGTGGGAGGAGAGCTTTTGGGCGCGGGAGGAGGAGGATTCCTGCTGTTCTACTGCGATGAGAGGAAGCAGGCTGCGGTGGAGCAGGCGGTAGGCCTGCCCCGGGTCGATTTTCAGATATCCCAGCAGGGAAGCCGGGTGATCTGCTGTGAGTAAGGCGGTTTTTCTGGACCGGGATGGTCTGATCAACCGGGAAGCGGCGCCCCACCACTATATCACAAAATGGGAAAGCTTTCAGTTCCTGCCGGGGGTGCCTGAGGCTGTCCGCCGGCTGAACCGGGCCGGATATCTGGTGATTGTCGTGACCAACCAGCGCGGAGTGGCCCGCGGGATTATGACCATGGAGACGGTGGATGACATTCACCGCCGCATGTGCCGGGAGCTGGAAAAGGCAGATGCCCATATCGACGGTGTCTATGTCTGCCCCCATGAAAATGGTCAGTGCAGCTGCAGGAAGCCTCAGATCGGACTGCTTTTGCAGGCAGAAAGGGACTTTCCCATTGATAAGGCGGCATCCTGGATGGTAGGGGACAGCGACGCGGACATAGAGGCAGGAAAGCGGTACGGAGTGCGGTCGATCCTGACAGAAAGCCTTCCTGAGGCTGTGGAACAGATATTGGGAAATGACGGAGGAAAAGGACGATGAAGATACTGGTGACAGGCGGAGCCGGATATATCGGCAGCCATACCAACCGTCTGATGGAGGAACATGGATACGACACGGTCGTGCTGGACGATTTAAGCGACGGACATCCGGAGGCCGTGGTGAGCGGCCGTCTGGTAAAGGGAGATTTCGGCGACAGGGAGCTTGTGGGCAGACTTATGGAGGAGGAACATTTCGACGCGGTGCTGCATTTCGCAGCCTTCGCCTCAGTGCCGGATTCCGTGGTACGGCCGTCCCGGTATTACCGCAACAATGTCGCCAGTATGCAGAACCTGATGGACTGCTGTGGGGAGCATGGAGTGAAATATTTTGTATTTTCTTCATCGGCGTCCACCTTCGGCGAGCCAAAGTACCTGCCTATGGATGAGACCCACCCGCAGCAGCCTATCAATCCATATGGGATGACGAAGCTGATCGGGGAGCAGATGCTTAAGGACTATGAACGGGCTTACGGTCTGCGGTACTGTCTGTTCCGGTATTTTTGCGCAGCCGGGGCATCTGGGGACAGCGTCATCGGCGAGGCGCACAATCCGGAGACCCACCTGATACCTGTGATGGTGAAGGCAGCCCGGGGGAGCAGGCCTTTCAAGGTGTTCGGGACGGATTATCCGACCCGGGACGGCAGCTGCGTACGAGATTTCATCCATGTGCTGGATCTGGCTCAGGCCCATATTCTAGGCCTCAAATACATTATGGAAAATGACTGCTCGGCTGACTTTAATCTGGGCAGCAGCACGGGATTTACAGTGCTGGAGATGATCCAGGCCCTGGAGAAGGTGACCGGGCTTACGGTTCCCTTTGAGACGGCGGAACGGCGGGAGGGAGATCCTGCCTCGCTGGTAGCGTCCAATGAGAAAGCAAGACGGCTTCTGGGGTGGGAGCCGGTTCACAGCGGTATTGAGGAGATTCTGCTGGACGCCTGGAACTGGGAGAGCAGGAGGAGATATTAGGAATGATTGATTTTATGCCCAATATGAAACGATACATCGAGACGGAGATTGAAGTTCTGAAAAGACTGAATCTTGAGGAACTGAGCAGGGCGGTAAATGCCATACTGGAAGCCCGGGACAGGGGCGGAACCATCTACACCCTTGGCAACGGCGGCAGCGCGGCTACTGCCAGCCATATGGTGTGCGATCTGGCAAAGGGATGCAGCGAAGCCCTGGGGGAACCGGGATTTCAGGTGGAGTGCCTGTGCGATAATACGCCTATCCTGATGGCCATCGCCAACGATTACTGTTATGAAGATGTCTTTGTCAGACAGCTGCGGGGCAGGCTCCGGCCTGAGGATCTGGTGATCGCGATTTCCGGCAGCGGCAATTCGGAAAATGTGATCCGCGCTGTTTCCTATGCCGGTGAGGTGGGCGCGCCGGTCCTGGGCATTACAGGTTACGGCGGCGGCCGGGTCAGGCAGGCGGCGGATTATTCCATGCATGTAGATATTGACGATATGCAGATATCCGAAGATGTGCACATGATCTTCGACCATATGATCATGCGGGTCGTGGAGGAGAGGGCATTGCAGGAAAAAAATACGGGAGAACCGGTCGGTTGTTCTGTATGTAAGGAGGGGTAATTTATGGAGAAAACTGAACATGGCGCTCAGGTTCTGTACGGAAGAGAATTTATAGCGGATTTCGCGGAACGCGCGGACATGAGCAAAGAAGAGGCGAGGGGAACGGTTGAACTGCTTTTCCGGATGCTGACGGAGGCCATGAGCGGCAACACGGCAGTATGTTTCCGGAATTTCGGCACGTTTTACATACGTCCTACCAGCGAGCGGCCGGCCAGGAACCCAAAGACCATGGAAGAATGCATGATCCCTGCCGGGTATAAGCCTGAATTTCGTCCGAGCAGGTATTTTCGGGATACGATTAACCGGAATATCAAAAATAATGAGGAAACTGAAGAGGAACTGCAGAAATGACTATCAGGGAGAATCTCAATCTCTACCGCAACGACCAGGAGATGATTGTGGACGCATTTGACAGGATCGTCGTGGAGCTTTTTAAGGAAAATCAGGTCAACGGCTATAAGACGTTTCTGATCTGCAGCTGCAACGCCGGTGTGGGTTCTACCTCCATTTCCATGGAGCTGGCGATCTCGCTGTCTGTAGCCGGCTGGAGGACAGTGCTGATCGACGGCGACCTGCGCAAGGAAAGGCAGTATAAAAGGCTGAATCAGAAGGTTGAGGCAGGATTATCGGATTATATTATCCGTCAGCTTGAACCGGAGGATATCCTCTATCCGACAAACTGGCCGGGACTTCAGTATATTGCCTGCGGACATCAGATGGACGAAACGCCGGTCAAGCTGCTCTGTTCTCAGAGGATGGGTGAACTGATCAGCTATCTGAAAGCAAATTATGATTTTGTCCTTTTCGATCTTCCGGCTCTCAACAGCGTGGTGGACGCGGCAATCGTCGGTTCCAAGACAGACTGCGCGTTTTTGGTGACGGCTTCCGGAGAAACCAAATTCCGTGATCTGGAGACGGCGAAAAAGCAGCTGGAAGAGGCCGGCGCCAACCTGCTGGGCGTGATCCTCAATAAGGTTTCCGTGGATGATTACCAGTACTACATGCAGGACTACAACTATTTCAGTGATAAAGAGTATTTAAAACGAGGCCGGTATTTCAGGAAGAACGCGGCGAAAGAGAAGCCTACATTCAGAAAGGCTGTCGCGGGATTCTTCAAAAAACTGATGTTCTGCCTGGCGCTTTGCTGCCTGTTTGGGATAAGAGGCGTATCTTCCCCGCCGATGGAAGCCCTGGCTCAAAGCACTGCTTTGACCGGTAAGACTGCGCCGCCTGTTGTAATGGTGGAGAGTTATCAGGTGGACGGGACTATGGCGTCGGGAAATGAATTTGCTGTTTCCTTCCGATTAAAGAACATGGACGCGGAAAAAGAAGCGACCAATCTGAAAATTGTACTGCATGTGATCTCAGGAGGTCTCTATTTTGTTGAGGGCGAGACTAACCAGCAGTATCTGGAACGGCTGGGTCCCGGAGAGACCGGAGACTGTGTCTTTACCCTCAAGGCAGTGGACGGGGCGAATGATGTGGCCGCGGCGCTGGAACTGGATCTTGATTATATGAGCGAGGCCGGGGCAGGTTCCAATACGATTAAAATCTCGCCTTCTATGGACAAAGCCTGCGATATTGATGTTATCTCCATCACGACACCAGAAAGGGCTGTCATCGGAGCGAGCGCCCTGTTCAGCATTCAGTATGAGAACATCGGTACAGCAAGGCCTGTCGATCTGAAGCTGCGTATTCAGGGCAATATCGTGTCCAATAACGAGGAGATATTGCTTCAGACTCCGGATCCGGGACGGCAGGCCTACATGGAAAAAGGCATTGTGTTCACGGACGACGGGACTCAGGAGCTGACTGTCTATATTTCCTACAAGGACAGAGACGGAGTCACCCATGAACTGTCCCCTCAGACAGTGGTCACGGAGGTGACCAACAGCAGCAACGGCCGCAGCGTTTACGGTACAGACATCGCGTGGGACGAAAAGAGCAGGCATCTGGTTAAGCGTACGACATTCAAAAGCGTGATGCAGAAAATACAGAAGGATTATGGAGTGCTGCTCTGGGCCGCGGCTTTTCTGCTTCTTGCAAATTGTTTGCGGAAAGCATATCAGTATATGGGCGGCGACAGAAAAAAGCTTCTGAAACAAATATCACAGATTTATGAAACCATAAATAAGTACAGAAAAAACAAGCGGACGGAACGGAGGGATGAGAAGTGAATTTCAGAAGGATTGTCAACATTGATTTCCGCCGCTGTGCCATCGGACTGTGGAAAAGCCGGTTCTTTATACTGCTTTTGATGGCAGTGGGAATGGCAGCCGGTATCCTGGCAGCTGTGTTTGTCGTGCCGAAGGACAATGAATATACAGCTACGGCCTCCATTTACTGCGTTGCCTATGGTTCCTACGCGGATTCCGCAAACGGCATGGAGGCGATGCGCACCTACTCTGAGATCATTAAGAGCCGCCGTGTGGCGGAACACGCCGCCATGCTCATCGCAGATCCGGATATCACAGATGTGGATGTTTTTAATCAGATTGAGGTGGATCCGCTGGTGGTGCAGGGTGCGACATATGTGTACAACACCAATTCCTCCATTCTCACGATGCATGCGACCTGCGAGAAGGAGCACTACGCCGTCAGCATCGTCAATGCCGTGGCTGACGCGTTTGTGCAGGAAGTCAACACCATCTCTGATACGGAGGCAATTCAGGTTCTGGACTATGCCTATGACGGGGAGTTGACTTACAACGCGATGCTGTCCTGTTTTCTGGCGGTACTGGCCGGAACCGTTGCGGGAATGATTCTGGGATGTCTGATCATTCTGGCGCTGGTCATCTTCACCGACCGCGTTATCTCTGTGGATGACGCGGGACTGTACGGAAAGCTGAAGGTAATCGGGATCATCCCGGAATTTGAACCTTCCAGGAGGGCGTGATATGAAATGCAAACTGAAATGGCTGCTGAAAGGCCTGCTGGCGCTGGTGGCTGCTTTTATCATTATAGGCTTCGATCACCGGCTGGAAACCACCTATTACGACTATACCTCCGAGAAGATTCCGGAGGAATTCGATGGATTCCGCATCGTACAGATTTCTGACTTCCACCTGAAAAAATTCGGCCGGGCGGAAAAGAAGCTTATCTCCGCCATTGCGGACTGCGAGCCGGATCTTATTGTTATGACAGGTGACATTGTAGATGAGGATCATGAGAATATTGAACCTCTTGAGCAGCTGGTGGAAGGAATCCATGAGTTCGCGCCGATCTACTACGTGAGCGGGAACAATGATTTGGAAAGTAGTGCGGTGACCCAGTATGATCAGATGGAGAACCTGTTCGCCAATTACGGAGTAACTGATCTGGACGATAAGCAGGAGACGATCAGCAGAAAGAACGCGAAGATCCGTCTGACAGGAGTCAAATGGCGTGCCCAGTACTTCAGGGATTATATCAAGAGGGCGGATCCGGATTATTTCAATATCCTGCTCTATCATGGGGGAGATTATTTCGACCTTCTGTCCGGCTACGGATATGACTTGCTGTTTGCCGGACATATCCATGGCGGCGTGATACGGATTCCTTTCGTAGGCGGACTGCTGAACAATGACGGGAACCTGTTTCCTGAGTATGACGCGGGCGCTTACGAGACCACCAGTATGAGCATGGTCTTAAGCCGCGGACTGGGAGGAGGCGTAGGTGTTCCCAGGTTTTATAACCGGCCGGAGCTGGTATGTGTGGAGCTCCATGTTCAGCGGGAAGAAGAGGCGGACCGATGACAGGGGAAAGAAAGACAGCCGTGAGGAAAGACGCAGAAAAGATTACCGTAGCCCATGTGGCGAGCGGTCTGGTCAGAGGCGGTTCCGAGATGGTCATATACCGTTATATCTCCCACATAGACCCGGAGAAGTACTGCTGGATCTATATCAGCTACACAGACCCGGAAGAATCTGTAAAGCAGATGTTTGAGACGCTGGGAGTTACGGTCTTCCGTGTAACATCCAAAAGAGATAATCTTCTGAAAAGCTGCCGGGAGGTGTGGAGAGTCTTTCGGGAGAACCGGGTGGAAATCGTCCATTCCCATATGACGCTCATGTGCTTTGTGACGAATCTTATTGGATGGGCCGCCGGAGCGAGGGTAAGGATTTCCCATTCCCATCTTGATATACCTGGTGCTGGAGTTAGGACTCCTGTAAACTGGTTTTTTAAGAGGCTGAGCACGTGGACAGCCAC
>CANQSK010000115.1 GCA_947626475.1 uncultured Lachnospiraceae bacterium
ATATCCTTTCCTGCAACACTAACGGCAACTTTTTTGCCGGAGTCTTTAGAAGTGGAAGTTAACTTTTCACTTCACGCCCAATCGTCACCGGCTTCATCAAGTTTCTCTTTCAGTGTCCTTTCCAATGTAAACAGGGCCGGAATAAAACTGTCACGGATAAGAAGGATGAGTTCGTCCGCTTCGTCTTCACTATAAATATGTGTCAGGCTGTTCCGTGTACTCTCAACACCGCCTGCAACGCTTTCCATGCATGTTCCAATGTCAGATTGAACTGTCCGATTACACCGGTCCTGTAGATTTCATCGGCATCCGCATGTTCAAAATCCGCATGTTTCAGCACATCCAGACACCTGGAGAAATTATCAAGTTTCTTCATAAATCGTCACCCCGTCCCTTTCTATTTCAGCCCTTAATTCATCTGAGATTCCAGAATCAAGGTTGACTACATCAAAAGTCAAAAGCGAATGAGCAAGTTCCTTTACATCCCAATAAAACCCATCGAAATCACCGCCGCTTACGGCAATATCGACATCACTTCGCTCTGTATTTGTTCCCCTTGCGCGGGAGCCAAACAGGATAACCCTGCGAATCCCGTTTTTTTGGAAAAAGCAGAAATATCCCTTACAACTCTTTGGGGAATGGGGCGGCTCGCTTTCCATTGTTCTTCCTTATGTTCCATATGGCATTTCTCTCTATATTTTATATCTTTATCCTGTCTTGGCTGAGGATTTTTCTCTTATTCTCTCCATGGCAGCTTTACGTCCGGCATTTCTAGCTTCATCACATCCTGCAGGTCATAAATGATGCCGTTCTCACTCAATTCCTTCAAAAATGCGTTGACAAACACAGGGTTCTCGAAGGGTTGAATGAAATCGACGGTGAATCTGCCGCTTACAGCAGGTATTTCAACAACAATCGCTCCGCCCGTACCGCGTGTCCACAGCCTGAAATCACGGATATACTTTTCCGCCTCAGGGTAGTTCAATTTGCCTACATAGCTTACCGTAGCCGATGTAAAATTCTTTGTCATTTCGTCGATCATTTCCGCGACGGCAATCCGCTCATGATCCGACTGTTGGGATGCAATCATTTGGGTGATGCCATTCTGATTCGCCAGACCCTCCAGCACTTTTTCCTCCGTTGTCTGGGAGGACACCATCTCGCGGTAAGATGCCGCCTGCCGCTTCAAAGGCCATGTCCGCATTTTCTCATCGTACTCCAAAAACGCAGCTCCCACAAGGTTCTGATGCGCAAGAGGCGCTTTCAGGGCCTTGCGCTGATTAACTGCTACCGTGACACGTATCACATCCGGGTTGTCCGGGAACAGGCGATAAATCGCGCGGCTCAGGAAAAGAGAAAACATAGTTGCCGGGCTGCCGTTGTTTTCGGCGTTGAACTGCATAAACTCTCTCTCTGAAATCGCAATACTGTAAGCCGTCGGCTGCCAGTCTTCCTCCAGCCCCGCCGCCTTTACGGGATTTAAGGCTTCTGCCATTGAATCACCTGCGGGAATGGGAAGATTTGTCGCCTGAGCCACGGGATCCTTCCATTCTTCCTCCGGTATCTCATCGCCGGCAAGACGAACGCCCTCCCTCGGCAGCTTCACGCCATATCTCTCGGACACATAGTAATACAGGAATGTGCGAATCACCTCATAAGCCCCTGTTCCGTCTGTGATTGCATGAGAAATATCCATAATAATCCAATTATCCAAATAGGAAAAGGAAATGAGATGATAATTAGACTCAGCCGTATTCAGTTTTACTCCGGACATGGAATTGGTAATCACCACCGGGCGCTCATTGGGCGCCAGATAGTACTCTCCGTCCTTCTTCAGCTCCACGCAGAAATACGGATAGCGCTTCATCGTTTGCTCCACCGCATGGCGCATGGAACCCGCTTCAACCAAATCGCACATACGGACGCGCAAGCGGATCAGATGGGATTGTCCCCAGTTTAACGAATAAAGTGTGCGCCATTCCGTAAAAAGCTTCTGATCCATGTTCTGTACTCCTCTCTTCCAGAAAGTCTGATAACATTATATTTATTTTAAGAAACAAAGTCAATAAACGGGAGAAGTTTTGAAATTGACAGCAAAGCGCTGTCCGCGGTATAATGGTTGCACCATTGAGCCGGAGGACTGAAAGAACCATGGCATTTGACGGAATTGTGATCGCGAATTTAGTAAGAGATCTGAAAGAACGCCTGGAGGGCGCCAGGATCACCAAGATCGCCCAGCCGGAGAAGGACGAACTTCTGTTTACCATAAAGAATTACCGGGAAAGCTGCCGGCTGCTGATGTCGGCCAGCGCCAGCCTTCCGCTGATCTATTTTACGGACACCAACAAGCCGGGACCTATGACCGCCCCAAATTTCTGCATGCTTCTGAGAAAGCACATCGGCAGCGGCCGCATCCTGAGCGTGTCCCAGCCGGGACTGGAGCGGATCATCCGGTTTGAGATCGAGCATCTGGATGAGATGGGCGATCTGCGCCGGAAACTCCTGATCATAGAGCTGATGGGAAAGCACAGCAACATTATCTTCTGCCGGGAGGACGGGATCATCCTGGACAGCATCAAGCACGTATCCTCTCAGATCAGTTCTGTACGCGAGGTGCTGCCGGGCCGCGCTTATTTCATCCCCCAGACAACGGAAAAGCTGAATCCTCTTGAAGTATCGGAAGCTCAGTTCACGGACAGGATGCGCCGGACACCCGCTCCCGTCCAGAAAGCTTTATACTTAAATCTCACCGGCCTCAGCCCCATCGCCGGCACGGAAATCTGCCACCTGGCCTCCATCGACGGCGATCTGTCCGCCAATGAATTGTCGGAGGCAGAGCTAATCCACCTGTACCATACCCTCTCTCTTCTTATGGAGGATGTGCGGGAGGGACGGTTTGCTCCCAACATCATCTGCCGGAACGGAGAACCGGCAGAGTTCGCCTCTATTCCTCTCACCTGCTTTGACGGGGGCGGCTATGAGACGAAAGAATACGATTCCATCAGCCGCCTTCTGGAAGATTACTATGCCTCCCGGGACGCGGTCACCAGGATCCGCCAGAAATCCGTGGACCTGCGAAAGATCGTCCAGACCGCCCTGGAGAGGAATTACAAAAAGTATGATCTCCAGCTGAAGCAGCTGAAGGACACGGAAAAGCGGGACAAGTACAAGATTTACGGAGAACTGCTGAACACTTACGGCTATGAACTGACCGGCGGCGAGAAGGAGCTTCGCTGCCTTAACTACTATACCAACGAGGAAATCCGCATTCCCCTGGACCCGCAGCTGACAGCCCGCGAAAATTCCCAGAGGTTTTTCGACAAATACAACAAGCTGAAACGGACCTTTGAGGCCATGACCCAGCAGACAGAAGAGACGAAGAAGGAAATCGACCATCTGGAATCCATCGCTACTTCCCTTGAGATTGCCTTAAAAGAGGACGATCTGGTCCAGATCAAGGAAGAACTGATGGAATACGGCTACATTAAGCGCCGCCATGCCGGCGGCAAGAAGCCCAGGATTACCAGCAAACCCTTCCACTACCTCTCTTCCGACGGCTTCCACATCTATGTGGGCAAGAACAATTATCAGAACGAGGAACTGACCTTCAAGTTTGCCACCGGAAACGACTGGTGGTTCCACGCCAAGGGAATCCCCGGCTCCCACGTCATCGTAAAGGCCGAGAACCGGGAACTTCCGGACCGGACCTTCGAGGAGGCCGGCGCCTTGGCCGCCTACTACTCCAAGGGCCGCGGCAACGATAAGGTAGAGATCGACTATATCCAGAAAAAGCACATCCGCAAGGTGGCCGGGGCCGCCCCGGGCTTCGTCATCTACCACACTAATTACTCTCTGGTGGCGGAGCCGAAGGCGGATCTGAGGGAGATTGTATAGATTAGAAGCTGTCCCCCATCTAGTACACGCCCAGAATTTTCAGAAACAGCAGAAACAGCACCAGCAGAATGCTGGGCCGCACGATCTTTGAGCCTTTGGTCATCACCAGGGAGGAGCCGATCCAGGCTCCGGCCATGTTGCAGGCGGCCGCCGCCAGGCCCAGAGGAAAGATCACCTGGCCGCTGATGAGATAGACGGCGAAAGACGTCACGTTGGTGGTCCAGTTGATGACCTTGGACTGGCCGTTGGCCCGCTTCATGGGAAGCTTGGCCAGCACCGTCAAGGCAATGATCAGAAATGTTCCCGTTCCCGGCCCGTAGAAGCCGTCATAAAAACCGATGATCAGCGCCGCCAGAAATGAGATCACGTACACCCTGCTGCTGAGGATCAGCTCATCGCTGTCCTCATCCGCCGGAAACAGCTTCTTGTTGAGAACCACAAAAGCGGTTACCGGGAGAACCACGAAAAGGATATATTTCATGGCGGCCTCATCCACCGTCAGAGATATCCTCGCCCCCAGAAAGGAGCCGATCATGGCCGCGATAACCGTAGGAATGGCCAGCCGGAGGCTGACCATTTTTGCTCGGATGAATTTTGCCGTCGCCAGGGTTGTCCCGCAGGCGGACGAAAGCTTGTTCGTGGCAATCGCCATATGTACCGGAACCCCGGCAATCATGTAGGCGGGCAGGGAAATCAATCCTCCCCCGCCGCCGATGGCGTCCACCAGCCCGGCCAGGAAAACCAGGGGGCAGACAATCATAAACATTACAGGTGTCAAACGCATCTTTTTCTATTTCCTTAACTCTCTTCTGTCGCTTTGCTTCCGGCCGCGCCGCCTAGTTGAACGGATCCAGCGCTCCCTTGATGGCCGCCAGCAGATCGTCAAACTCCTCGAAAGCCTGCAGATCCGGATTGTCGGCGATGATCTTCTCCGTGCTCTTAAACAGGAACCCGGCCTTGCTGGCCCGGATCATACCCAGGTCGTTGTAGCTGTCGCCTGCGGCGATGGTCTCATAGCCGATGGACTGAAGGGCCTTCACCGTAGCGAGTTTGGACTGCTCCACGCGCATTTTGAATCCGGTTACCTCGCCGCTGTCCGCCACCTCCAGGGTGTTGCAGAAGATGGTGGGCCAGCCCAGCTTCTTCATGAGAGGCTTGGCAAACTGGGTGAAAGTGTCGCTTAAAATGATCACCTGGGTCACGCTGCGAAGCTCATCCAGAAACTCTCTGGCTCCCGGCATAGGATCAATAGTGGCGATCACGTCCTGGATTTCCTTAAGGCCCAGGCAGTGCTCCTTCAAAATTCCCAGGCGCCAGTTCATCAGTTTATTGTAATCAGGCTCGTCCCTGGTAGTGCGCTTCAGCTCCGGAATCCCGCTGGCTTTGGAAAAGGCGATCCAGATTTCCGGCACCAGAACCCCTTCCATGTCAAGACATACTACGTTCATACAAACTCCTCCAAATCTTTCTGATCTTCTCACACAAACGGCAAAAGCCTTACTTCTTCGCCGTCTTGGGAACCAGAAGCGCCGTTCCGCCCATGTAGGGCTGAAGCACCTTGGGGATCCGGACGGTGCCGTCCGCCTGCAGATTGTTCTCCAAAAACGCGATCAGCATACGGGGCGGAGCCACAACTGTATTGTTCAGGGTGTGGGCGAAATATTTGCCCTTTTCTCCCTCAACCCGGATTCTCAAGCGGCGCGCCTGAGCGTCGCCCAGATTGGAGCAGGAGCCTACCTCAAAATACTTCTTCTGACGGGGAGACCAGGCCTCCACGTCGCAGGATTTCACCTTCAGATCAGCCAGATCGCCGGAACAGCACTCCAGGGTTCTTACGGGAATGTCCATGGAGCGGAACAGATCCACCGTATTCTGCCACAGCCGGTCATACCACATGGGGGAATCCTCCGGCCTGCAGACCACGATCATCTCCTGCTTCTCAAACTGATGGATCCGGTAGACGCCTCTCTCCTCTATGCCGTGGGCGCCCTTCTCCTTGCGGAAGCAGGGAGAATAGCTGGTCAGGGTCTTGGGCAGCTGGCTCTCCGGAGTGATGGTATCGATAAACTTACCGATCATGGAATGCTCGCTGGTGCCGATCAGATACAGGTCCTCTCCCTCGATCTTATACATCATGGCGTCCATCTCGGCGAAGGACATAACGCCGGTCACCACATTGCTGCGGATCATAAAAGGCGGAACGCAGTAGGTAAAGCCCCGGTCGATCATGAAATCTCTGGCATAGGCGATCACCGCGGAATGAAGTCTTGCAATATCGCCCATCAGATAATAGAAACCGTTGCCTGCCACACGGCCCGCGGCATCCAGGTCGATGCCGTCAAAGGTCTTCATAATGTCTGTATGATAGGGAATCTCAAAATCCGGAACCACAGGCTCACCAAACTTCTGCAGCTCCACATTCTCGCTGTCGTCCTTACCGATAGGCACGCTGGGGTCGATGATGTTGGGGATGGTCATCATGATCTTTAAGATCTTCTCCTCCATCTCGGCCTCTTCCTTCTCAAGCTCAGCCAGGCGCGCAGCGTTGGCTGTCACCTGAGCCTTCACAGCCTCGGCCTCTTCCTTCTTTCCCTGAGCCATCAGCTGGCCGATCTGCTTGGACAGCTTGTTGCGGGAGGCTCTCAGATTATCTCCCTCCGCCTTGGCTGCCCGGTTTCTGGCGTCCAGCTCGATCACTTCGTCCACCAGGGGCAGTTTGGCGTCCTGGAATTTATTGCGGATATTCTGCTTTACGATCTCAGGGTTCTCCCTGACAAACTTAAGGTCTAACATGATTTCCTCCTTTTATGGCAATAGCACGCCTCTCTTTAGAGTTCTGCTCAATTCTTACTCTGGACAGTATACCGCAATCTTTTCAAAAAGGAAACCCCCATTTTGCGCCGGATTTTAAAAAAACTGCTTCCCTCAGCCCCGGTTTACTCTCTTCACCAGTCCCGGCAGCGCCTTTTCAAACTTCACCCCGTACCAGTGACTGTCATCGCCGATGGTCTTTCTGATACATTCCACGATGAAATCCGCCGCGGCGCCGGCCGCCTCGCAGACGGAATTGCCCTGCATCAGCGCCCCTGTGAACGCAGCGGCATAGCAGTCGCCTGTTCCGTGAAAGCTTCTGGGCATCTTCTCATGGAAATAATAGCTGGTCTTTCCCTCCTGGCGGACTGCCACTCCCAGCCTGTCCGGCTCAAAACTGATCCCCTTAAGCACCACGCATTTGGCCCCCAGCCCGCTTACCTTATCGAGAAGCGCCTCTACATAAGCCTGGTCCTTCGGTCCCCCGTCATAAGGGGTATCTGTCATAAAGCAGGCTTCCGTAATATTGGGAAGAGCAATATCCGCGATTCCGCACAGGCCTCCCATCCGGTGGGCAAACTCTTCCGTGAAGCCGTAATACAGCCTGCCGTTGTCCGCCATGGCCGGATCCACAATGCGCAGTCCGTCCTGCGTCAAAGTATCGTCCATGATCTTCTTCACATACTCAATCTGATCGATACTGCCCAGATACCCGGTATAAACCGCATCAAACCGGATGCCCTCGCTCTTCCAGTGATTGCTGATATCCAGCATGTCACCGCTTAAATCCCGAAAGGTATATCCTTTAAACCCGCCGGTGTGGGTAGAAAGCACTGCCGACGGCAGAATAGCGGTCTCAATGCCGCAGGCCGAGGTGATGGGAAGGGCCACAGTCAGGGAACACTGTCCCACGCATGAAATATCCTGAATCGTCAAAATCCTCTTATCTTTCATAGCTTTCCTCCTGTAAATACACAAATCTCTGTTATACTGGTCAGTGTACCATACATGTGGAGTTATTATTATATCCAGTTTTGATATTTTTGACCATGCCAGATTGAATCCTCTCCGCCGGTTCAATTCCGGGACCCGGCGCAAATCAGAGTTCAGTTTCGGGACTCGATGCAGATCAGAGTTCAGTCCCGGGACTCGATACAGATCAGAGCTCCCTCCCGGAACCGTATCTCCGCTCGCTCCTCTGCCATCTCATTGCTGACGCAGAGCCCTGCCTCCACGCCGATCTGAATATCCTTCTCATGAAGAGGATATTTGAATCCGGTCAAAGTGATGCCGCGAACCTCCTGGCTCAGAGGAATAAAGGACACATACG
The DNA here is from genome assembly GCA_947626475.1 of uncultured Lachnospiraceae bacterium. Taxonomy (GTDB): domain Bacteria; phylum Bacillota; class Clostridia; order Lachnospirales; family Lachnospiraceae; genus UBA3402. The sequence goes on from CANQSK010000115.1 coordinate 8,036, forward strand.
TTCCGTACAGTCCGGACCGGTCAAATACTCTTCCCGGAGGGGCAAGAAGGCTCACCCGGTTGTTGGCGTCGCAGATATAAGCCTCCACGCCGCTGTCCAGACACAGCTTCAGAAGATGGATGTTGGACAGCTCATGGTCCAGCCGGCCTCCGGTGGCACCCAGAATATAGATCCGCTTACACTCCAGCTTCATGGCCGTGTTGATGGCCAGTTCCGTGTCCGTCTCATCCTTCTCCGGCTTGTGGACATCCCACAGAATCTCCGGCCTGCCCCGGTATCTCTCAAGAACCTCCGGAGCCACCGTGTCAAAATCTCCTACCACAGCGGCAGGGACAAGTCCCAGTTTTTCTGTCGCCGCAAGACCGGCATCCACGGAAATCACCGCGTCGATTTCCGGAGCGTTTTTTAAAAAATTACCGGCGAAGGCCAAATCCATGCGTCCGCCGGTAATGATCAGTCCCGTTTTCATCTTTTTTCAAACTCCTCAAACTTTTTCAGAAACGCCTTGACATTGGAGGTCACATCCCCCTGAAAGACGGCGGAACCGGCAACGATCACATTGGCGCCGGCCTCCAGAAATTCTTCCACATTGTCATAGGTAACGCCGCCGTCCACCTGGATATCCATGGGGATTCCCCGGCGGTCACAGATCTGACGAAGCATATGGATCTTGTCCAGGGTATAGGGAATCCTCTCCTGTCCGCCGAACCCGGGATTCACTGTCATGATCAGTGCCATATCCGCCAGCGGAAGCACATGCTCCACCGCCTGGACGGGCGTGGCAGGGTTTAAGGATACGCCGGCCCTGGCGCCGCAGGAGCGTATTTTCCTCAGAACCTGATCCAGATGGCGGCAGGCCTCGGCGTGAACGGTGATGATATCCGCGCCGCAGTCTCTCATTTTCTGAACGTAGCGGCCCGCCTCCGTCACCATCATATGTACGTCAAACACCTTATCCGTAGCGCTCCGGAGAGAGGAAATCACAGGCATTCCCACCGAAATATTGGGAACAAAATAACCGTCCATCACATCAATATGAATATACTGGGCTCCCGCCTCATCCACAAGCCGGATCTGCTCGCCCAACTGCTTAAAATCAGCGCCCAAAATAGATGGTGCCAGAATCGTCATAAACTAGTATCTCCTTTTATCCTTCTGCTCTTCGTAAAACATCCGGTAGTTATCATAACGGCTTCGGCTTATCTTTCCCTGCTCCACCGCTTCCTTTACTCCGCACACCTTCTCGCCTATGTGAACGCAGCCCAGGAACCTGCACCCCTCCTCGTAAGGCGCGAATTCGGGAAAACAGTCCTTCAGCTGATTCGGCTCCACCCCTTCCACATAGATGGAACTGAAGCCGGGCGTATCCATCATATAGGTGCCCCCGCCTGCGCTAAACAGCTGGGAATGCCTGGTGGTGTGCTTTCCCCGGCGTATCTTCTCGCTGATATCGCCGGTCTCCATGTTGGCCTCCGGCATGAGAAGATTGGTCAGCGACGACTTTCCCACGCCGGAAGGACCGGCAAAAGCCGTAGTCTTTCCTCTCATCAGAGAACGGATCTCATCAATTCCCCGTCCTTCATAGGTGCTGACGGACATAACCCTGTAGCCGGCCGGCTCATAGATCCGGCGGTACCGCTCCATGTCATCCTCTCCCACCAGCTCCGCCTTGTTAAATGCGATGACCACCGGAATATCCGCCTGGTAAAGCATTACAAGAAACCGGTCCAGAAGATTCAGGTTCGGCTCCGGATCTCTGGCCGCGAACACTACAAGCACCTGGTCAATATTGGCCGCCGCCGGACGGATCAGGGCGTTTTTCCGTTCCAGAATCTCATCGATGTTTCCCTCCGGCGGTTCCTGGCTCAGCACCGATATCTCCACGTTGTCGCCTACCAGGGGCTTGATCTTCCGGTTCCGGAAGATGCCCTTGGCTTTGCATTCATAAATTCTTTCATCCGCTCCGTGAACGTAGTAAAACCCGGCAATCCCTTTGATGATCTTTCCAGTCATAAAGTCCCGCCTATTCTGTCTTAAAGAACCGGACCGGATAGCTCTGCAGCACCTCGCCGGTATCCGCGTTCACGACTTCCACCTCTCCGTACTCATCCGGAAGGATGGCCACGATCCTCGGAAAATCCACGGGAAGCAGGTCGTTGCCGTTGATAATGGTCGGATCCATGAGGGTCCGGTACACAGATCCCTCGTCAGAATCCTGGCGGAGCCTGATGAAGACTCTCACATTGGCTTCCATCTGCCCCGGGCCGATCAGATTTCTCATATTGAAATTCTCGCTGATCGCTCCCAGATATCTGGAGGCCTCCTGCTCCGGCCCGCTGCTGACCACAAAGGACACCCGTTCCCCTTCCTCACTGCTGGTATTGGCC
>CANQSK010000116.1 GCA_947626475.1 uncultured Lachnospiraceae bacterium
ATGGGAGTCGAACCCACAAGGTATTGCTACCACACGGACCTGAACCGTGCGCGTCTGCCAATTCCGCCACTTCTGCACGAACAGGTGTTATTATATACCAGAAAATGCTTCCTGTCAACAGCTTTTTTAAAATTTTTTTTGGCCTAAATTGCAAAAGTAAATTCTACTCTGGGGGTGTTGTGAGGTACTAAGCTCCTGTAAATAAAGTCACCCGACAACCTCGACCCTGCGAAGTTACCGGGTGACCTCATCATCTGCGGGAAATGGGACTTGAACCCACACGATCATACAATCACTAGATCCTTAGTCTAGCCTGTCTGCCAATTCCAGCATTCCCGCGAACTCAGATAGTATAGCACAGAATCGGCAGATGCGCAACTGTTTTTTAAAATATTTCTTTCGGAACGTATTTTTTAAGGAAACTTCAGTAAAGCCCTCAGTGTACAAAAGTGTTCATGATCGCCGCCGCGTCAAGACCCGATAAATCTCCCATAAACAGAACCTGCTGAAGCTGGGAACCGGAGATCCGTACAAATGAAACGCAGTTTCCGGGGAGTTCTAAGTCAAAGAATTTGGCATTCTGATAATCGTAGCGGATCCAGTTGCCGGTAGCCAGCGAAGCGACCGTCCTGGATGCGTAATCGCCCATCACCGCGGACATGGATTCATCAAAAAGCCGGTCTGCTATAGACTGACCGAACACGGTTCCATAGGCGGCATAATAATCAACGCCCAGGTCCGTGATTCCCACTGTTATGACCGCATTCCGGTCAGTACCGCCGAAGCTGCAGGTGTTGCCCATGGCGAGTTCCGGCACATAGGAAAACCCTGCGGGCGGAGTCAGGGTAAGTGTTCCCAGTGTATAGGTCCCGGTATTCTGCGTCTGCACTATGCCGTTCACAGTCCATGCGCCGCTTGCGTCTACATAATATCCATCCGGAGTTTTGGTATCGGTCAGGCAGTAACCATCCCGGGTAAAATAATAACATTTTCCGTCTACCCAGTGCCAACCGTCTTTCAGGTAAGTAGTGTCTCCGTTGTCATACCACCAACCGGTGTTGTTCTTCTGCCACTGACCGGCAAATGCCGGGAAACTGAGCAGCATGGAACATGCGGAGACAGTCATCAGAAGTATAAGCAATTTCTTTTTCATTGTCTTATCTCCTTTACCTGATATTATAACTCTTTCAGTATAACATGAATTGAGGCAAAGGAAAAGGCTGCCGGAATAAAAGTTTACTTTCCGAAATGGAACTTGCAAATTTCAGTCAATAAAAAGTGGTAAAAAGGTCTGCAGTGTAAGGCAGCTTAAACGGCAGTCATCCGCACGCTTTCCGCAGGTTCGCCATGACGTCGCTTAAGGGCCCGTCGATGCCGAAGGATTTGTCCTTAATGTCATCGGTGATATAGACCTCGCCGAGATTGACGGTCACATAAGCTGCGTGGGGTTCCTGCGCCACCAGCCGCATGAGAGGCGCTTTAATAAGCTGATTGCGCCAGCCGATGCCCAGTTCCAGCACCACCAGCTTCTTTCCGTGATACCGGTCAAGGAACATTCCGTACCGCTGCCGGGCACCGGTATCTTCAATAAATCCGGGACCGGCGGCGATGTGGACGGCCATGGGTCCGCCGCAGTGGGGACAGCGGGGCAGCAGTTTGGCTGGGATACGGCCGTTCTGTTCCGCCGCGGCCATTTCCTTAACGGAATCCAGAACGGGATAGAACGTCTCATGACAGGGACGTATACACTGCATGACGAGCCAGGTGCCTTCCACCTCATAGATTTTTTTCGGTGAAAAGCCGCAGACCTCAAAGTGACACTCTCCGTTGGATGTGACGATGAAATAATCCTTTTCTCCCACAACGGCTTTCAGATCTTCCATGACCTGAGAAGGCTTGTACTGTTGGCAGTAGTGACGGATCAAACGGCTCCAGAATGCCCATTTTTCTTCCTCAGACGGCCAGCGCGCGCCCATACCGTGCAGGATACAGGTAAGACCGTATTTTCGCTTAAAATCACCGAACAGATTCTCAAAGGTCGCGTCATTCAGTTTCTCCGCGATTCGATTCCAATCAGTCATGACTGTTGATTCCTCCTTTTTCCACGGCGCTCCGCGCATCCTGCAGTACCCGGGCGATATCCGCAACGATGACCATGCCCCTGTCTTCAATCTGCTTTGGCAGAAAATCATATCGGTCATTCACGGCAATATAGCGCGCCTTTGGATAGGTCAGCGTTAAGTTCCAAAACGGTTCCTGAATAAACATGGGAGTGAGGCGGCCGACGCCCAACTCAAGGAACAGAATGCTTTTGTTTTTATGCTCCAGCAGATAACGGGAAATTTTGTCGTATTGATGCTCGTACTTTTTTCCCTGCAGGAAGTTGCCGTAACCACGTACCCAGGGGAAGGCTTCCCCGCCGCAGTGAGGACAGCGGGGGATCATATTGCCTGGAATGGCGGTGCCGTCTCCCATGGCGTTTATCATTGCCCGCACCGGTTCCACCGCGTCCCAGGTGTCGTCCGTACAGCAGCCCGCGCACTGGAAAAACCGGTGATCACCCTGAATCTCAGCAACTTGTTCTTCCGGATAGAGCTTGACGAACTGGGTGTCCTGATTGGTGGTGAGGATGAAGAAATCCTTGCCATGCAGCAGCGCGTCCAGATCCTGATACGGTTTCCGAACAGGAGATGTCTGGGTCGTGTAGAGAAATGTCGCCAGATATCCCCAATATTCCTCCCGTGACGCCCAACGGTGCATCATACCGTCAAAAGCGCCTTTAAAATGATATTTCTCCGCGTACTTTCCGAAATGCTTTCGATAGGAAGCGTTATCTTCATAGTAGAAATCCCCGCCTCCGGCCGCGGATAGGCCGGACGCGCCGCCGACCACGATGCAGTCAGCAGAGCGGATTTCCCGGGCCAACCGTTCAATTTGCTTACTGTAGGGCAGCGGCGGCCGGTCAGATAATTGATACGGTGTCTTTCCGGAAGCGTAAATATTGTAATAGCGGGAGTATGTCATCTGTGTCTGCATCACGATATCTTCATAGTAACTCATAGAAACGGCGCCTTTCTTGATGTTATTTTTTTATTTACAACAAGAGTATAGCACGGACTTGCTTTTTTGTCAACCGGGTGTTATAATATAACTAACAGTCAGAAGAAAGGAGCGGCCTGACATGAAATACCCGACAAAACTCAGCGATGCGGTTCATGTATTGGCATTTCTTGCCCTGCATCCTGGCGCCGCTCTCACCAGCGAACGGATTGCCGAGAGTGTGCGGACCAATCCCGCCTATATCCGGCAGCTGATGTCGGCTCTGCGAAAGGCCGGCCTGCTGGCCAGCGTGAAGGGTCATCCCCGACCCACGCTTGTCAAAGAGCCGGAAGACATTACTCTGCTGGATGTATACAGGGCTATCGAGGGCGACAAGCCCATCCTGCACCAGGATACCCATACCAATCCCGACTGCGGCGTGGGCGTAAATATTCAGCTGTCTTTGCGGGACTATTATGATGAGATACAAATGGCCGCGGAGGATTGTATGCGCACCATCACTTTGCGGAACATAATCGACACCTACCGCAAAAAGGCGGGCGAAAACAGTAAAATGGAGGATTGAACATGAAAATCGCAGTCACTTTTGAAAATGAAATGGTCTTTCAGCATTTCGGACACACGGAGCAGTTCAAGATCTATGAGACAGAGAACGGAAAGGTCGTCTCCTCTCAGATCATTCCCACTGCCGGGCAGGGGCACGGGGCATTAGCCGCGTTTTTAGCCGCCAACGGCGTAGATGTGCTGATCTGCGGCGGTATCGGCGGCGGAGCGCAAATGGCGCTGGCCGAGGCAGGTATCCGACTTTACGGAGGCGTACAGGGCGCCGCGGACGAGGCTGTAGCAGCGCTGCTGGCCGGTACGTTGGGCTATGATCCGGATGTACACTGCGATCACCATGACCATGAACACGGCACAAGCGGACACAGCTGCGGCGCGCATTCCTGTGGTGAACACGGCAGCGGTGGGCATTCCTGCCATGGATAAACGGTACGTTTGCATCAAAGACAAGATTCAGAATATAAACCTGCGACTTGCATGATCGCAGCTATTTTGCGGCTCTGGAAAAAATACAGTCAGCATAGCGGATTTTTGACTAGCGCCGCAATGCCGCCGAATAAAAAGCGCGCGGCTAAAAACTGCATCTCATACCAGTCGTCGTCTTTATTCCATTTTAAGGACTGATTCAGATAAAATAATCCGAAGACGATCATCATGAAAAGCTTATCCGCCTGGTCCGGTCCGATACCGCAGCGGTCTGTGAGATAAACGCTCATCGCGTCCCGTTCCTGCCGGTAGATCCAGTGGATTTACATATTCGGCAAGGGTGGGATCCTGAAAGATAGCGCGATACTTCGGATCATCCGCCACCCGCTGACAAGGGGCAAGCAGGTGTTCATTCCGGCGCAGATCTTCCGCGCTGCCTGTTTTCAGCACTTCTTCCAGGCCGTTCATGCGGGCCGTAAGATCTGATTTTTGGATAATCGTCTCTACGGTCATGAGCGCCTCGTTCAGCAGTTCGTTCAGGACCTCGTCCATATTTTGAAACTGAAGATAAAATGTGGCTCTGGTAATCTCAGCCTGACGGCAGAGAGAGGCGACGCTGATTTTTTCGTAATGCTGCGTCTCCAGCAGTTCCAGCAGGGCGTCTTTTACGATTCTTCTCGTGTAGAGCGTTCTTCTGTCAGATTTTCTTGCCGCCCGCGCGGCAAGCGAAGGACACAACGATCTGCCCATGGATGTGAGTGAAGTGGGTTACGACAACAATTCTCCCGATTATGATGATTTCCCGGCCGGCGAACACTATCTGCAGCTGTCCCAGACCGAGCGGAATATGATCGAGATGGTATGCGACAATTTTGATAAGGTGATCGTTCTCTATAACGGCGCAAACCCCATCGAGATGGGCTTTGTGGAAGAATACGACTCTATCAAGGGCGCGATCTGGTGTCCCGGTCCCGGAAACGTGGGATTCAATGCGTTGGGACGCATCCTGAACGGTGAAATGAATCCTTCCGGACATATCACGGATACCTTCCTGTATGATCTGACGAAGGCTCCGTGGTGGAACAACGCCGCCAAGGTCAATTACAGCAATCTGATGGATATGACGGTAGACGGCATGAATAACGGTAAACCTCAGAAGTATTCTCCTTCCTTTGTCAACTATACTGACGGCATTTATGAGGGATATAAATTCTATGAAACTGCCTATGATATCGGCATGCAGGGGTTTGATTATGACAGCGTAGTGCAGTATCCCTTCGGCTATGGACTGTCCTACACCACCTTTGACCGGACAATGACCATGACGGAATCCGACGGTCAGATCACGGTCAGCGTTGAGGTTACCAACACCGGCGACGTGGCAGGCAAGGATGTGGTAGGCGTATATTACAATCCTCCTTATATTGAGGGCGGTATCGAGAAGGCTACCGTAAATCTCATCGACTTTGGAAAGACCGGTCTTTTGGAGCCGGGAGCGTCCGAAACCCTGACCATGACCTTCGCGGTGGAGGATATGGCTTCTTATGACGACCAGAACGCCAAGGCTTATGTGCTGGACGCCGGAGATTATGAGATATCCGTCCGGTCGGATTCCCATACCGTGATCGCTTCCGATACCTATAAAGCAGATGAGACGATAGTCTATGACGAGAGCAATCCCCGCGAATCCGATGATAAAGCCGCTACGAATCAGTTTGATGATGTACACGGCAATGTTACGTATCTGTCCCGCGCCGGCGGTTTTGCCAATTACGAGGAAGCGGTTGCTCCGCCCGCTACATTGGAAATGCCGGCGGATCAGGTCGCCACTTATGAGCTGAACGTCAACTTCGATTATGATAAGTACATAAATCCGGATGACGAGATGCCGGTTACCGGAGCTAAGAACGGGATGAAACTGTCCGAACTGAGAGGTGCGGATTATGACGATCCCCGCTGGGAGACTTTGCTGGACGAGCTGTCCGTAGAGGATATGCTGAATCTGACTTCCCTGTGCGGTTATCAGACTCCTGCCGTTGATTCTGTAGGCAAGGTTCAGACCAACGACGCCGATGGTCCCGGATCGATCAATAATAACTTCTCCGGCGCGGGTTCCCTGGGATTCCCGGCGGTGGCGGTGATCGCCAATACCTGGAGCAAGGAACTGGCTCATGAGTACGGACGTATCATGGGCAAGATGGCCCGGGAACTGGATGTGGCCGGCTGGTACGCGCCCGGCATGAATATCCATCGTTATCCCTTCGGAGGCAGAAACTATGAGTATTATTCCGAGGACGGCGTGTTCTCCGGCCTGATGACCGGCAACGCGGTAGCCGGTGCCGCTGAAAACGGCGTGTACGCGTATATCAAGCATATGGCTCTATATGACGGCAACTATAAGATGGTCTGTGTGTGGTCAAACGAGCAGGCGATCCGTGAGATTTACCTGAAGCCCTTTGAGATCTGCGTGAAAAAGTTCGGCGCGAACGCGGCGCTGGCCAATGGCATGGACGCGATGCTGTCTACCTACGGAGCAGGTCCCAACCTGCCTCATGACGCTGCCAATCCCAGCGCCAGCACGGTGAAATATCTCCGGACAGCTAGCAAAAATATCATGTACGTGGTAGTAAACAGCTGGGAGTATGAGGACGAGGCGGCCGTCAACGGCATGCCAGGCTGGGAGAAGGCGCTGATCGGCGTTGATGTGGTTGTGGCTGCGATTCTGCTTGCCCTTGAGGCGCTGATCATTAAGAAATATCGCAGGAAAGCAGGAGCGGAGTCGTAATCTCATTTTTATTCCTTTCCTGACTCGGACGGGCTGCAAAGCCCGTCCGCATGTCAGACAGTTACGACAGGACGGGACGCCCGATATGTCGGGCAGTCCGTATTTTGAAGGAGGATGAAGAAGTGAAACATTCGGATATCATCTCTAAGCTGACATTAGAAGAAAAATGTTACCTCTTATCCGGCAGGGATTTCTGGCAGACCCGAAGCGTTAAGGCGAAGGGGATTCCCAATATGACACTTTCGGACGGTCCTCACGGAATCCGAAAACAGGAAGGGGCAGGAGATCAGCTGGGACTGAACGGCTCTCTTCCCGCGACCTGTTTTCCGACTGCCGCGACGATCGCGAACAGCTGGGATCCCTCGCTGGGGATGGAGATCGGCGTCTGCCTGGGCGAAGAGGCTGCCAGCCAGGATGTCTGCGTCCTGCTGGGGCCCGGCCTTAATATGAAGCGTTCCCCCCTCTGCGGCCGTAATTTCGAGTATTTCTGTGAAGATCCCTATCTTGCCGGGAAAATGACCGCCGGTTATGTCCGGGGGATTCAGAAAAACGGCATTTCCGCCTGCCCGAAACATTTCGCGGCGAACAATACGGAGCTGCGCCGCATGGCCTCGGATTCGATCGTGGATGAACGGACGCTTCGGGAAATCTATCTGACCGGTTTTGAGATCGCTGTCAAGGAGTCGCACCCAAAGTCGATCATGTCTTCCTACAACATGGTGAATGGGACTTACGCCAATGAAAATGAGCATCTCCTGCAGAATATCCTTCGGGACGAGTGGGGATTTGACGGCTTTGTGGTATCAGACTGGGGCGCGTCCAATGATCATGTAGCCGGCGTAGCGGCAGGCTCCCATCTTGAGATGCCTTCTACCGGCGGCGATTCCGACGAAGAGCTTATCGCTGCCGTTAAATCCGGAAAAATTTCCGAGAAAATGATCGACAGGAGAGTGGACGAGATCCTTGATGTGATTCTCGCTACCCGCAAGGCGGTGGATCCGCTCAAGGGCAAGCCCTTTGACGTGGACGCCCATCACGCGATGGCGATGAAAGCAAGCGAACAGTCCATTGTTCTGCTGAAAAATGAGAACAATATTCTGCCCCTGAAAAAAGGAAGCAAGGTAGCGGTTATCGGCGAGTTCGCCCAGAAGGCGCGGTATCAGGGCGCAGGCTCCTCCGTGGTAAACTGCACAAAGCTGGATCATACGATGGACGTCATCGGTAATTATGATCTGGATGTCGTCGGGTTCGCGCCGGGATATCCCAGGTCGGGTCCCGGAAATCAGGAGATGAAACAGGCGGCGGTTGAACTGGCGAAGAAAGCGGATTACGTACTCCTTTATGTCGGCCTGGACGAGATCTCCGAGTCGGAGGGTCTGGACCGCGCCGGTATTGACCTGCCGAAGAGCCAGGTGGAACTGATCGAGGAGATCGGTAAAGTCAATCAGAATGTGATCGCGGTCATGTCGGCCGGCTCTGTGGTGGCCATGCCGTGGCTTGATAAGTGTAAGGCATTGGTACACGGCTATCTGTGCGGACAGGCGGGAGCAGGCGCGGTGCTCAAGGTGATCACCGGAGAGGTGAACCCAAGCGGAAAGCTTTCCGAGACGTATCCCTTCGCCTATCAGGATGTGCCGACGGCAAACTATTTCCCCGCAAAGGAACGCACGGTGGAATACAGAGAAGGTTTATATATCGGTTATCGCTACTATACCACGGCGGGAGTGCCGGTGCAGTTCCCCTTCGGTTTCGGACTGAGTTATACGACTTTTGAGTACAGCGACCTTAAAGTCAGTGAAACGGAAGCGGTCTTTACGGTGAAGAACACGGGAGACCGGGACGGCGCGGAGATCACCCAGCTCTATGTATCCGCCAAAAAACCGAACGTTTACCGTCCGGTAAAGGAACTGAAGGGTTTTCAGAAAGTGTTCCTGAAGGCGGGAGAGAGCAAAAAAGTCCGGATCCCGCTGGACGACAAGGCTTTCCGCTACTTCAACGTGAAGACGAACCGGTTTGAGATCGATGGCGGCGCTTACGATATCCTGATCGGGGCGAGTGTGGAGGATATCCGGCTCAGCCAGACTCTGGAAGTGAAGGGAACGGACGCGCCTCTGCCGGAGAACCTCTCAAAGCTTCCGTCCTACGTATCCGGAAAGATCACAAATGTCAGCGACGCAGAGTTCAGAGAGCTGTTAGGTCATGAGATTCCGAACGGACACTGGAGCGGTACGCTGCAGATGAACGACGCCATCTGCCAGCTGTATTACGCGAAAAGCTGGCCGGTCCGGCAGGTCTGCAAGGTTATGACAAATATGCTCAACAAGAGCATCGCCAAAGGCGAGCCGGATCTGAATATTACATTTATTTATAATATGCCGTTCCGCGCTATCGGAAAAATGGCAGGCGGAATGTGCAGCCAGGCCATGTGCGAGAGCATTCTGAAGATCGTCAACGGTCATTTCTTCAGCGGCGCAGGCGGCGTGATCGGCGGTTTCTTTAAGCAGCGCAAGGTGCAGAAGAAAGCCAATTCCATGGAGTGAGGAGGAAACAACATGAGTGAAAATGCTCCCAAGAAACAGTCTAAGGCAGCCCAGTGGATCAGAGAAGGCGGCCTGTTCATCATCTTCAGCTACGTGGTTACGTTTATCAAGTACCTGATGCTTCAGTTTCTGCCCAATCTGTTTCACGGCCTTGTGGGCGATGTGGAGTGGCTGTTCCCCGGTATCCCCGTAAGTCTGTTCGGAGTAGATTTCAAACTGTCTATCATCGGGAATGCCCTCCAGACAGGCGCTGACGGCGGTTACCTGGTGAACAGCGGGCTGGCTTTCACCCTGGCCACCATCGTGGTATTCCTGGTGATGAACCTGTTCACATGCGTGTGGAATCCTATGGCCTCCCACTTCGGCATCCCGGACTATATCTTCAACATTGTAACTACCGTAGTGACCGGCGGCGTGTCCATGGTTATCATCTTTGCCGTGGACAAGACTATTTTTTCTCCCGGCTGGGGCGAGAAAAAAGGCTGAGGGCGTCTGCCTGTCATATCAGGCCGTGTCGGGCCGTGAATGAACTCCGATCAAATAGGCTGCCGCAGATTCTGCGGCAGCCTTTCAGCCATTTTAAGATCGCGGAACATCATCTGCTTTCGGATACCGCGGAATTTTAAGATAACTCGTGTATGAAAAAGACCGTCCCCGAAGTACCCGAACTGGCGCATAAAGCAGTTGGGGGACAATCATAA
>CANQSK010000117.1 GCA_947626475.1 uncultured Lachnospiraceae bacterium
CGGAGGCGGGACGGATGGCGTCAGTGCCTGAGCGTCACTGCCGGAGGCATATACTTTTCTTGCCAGTATGTACAGGGGCAGAACCGGCAGATACAGGGAGATCATGACGAGCCGGAGAGGAATCCGCGGATCCAGGCAGGAGGCCACATATCCCAGGAGGAACATGGGGCTTGGGTGGTTGCTGACAGCCCAGAGACAGCGGGCTTCTTCCGGTGATATTTTTCCCTGGGCCAGAAATTCGCTGGCTGTTTTGGCTCCCATGGGATAGCCGCACAGAAGACCGGACAGAAGTACGTAGCCCCGGCCCCCGAGAGGCGGAAGAAGCGCTTTAAGACCGGGCGGAAGGGGGCCATGAGAAGGGGAAGAGCGCCGATGGACACAATAACATTGGAGCATATCATAAACGGGAGCAGGGCCGGCAGGACCGTCTGGGACCACAGGAGAAGGCCCTGTCTGGCTCCCTCCATGGACACGGCGGGATGGGTCAGAAGCAAAAGCAGCAAAGCGACGGCAAGTATGTTTTTCATAGGCTCGGGAATAGAATGGAGTTATAACACTATATGAGAGAATGATGGACAGATATGCGGTTTCTTTTGCTTCTTTTGCTGGCGCTGCTTCAGGTGTCCCTGACGGATTACCTGATCCGCAATCCTGATTTTTACCAGCTTGACGCCTATACCTGGGAAAGCGGCGAGTTTCGGGAGATGCGTCTGGGAGAGGCGGTGGCCGGGAGCGCGGCCCTGGATATGGATGAACTGACGGCAGCCATGATCGATCATGATTATGATCTGACCGGCGAGAAGACCATTCCGTCAGACCGTTTTCGCGAAAGCCTCCTGCTCAGAAGGCGGCCGGAGGATTACAGAAAGCTGAAGCAGGCCTATGAGACGGTCTTTTGCGATCTGCGGTATTTTCCTGTTCCCGCCAGCAGCCGCGCCGGCACGCCGGACGTGACCTACGCGGACGGCTGGATGGAGCGGCGAACCTACGGCGGGGAGCGGGGACATGAGGGCTGCGATATTATGGGAGATCAGAGGCCCAGGGGTTTCTATCCGGTGGTCAGCATCAGCGAGGGGACGGTGGAGAAGGCCGGGTGGCTGGAAAAAGGCGGCTGGAGGATTGGCATCCGGACGTCCTCAGGCCTGTATATTTACTATGCCCACCTGGAGCGCTATGCCCGGGACTGGCAGGAGGGCGACAAAGTCAGCGCCGGCCAGCTGCTGGGCTTTATGGGAGATTCCGGCTATTCCGCGGTTCCGGGGACCACAGGGAATTTCGACGTGCATCTTCATGTGGGGATGTATCTGAGAACGGACCATTTCCGGGAGCTGAGCGTGAATCCTTACTGGATTCTTAGGTACCTGGAAAAGTTCCGGCTGAAATATGACTATTGATTGGAGAGCGCCGCGGCGCTATAATGATACGGAATGGAGACATGGATTTGGTGAGAACAGAGCTGCCGGAGCAGTTTAAAGAAGAGATGAAGGCCCTGCTGGGAGAGGATTTTCAGGCCTATCTGGACAGCTTCGGCCGTCCGGCGCCGGGAGGACTGCGGGTCAATACGCTGAAATGGACGCCGGAAGAAGCGGCGGAGCGGCTTCCGGCCCTGCGCGGACCGGTTCCGTGGTGCGGCAGCGGATTTTACTATGACGGGACGGAGCGGATATCCCGGCATCCTTACTATTACGCGGGCCTTTACTACCTGCAGGAGCCCAGCGCCATGGCGCCGGCCCGGATACTGCCGGTGGAGCCGGGAAACCGGGTCCTGGATCTGTGCGCCGCGCCGGGAGGCAAGAGCACGGAGCTGGGAGCGAGGCTTAAAGGCAGGGGATTTCTGGCGGCTAACGATATCAGCGCTTCCCGGGCAAAGGGGCTTCTGAAGAATCTGGAGCTGTTCGGGATTCCCAATATCTGCGTGACGGGGGAAGCGCCGGAAAGGCTGGCGGAGGTTTATCCGGAATATTTTGACAGCATCCTGGCGGACGCCCCCTGCTCCGGCGAGGGGATGTTCCGGAAGAATCCGGAGATGGTAAAGGACTGGATGCGTCGGGGACCGGAATACTACGCGCCGGTCCAGAGGCAGATCCTGATTCAGGCGGCGGATATGCTGAAACCGGGAGGATATCTCCTTTACTCTACCTGCACGTTCTCTGTCCTGGAAAATGAGGACAATGTCCGGTGGCTTCTGGAGCAGGGAAAGCAGCTTGAGCTGGTTTCCGTTCCGGATTTTCCCGGGGCGGAGAGAGGCGTGGGAATGAAAGAGTGTCTTCGCCTGTATCCCCACAAGGTACAGGGAGAAGGACATTTTGTAGCCTTGTTCAGGAAAGGCGGACAGGCCGGTGGGTATTTCTCGCAGAGCGCGGCTCCGGTACAGAAAAATAACCGTATTCCTGAGAAAGAATCGGAATTTTGGGATTTCCTGGCCCGGACCGGCATCCGGTGGGAGAAGGAGCGTTTCCTGACCCAGGGAGAAAATGTGTATTATCTTCCGGAGGGCTTTCTGCCTGCGGCAGGGCTCCGCTATCTCAGGACGGGACTCCACCTGGGAACCGTAAAGCGGGGGAGATTTGAGCCGGGCCAGGCTCTGGCTATGGCGCTGAGCCCCGAAACCTATGAAAACTGTGTGAATTTCGCCTGCCGGGACGACCGGGTAATCCGCTACCTGAAGGGCGAAACCATTTCTCTTGGACCGGAGGAGCCGGAGAGAAAGGGCTGGTGCCTGGTCTGTGTGGACGGTTTCCCTCTGGGGTTTGCCAGGGGAAACGGCGGAAGCCTGAAGAACAAATATTATCCGGGATGGCGGTGGATGTGATGGCTAAGGGAAAGACCGGTGGCAGCGCCCCGATGCGTCTGGACAGGTATCTGACGGAAATGGGGGCGGGCAGCCGCAGCCAGATAAAGGACGCGGCCCGCAAGGGGCGGATCCGCGTCAACGGCGCTGTGGAGAAAAGCGCCGAGCGAAAGATCGATCCGACGGCGGATACGGTGACTCTGGACGGACAGACGGTTTCCTATGTAAGGATGGAATACTATATGCTGAATAAGCCTCAGGGCGTGGTGTCCGCCACGGAGGACGGGCGGCACCGGACGGTGGTAGAGCTGATCTCAGACCGGAAGCGGGGCGATCTGTTTCCCGTGGGGCGGCTGGATATTGACACGGAGGGCCTTCTTCTGATCACCAACGACGGGGAACTGGCGCACCGGCTGCTGTCGCCGAAACGGCATGTGGACAAGACCTATCTGGCGGAGATAGAGGGAGATCTTCCCCGGGACGCGGTCCGGCGGTTCGCGGAGGGAATCGTGCTGGAGGACGGAACGCCTGTGATGCCCGCAGAGCTGAAGCTTTGCGCGGACGGACCGGAGGAGGGCCGCGCCGGACAGAGGGTTCTTCTGACAATCCGGGAAGGCAAGTTTCATCAGGTGAAACGGATGTTTGAGGCGCTGGGCTGCAGGGTAACGTACCTGAAACGGCTCTCCATGGGAAGCCTGAGTCTGGATGATTCGTTAAAGCCGGGAGAATACCGGCCCCTGACGGGGCGTGAACTGGAGAGGCTCAAATCTTCGGGCCCTGCGGTGTCTGAGACAGAAATGTGAGGAAGCGATACGGAGGATGGAATGCTGGAAGGAATCAAAGCGTTTATTTTTGACCTTGACGGAACCCTGGTGGATTCCATGTGGATGTGGAAGGCCATCGATATTGAATATCTGGCCAGATTCGGCTGGGAGTGCCCCGACGATCTCCAGAGAACGATCGAGGGAATGAGCTTTTCCGAGACGGCGGCCTATTTTAAGGAGCGGTTCCGGATTCCGGATTCCCTGGACGAGATAAAGGCGGCCTGGACGGAAATGTCCATCGACAAGTACCGGTACCAGGTGCCTCTGAAGCCCGGCGTGAAGGAGTTTCTGGATTACGCCCGGGAGCACGGGATCGCCTGCGGGATCGCTACCAGCAACGGCCGTGAGATGGTGGACGCTGTCCTGGGCTCCACGGGGATCGCGGCCTATTTTCAGGTGGTCACCACGGCCTGCGAGGTGAAGGAAGGCAAGCCGAGCCCGGATATTTATCTGAAGGTGGCCGGGGATCTGGGCGTTGAGCCCTCGGACTGCCTGGTATTTGAGGACGTGCCTGCTGGAATCCTGGCCGGAAAGCGGGCGGGGATGACGGTCTGTGCCGTGGAGGATGAATTTTCGGAGCATATGAGAGACGAGAAACTGTACCTTGCCGATTTCGGCATCAGGGATTACCGGGAGCTTTTGTAAAATATGATTCAGGATTATCTGCCGATCAGCATGGAAGATATGAGACGGAGAGGCTGGGAGCAGTGCGATTTCGTCTATGTGTCCGGGGATGCCTACGTGGACCATCCCTCTTTTGGGCACGCCATTATTTCCAGAGTTCTGGAGTCCAGAGGCTACCGGGTGGGGATCATTGCACAGCCGGATTGGAGGGACAGGGAGAGCATTCAGATTCTGGGGAAGCCGCGTCTGGGATTTCTGGTGTCCGCCGGCAACATGGATTCCATGGTGAACCATTATACGGTGTCGAAGAAGAGAAGGAAGACGGACAGCTACACTCCCGGCGGAGTCATGGGCCGGCGGCCGGACTACGCGGCGGTGGTCTACGGCAATCTGATCCGCTCCGTCTATAAGGACAGTCCCATTATCCTGGGAGGTATCGAGGCCAGCCTCAGACGCCTGGCCCACTACGATTACTGGTCGGATAAGCTGAAACGCTCGGTCCTTCTGGATTCCCAGGCGGATCTGATCTCCTACGGGATGGGAGAGCGGTCTATTGTGGAGATCGCCGATGCCCTGAACGCGGGAATCGCCGTGAAGGACATTACTTTTATTGACGGGACGGTCTTCCGGACCAAGAGCCTGGATTCCGTCTATGATTATCGGCTGCTGCCGGATTTTGAGGAGATGAAGGCGGACCGGAAGAAATACGCGGAAAGCTTCGCGGCGCAGTACCGGAACGCGGACGCGTTTTCCGGAAGGAGGCTGGCGGAGCCCTATGGAGGAACTGTGTTTGTGGTTCAGAATCCTCCCGCAAAGCCTTTAAGCCGGCAGGAGATGGATGATGTTTATGATCTGCCCTACATGCGCGGCTATCATCCGTCCTACGAAGCCGCGGGCGGCGTCCCGGCCCTTCAGGAAGTGAAATTCAGCCTTATCAGCAACCGGGGATGCTTTGGCGGATGCAGCTTCTGCGCCCTGACTTTCCATCAGGGGCGGATCGTCCAGTCCAGGAGCCACGAGTCTCTGGTGCGGGAAGCGGAGCTTCTGACCCATGACCCGGATTTTAAGGGATATATCCATGATGTGGGCGGCCCTACGGCCAATTTCCGTTTTCCGGCCTGTGAAAAGCAGCTGGAAAAGGGCGCCTGCCCGGACAGGCAGTGTCTGTTTCCAAGGCCCTGCCGGAATCTGAGGGCGGACCATAAGGATTATGTCAGCCTTCTGAGGAAGCTGCGGGCGGTTCCCGGGGTGAAGAAGGTGTTTATCCGGTCGGGAATCCGGTTCGACTATGTGCTGGAGGACAAAAGCCGGGAATTTCTGCGGGAGCTGTGCCGGTACCATGTCAGCGGCCAGCTTAAGGTGGCGCCGGAGCATGTGTCGGATTCGGTCCTTCGCCTTATGGGCAAGCCGGAAAACGCCGTGTACCGGCAGTTTGTGAAGGAGTACCGGGAGATGAACCGGCATCTGAAGATGGAGCAGTATCTGGTGCCCTATCTGATGTCTTCCCACCCCGGCTCCACGCTGAAGGAGGCGGTGGAGCTGGCGGAGCATTTGCGTGATCTGGGCTATATGCCGGAGCAGGTTCAGGACTTTTATCCGACGCCGTCCACCATTTCCACCTGCATGTATTATACCGGATACGACTGCAGGACCATGGAGAAGGTGTATGTGCCCAGAAATCCTCACGAGAAAGCCATGCAGAGGGCCCTGATCCAGTACCGGGATCCGAAGAATTACGATCTGGTAGTCGAGGCTCTGAGAAAAGCAGGAAGAACGGACCTGATCGGATTTGACAAAAAATGTCTGGTAAGGCCGAGAAAGCCGGCGGAGTCCGGTCCCGGCCAGAAGAAGGAGACGAAAGGAGACAGTCATCATGAAAATAGCCATCGTCACGGGAGCGTCCTCCGGAATGGGAAGGGAGAGCGCCATTCAGATCGGAGACCGGTTTCCGGCCGTTCAGCAGATCTGGGTCATCGCGAGAAGAAAAGAAAGACTTGAGGAACTGGCGTCCCAGATTCCCGCGAAGGTCCGCTGTTTCGGACTGGATATTACGGATGGGGCCGCCCTTAAGGAGCTTGGAGAGGTTCTTGAGCGTGAAAAGCCGGAGGTGAAGATCCTTGTCAACGCGGCCGGTTACGGAAAGATAGGCCGGGTCGGCGAAAACGATATGGCGGACGAGTGCGGCATGATCCGGTTAAACTGCGAGGCGCTGTGCGCCGTCACCCATCTGGTGCTTCCCTACATGAGCCGGAACAGCAGGATCATTCAGTACGCCTCCGCCGCGGCTTTTCTGCCTCAGCCGGGATTTGCCGTCTACGCGGCCACCAAGGCCTTTGTCTTAAGCTACAGCCGCGCCCTGGCGTCGGAGCTGAAGGAGAGGGAGATCTGCGTGACGGCGGTCTGCCCGGGCCCGGTAAAGACGGAATTTTTCGATATCGCGGAGACCAATGCGGCCATTCCCTTTTACAAAAAGCTGGTTATGGCTGATCCCCGCCGGGTGGTAAAAAAGGCAATACGGGATTCCATGGCAGGCAGGAAGGTGTCGGTCTATGGAATCGTCATGAATGGGTTCTGTGTGCTGGCGAAGCTGGTTCCCCACGGGTGTCTGCTGGCTGCCATGGATGCCTTGGGAACGAATCATGAGACCCGGGGCGAGGTCCCGGGAGCGAATCAGGAGGCCCGCGAAGGCGGGGACGGAGCGGAGTCTCGGGAGACAGACGGAAGAAAGGAAATCTGACGGATGGCAGGCGGAAAGAAGCAAAAAGGCGAATATGGTTATCGAAACCGGAGAAAGATGGTGCAGCTGGGAGAGATCCTGTTCGGAGCCGCGGCGATCATTGCCCAGCTTCTGGCCAGGAATTTTACGGACAGCCAGGCGGCAAGGAATGTGCTGACGGTCATGGCTATCCTGTCGGTCCTGCCTACGGCCAATGTGGCGTCGCCCTTTCTGGCGTCTGTCCGTTATAAGACGCCGGCGGAGGAATTTTACAGGAGAGTGCAGCCCTTTGAGAGCAAGGGACTGATCCTGTACGATCTGATCGTCACTACTAAGGAGCAGATCCTGCCCTTTGACGCGGTGATGGTCCATCCCATGGGCGTGATCGCTTACTGCCCGGCGGAGAAGATTGACGCGAAGAAAGCCGAGAAAACCCTGAATGACAGCTTCCGCGCCCAGAAGCTGGACCCCAATGTGAAGATCATGAAGGATGAGAAGGCGTTTTTCAGCCGGCTCGCGGGGCTTAAGCCCATGTCGGAGTATGAGGATGACGGGAGCGCGGAATATGCGGCCAGGACGCTGAAATCCATGTCCATGTAAGAGGAGCAGCCATGAAAATCCTGTCGGTATCGAGAAATGAAGCCGGTCAGAGACTTGACAAGCTTCTGGCCAAGTATTTGAATCTGGCCCCAAAAAGCTTTCTTTATAAAATGATCCGCAAGAAAAATATCACCCTCAACGGAAAGCGGTGCGACGGATCCGAGCGGCTGGCGGAGGGCGACGAGATCAGGCTGTTTCTGTCTGATGAAACGGTGGAGAAGTTTTCCAGGGCCTTTGAAAATGAGGCGGCAGCTGGAAAAAAACGCGGACTGCCGTCAGATTCTCCGCTGAAGAAGGAAAATATCATCTATGAGGATGACCATATTCTTCTTGTCAGCAAACCGGCCGGGATGCTGTCCCAGAAAGCGAAGGATACGGATGTTTCGCTGGTGGAATATATTATCGCCTATCTTCTGGAAAGCGGTTCCCTGACGGAGGAGGCTCTGAGGACCTTCCGGCCGTCGGTCTGCAACCGCCTGGACCGGAATACCAGCGGTCTGGTGGCGGCGGGCAAATCCCTTGCGGGACTTCAGATGCTGTCCCGGGTCTTTCAGGACCGAAGCCTCCGCAAATACTATCAGTGCCTGGTGGCAGGGCGGCTGTCGGAGCCCCGGAGGATCTCGGGATTTCTGACTAAGGACGAAAAGACCAACCAGGCGACGGTGCATGAACATTATGTTCCCGGCAGCGCGGAGATCGTGACGGAGTATGAGCCGCTGGCCGCGGCGGGAGATGTTACGCTTCTGAGAGTGGCGCTGATCACGGGGCGTACCCATCAGATCCGTGCTCATCTGGCCTCTGTCGGACATCCCGTTCTGGGAGATCCCAAGTACGGCGACAGACGCGTCAATGATATGGCGCGGCGACGGTACGGTATCCGCAGGCAGATGCTTCATTCCAGCGAGCTGATTTTCCCTGAGCTGCCGGAGCCCTTCGCCTATTTAAGCGGCAGAAGGTTTGAGGCTCCGCCGCCGGAAGAGATTAGGAGGTTTTATCGTGGGAACCTGGAATTCCAGAGGGCTTCGGGGCTCCACCCTGGAGGACATGATCAATCATACCAATGAGGTGTACCGGGAGAAAAAGCTGGCCCTGATCCAGAAGGTGCCTACACCCATCACTCCCATTACCATTGACAAGGAGACCAGGCATATCACTCTGGCCTATTTCGACCAGAAGAGCACGGTGGACTATATCGGGACAGTCCAGGGACTCCCCGTGTGTTTTGACGCCAAGGGGTGAGCACCTTCCCGCTCCAGAACGTCCACGAGCACCAGGTGAGATTTATGCAGGAGTTTGAGGAGCAGGGGGGAGTGGCCTTTATCATCCTTCACTGGACGGCCATGGATGAGATTTATTATGTTCCCTTTGATGAGCTTTACGGTTTCTGGACGCGGATGCAGCAGGGCGGAAGGAAAAGCTTCACTTATGAGGAACTGGACAAAACCTGGCAGATCGGGCGTCACCGGGATGTGCTGGTCCATTATCTGGAGATGATCCAGAGGGACCTGGACCGGCGGGAGTGAAGGGTTCGCGCCGGCGGAACAGGCGGCAGCATACTGTGAAAATGAAAAAAGATGGAATGATAAAACCGAAAGCGGGGCGGACTGAAGATCAATCCGCCCCGTTTCCGGCTTAAAGAGAAGTACAATTAGTACTGGAACAGCTGAACCATCAGGCAGGTAGGCATATCGCCCAGGCGGAGGCTCATCTTCTCATCGCCGTTTAAGATACGTCCCGGCTTCCACTGGCCGTTTTCCAGGTCGCCCTCTTCCAGTTTCAGGATATCCACCTTCTTGTTTACACCGGACTTTGGCGTGAAGGTGAGGGAGGACTGCATGCCGATGATCAGGAATTTGTCCGGCTCCAGCTCGTAGATGATGCCGCCGGCTACAGGCTTTTTGGGTATTTTGGGAGAGTAGCCGATCTGCAGGTCATATTTTTCAAAGTGCATGTAGGCGCCGTAGTCAGTCTCTGAATGTCTCACATAGCTTCTCATATGTTCAGTTCCCCGGTATTTCAGGTACAGAGGCTTCATCTGTGTCACCAGATCGTAGGCTTTGGCCAGGTAAGGACCGCTTCCCGCAATGTCAAAGGCGGAGGGGTCGATATTTAAGGCGATCATAACCTCCATGGGCGGTACGTCGATCCGGCTGGGATCCATGTTTACTTCCTCAATACCGAAGGGAGAGTAGCAGATGGCGTTGTGGCGGCCGAAGGCGTACAGGCAGTAGGCTGCGGTCACAGCGTCCTTGCGGACCTCCGGGATTACCAGAGGATTCTCCGGGGAAGCGTATTCGTCCAGAATCTGGGGCACGTAGGGCACGTAGATGTCCGGGCCGAAGGTGAAGAGGGAGGGAGCCGTTGCCCGCCAGATCTTCT
>CANQSK010000118.1 GCA_947626475.1 uncultured Lachnospiraceae bacterium
CCTTATTTTTTGAGATTTTTTCAAAGATGTTCATAAGTAATGTATTGTCGGTGGACAGAACTGCGGAAACTCAAGGATTTCCCCTCTTTTCTTTCCCTGGATTTTATGTTAAGATAGTCAGACAGCTTTTTGAAAAGATTTACGGAGAACCTTATGAATTCAACGAAAAATATGACTGCAGGCAGGCCGGGAACCCTGATTTTTTCCTTCGCCCTGCCCCTGATGATAGGAAATTTGTTTCAGCAGTTTTATATCGTCACCGACGCCATGATCGTAGGACAGGTCCTGGGCGTCCACGCCATCGCCGCCGTAGGCGCTTCCGACTGGCAGGTATGGATGGTCCTGAGCATGATCCAGGGCCTTACCCAGGGCTTTTCCATCTGGATGTCCCAGGAATTCGGCGCCGGCCGCTATCCGCAGCTGCGGAATGTGATCGTCAACTCTCTGGCGCTGTCTGTTGTTACCGCCCTGATCCTTCTCGGAGCCGGACAGCTTCTGGCCGCGCCCTCCCTCCGGATCCTGAATACGCCGGAGGCCGTATTTTCCACTGCGGAAGCATACATGCGCACCATCTTCTGGGGAATCCCCGTCACCATGGCCTACAACCTGCTGGCGGCGGTCCTCCGCTCTCTGGGGGACGGCAAAACGCCCCTTTACGCTATGGTGTCGGCTTCATTTATCAATATCCTGCTGGACCTGCTTTTCGTGGCTGTCCTTGACTTCGGCGTCGTCGGCGCCGCGGCCGCCACAGTGATCGCCCAGCTTCTGGCCAGTCTCTACTGTCTGGCCAAAATCGGCAGGATCGACATCCTGCGGTTTGAGAAATCCGACCTGCCTATCCGCCATTATATCTGCGGCAAACTGCTGGGACTGGGATTTCCCATGGCCTTCCAGAACATGGTCATCTCCGTAGGAGGCATGATTGTTCAGTTCGTCATCAACAGCTTCGGAGTAATTTTTCTGGCGGCCTTCACCGCCACCAACAAGTTGTACGGACTTCTGGAGGTGGCCGCCATCTCCTACGGCTACGCCATGACCACCTACGCCGGACAGAATCTGGGGGCCGGACAGACAGAGCGCATCCGCCGGGGCTACCGCGCCGGACTGATGATCTCCCTGGTCACCTCCGCCGCCATCACGGCGCTGATGATCTTCAGCGGGCGCACCATCATGGGCTTCTTTATCTCCGGAGACCCGGAGACCGTGGCCGCCACGCTGGACATTGCCTGCCGCTATCTGTTCATCATGAGCGTGTGTCTGCCCGTCCTCTATTACCTGCATGTGACCCGCTCCTGCATCCAGGGGTTAGGCAATACCGTTCTGCCCATGCTGTCCGGAGTCTCCGAGTTCGTCATGAGAACCGGCTCTGCCGTCCTGCTCCCCCGCCTTATGGGACAGGAGGGCATATTCTACGCCGAGGTCCTGGCCTGGCTGGGCGCGGATATAGTGCTGTTTTTCAGCTACCGGTACTGTATGGGAAAGCTGGACAGGACGTCAGGCTGACGCGCCCGCTTTCCGAAAGCGACGGCCGGTTTATTTCATATTCAAATACTGCTTTACGTACTGGCCTGTGTAGGACCACTCGCAGGCCGCCACTTCCTCCGGGGTTCCCCTGGCGATCACAGTGCCGCCCCGGTCTCCGCCTTCCGGCCCCATGTCGATAATATAATCCGCTGTCTTGATCACATCCAGATTATGCTCGATCACCACTACCGTGTTGCCGCCCTCCGACAGTTTCCGGAGAATGTCCACCAGCTTGTGGACGTCCGCAAAATGAAGGCCCGTTGTGGGTTCATCCAGCACATAAATGGTTTTTCCCGTTCCTCTGCGGCTCAGCTCCGTAGCCAGCTTGATTCTCTGGGCCTCTCCGCCGGACAGCTCTGTGGACGGCTGTCCCAGTTTGATGTAGGACAATCCTACGTCATACAGTGTCTGTATTTTTCTCTGGATGGCAGGCACATTTTCAAAAAACTTCAGCGCTTCCTCCACCGTCATGTTCAGCACGTCAAAAATGCTTTTTCCCTTATACTTGACTTCCAGGGTTTCCCGGTTGTACCGCTTGCCTCCGCATACCTCGCAGGGCACGTACACATCCGGCAGGAAATGCATCTCGATCTTGATGATTCCGTCGCCTGCGCAGGCCTCGCACCGCCCGCCCTTGACATTGAAGCTGAAACGCCCCTTCTTGTAACCTCTCGCTTTAGCGTCAGAGGTTGCGGCAAACAGGTCACGTATCATATCAAAGACGCCTGTGTAGGTGGCCGGGTTGGACCTGGGCGTCCTGCCGATCGGAGACTGGTCAATGTTAATGATCTTATCCAGCTGCTCCGTACCCTCGATCCGGTCGTGTTTGCCGGGTATGGTCCTGGCCCTGTTCAGTTTTTTGGCCAGCGCCTTGTATAAAATCTCATTGACCAGGGAGCTTTTTCCGGAACCGGACACGCCGGTCACGCAGGTCATAACTCCCAGGGGAATCTCCACATCGATATGTTTTAAGTTGTTCTCCGCTGCCCCTCTGACCGTCAGCCATCCGGCGGGGCTCCGCCGCTGGCCGGGAACCGGAATCTGCAGCCTGCCGCTTAGGTAGGCGCCTGTAATGGATTCCGGA
Organism: uncultured Lachnospiraceae bacterium; assembly: GCA_947626475.1. Lineage (GTDB taxonomy): Bacteria > Bacillota > Clostridia > Lachnospirales > Lachnospiraceae > UBA3402. Next base: position 2,609 of record CANQSK010000118.1, read on the forward strand.
CAGGCCATGATCTCTTCCGCGGTGCCTGCCGCCACCACCTGTCCGCCGTGTTCTCCCGCCCCCGGGCCGATATCCACAATATAGTCCGCCGCTCTCATGGTTTCCTCGTCATGCTCCACCACGATCACTGTATTGCCCAGATCTCTCAGATGGAACAGGGTCTGCAGCAGCTTGCCGTTATCTCTCTGATGAAGGCCGATGCTGGGTTCATCCAGTATGTAGGCCACTCCGACCAGGCCGGAGCCGATCTGGGTCGCCAGCCGGATTCTCTGGGCCTCTCCGCCGGACAATGTCCCCGTATTTCTGGACAGCGCCAGGTAATCCAGGCCTACGTCGATGAGGAAAGACACCCTTGCCCGGATCTCTTTCAGGATCTGGGCTCCGATGGCCTGCTGCATCTTTGTCAGCTTCAGACCGTCCAGAAACTCCCGGAACTTCACCACAGACATATCCGTAGCGTCGTAAATGTTCAGATCTCCCACTGTCACCGCAAGGGAAGACTGCTTAAGCCTTTTTCCCTTGCACTTAGAACAGGGCGTGATCCGCATGAACGTCTCGTACTCTGCCTTGCTGGCTTCAGAAAATGTCTCCCGGTACCGCCGCTCCACATTCTTGATCAGGCCCTCAAAGGCCACGTCATACACGCCCACGCCTCTCTGGCCCTGGTAATGGACCTTTACCTCATGACCTCCCGTTCCGTAGATCAGGATATCGTGGATCTTTTTGGGATACTCCTCAAAGGGCGTGTCCAGACTGAACTGGTACTCCCTGGCCAGAGCGTCCAGAATGGCTCTGGTAAAGCTCCCCTTATCCACGCAGGACTGCCATCCCATCACCACAATAGCTCCGTCCGCAATGCTCACGGACTTGTCCGGAATCATCAGGTCCTCGTCAAATTCCATCTTGTAGCCCAGTCCCAGACAGTCCGGGCAGGCTCCGAAAGGATTGTTGAAAGAGAAGCTTCTGGGCTCTACCTCCTCTATGCTGATTCCGCAGTCCGGACAGGCGAAATTCTGGCTGAAATTCAGAGGCTCCCCATCAGCCACATCCACGATCAGCAGCCCGTTTCCCAGATTCATGGAAGTCTCTATGGAATCGGTCAGCCGCTTCTCAATCCCCGGCCGCACGATGAGCCGGTCCACCACGATCTCAATATTATGCTTGATGTTCTTGTCCAGCTTGATTTCCTCTGACAGCTCATACTGGCTGCCGTCGATCCGGACACGGACATAACCGCTTTTTCTGGCCTGCTCCAGAACCTTGACATGCTCGCCCTTGCGGCCCCTTACCACCGGCGCAAGAAGCTGGATCCTGGTCCGCTCCGGCAGCGCCAGAAGCTGGTCCACCATCTGATCTACGCTCTGTTTGCGGATTTCCCTGCCGCACTTGGGACAGTGGGGGATTCCGATCCTGGCATAGAGAAGACGCATATAGTCATAAATCTCCGTCACCGTTCCCACAGTGGAGCGGGGATTCCGGTTGGTCGATTTCTGGTCAATGGAAATGGCCGGGGAAAGTCCCTCTATGCTTTCCACATCCGGCTTCTCCATCTGCCCCAGGAACTGTCTGGCATAGGAGGACAGCGACTCCATGTAGCGCCTCTGCCCTTCCGCATAGATCGTATCGAAAGCCAGAGACGACTTGCCGGAACCGCTCAGACCCGTGAGCACCACCAGCTGGTCTCTCGGAATGCTGATATCAATATGTTTCAGATTATGCTCGCTGGCTCCGCGAATCTTTATAAACTGCCTGGACATACTAAAACTCCTTTATCTGTCTTTTGGGAAAATGAGAGCGAGAGACATTTCCAATCCCTCGCTCTGTCTGATCTTTACATCTCTCCGGGTCCGGCCGGCGCTACAGACTCTGCCGACGGGTTCGGCGCCGCAGGCGCAGGAACTGCTCCCGGGCCTCCGGAAACATCTCCGCTTCCCGCTCCAGAACTTCCGGAAATATCTCCGCCTCCCGCTCCAGGACCGGCTGCCGCTCCTGGACCTTCCGGCGCGGGAACTGCCGGGCCGCCTGCCTCACTTCCGCCTCCCGGCCCCGCTGCGGAACTCTCCGGCGCGGGAGAAGGCGTATTGGGATTCAGGCCCACCACTCCCGGACCTCCGCTGAAATCGGGAGCCGCAGTCTCAGGTACTGTCTCCGGTTCCGGCGCAGGCGCCGGCGTTGTCTCCGGCACCGGCTGAGGCGCCGGCGCGGGTGCAGGTGCCGGCTGAGTCTGCGCCGCAGGCTTGGACGTGGTCTTAGACGAGGAAGCGGCCGTTGTTTTCTTCGCCGCAGTCTCCGTTCCTCCGGTCGTCTGAAAACAAAGCACTGGCGTTCCGACCGTAATGCTCTCATATATGGTCTTGGCTACGGATTTGGGAAGATTGACACAGCCGTGAGAACCGTTGGTCAGATAAATCTTTCCTCCAAACGCGCCTCTCCACGTGGCGTCATGCAGCCCTACTCCGCCGTTAAACGGCATCCAGTAGCTGACCGGACTTGCGTACTCATAGCTGCCGTCAGGCCTGCGCTGACCGCGCAGCACCCGGTTCCTCTGTTTATAGGCGATCGGATAAGCTCCCGTAGGCGTATCAAGACCTCTGGAATGATTGCCGGATACCAGATCTGACTCCACCACCAGACTGCCGTCCACATAATAATACAGATGCTGAGCCGTCAGATTTACTTCCACATAGGTATTGCCATAATCATTCTCTCCCCGGCTGTTGGCAGTCTGAGCGTAAACCGGTTCCCGGTCCTGACTGCTGCCGTTCATAAGCAGTTCATACAGCTGTCCGGCCTCCTGTTTCTGGTCGATCTTCCAGCCGTAGTTTCCTTTCTCGATAGTGACTGTTTCTCCGCCTGTCGTCGTAAACGTCTTCGGTTTCCCGGAGGTGTCATATTTCTCTGCAAGTTCCTTCACATAGGCTTCCACCTGCGCAGAATCGATGGTTACGCCTCCGTCCTCTCCTTCGGTCAGCCATTGGACAATGCGGTCGCCGTTCAGTACCTCCTCCTGTTCTCCAAACCGGTATGTAATGACCGTTTTTACATACTTATTCAGGCCTTCCGCCTGGGCGTTCAGATCCGCGTTGTCGGAGGTGATTTCCGGCTTCACATATACATCCAGCTCATCCAGGTTCAGTTCCGGCTGCAGGCTGCCGACAGCCTCCGCCACCGCCGAAGCCACAGCGGTTCGGTCCGCCTGATTTCCCAGCTCCTCCGGAATTACCGTAAATCCCTCTCCCTCAATATAATCGGAGAGATAGGCGTTTTGGGGAGGCTCCACCTGGCTCTCGTCGAAGAACACCAGCCGGTCTATACGGTCCGAAAGCATCTGCTCATCCATGGAAATGGCAGTGGCTATCTGATAATCTGTCGCTGCCTTCCGATGCCTCCACCAGTCCATAGGCTTCTGAGCCGCCAGATACTGTTCCAGGCTGCCGTCAAACTCCATGTGGAGTCCGATCTCATCGTTGGTGATCGTGTCGGTGAGTCCGCCGCGTCCGCGTATGGTCAGCGTATAATTTTCCACATCCGCGGACACCAGTTCCTTCACCTGCTCAACGGTTTTTTGGGAGGCATCCACGCCATTCACCATTGTGTTGGGAAAAAAGGACGTCTTGTACCGTCCGGATTCATAAACATAATAACCTATACCCGCTCCGGCTAAAACCACAGCCAAGGTTACAACCCCGGCCAGTATCTTTTTTCCTGAGACCGCAGACGGCATTTTCCTTCTGCTTCTTGGCCCGGCCGGACCGATTTCCGCCTCCGGAACTTCCTCCGGTTCTTCTTCTGTCTGATCTTCTTTTATCTGCTCTTCCGCTTCCGTTTCCGGCAGTTTCTCTTCTTCCTGAATCTTCGGAACCGGATCGGCCTCTTCCGCCTCGGGAAGTTCCGGAACCGAATCAGTCTCTTTCTTCTCTGGAAGCTCCGGAACCGGATCGGTCTCCTTCTTCTCTGGAAGCTCAGGAACCGGATCAGCCTCTTCCTTCTCGGGAAGCTCCGTATCGTCCAGAATCTCTATCTCTTCAGAATCCTCCGGTCCGGGAATCTTATTTTCAGTCTCAGACATGGAACCTGTTACCTCTCTCTTTCAAATATTATCTTATACCGGGCAGGCAAAAATATGCGCCCTTACATAACAGAAAACCGGCTCCCGCGCGAACAGAATCCGATTTTCCGTACTCTCTGCCTTCTGCTTTGTATTCCTGGGTCAGCTGTTCTTCTCCTTCAGCAAATCACGGATCTCCGCCAACAGCTCCTCGCTGGTAGGACCGGCAGGCGCCGCGGGAGCTTCCTCCTCCTTCGCCTTAAACTGATCGGTGATGCGGTTGATCACCTTAATCGCAAAGAACACACATGCCGCAATGATCAGGAAATTCACAATGTTCTGGATAAAATTACCGTAGAGGATCGCAGCCTCTTCCGTAATAATATTCCCCGCCTCATCCAAAACAGCCGGATGGATCACCAGCTTATAATTGGTAAACGATGTGGAACCGGCGATGGCTCCCACGATCGGCATCATGATATCGTTCACCAGCGATGTTACGATCGTGCTGAAAGCGCCGCCGACTACAACACCGACTGCCATATCCATGACATTGCCGCGGAAAATAAATTTCTTAAATTCCTCGATGGTGTCTTTCATTTTGCTCATATTGCCTTCTCCTTTTATACCACTCGACATTATATGATAAATTATAACACGTATCGGGAAAATGTAAACAATTTCAGCAAATATTTTTGGTCCGGCCGGGAAAAATCCGACAATGCCGGACTTGACAGACTTGCAAAGACAGGGTATCCTTTATCCCAGAAATACTGCAGTCTTTTGCAAAGGAAAGGAATGAACAATCTTTATGAAGATTACAGTCATCGACGGACAAGGCGGCAAAATGGGCCGCGCAGTCATTGAACAGCTGAAGAAGGCTCATCCCCAGCAGGAGATCTATGCCATCGGCACCAACAGCATCGCCACCACCGCCATGCTGAAGGCAGGCGCGGACTACGGCGCTACCGGCGAGAATCCCTGCGTTGTCAACGCCCGGGACTCCGACCTTATCATCGGTCCCATCGGCATTGTTCTGGCCAACTCCCTTCTGGGAGAGATCACTCCGACTATCGCTGCCGCGATCGGCTCCAGCAGGGCGTTTAAGATCCTGATCCCTGTCAACCGGTGCAACCATTACATCGCGGGAAGCCGGGAGGCCAGCTTAAGCGAATACATCAGGCAGGTTTGTGAAAAAGTAGATTCCATGCTGTAATGCGCTCACCCCCTGTCACACAAAAGCAGCAGGTGCCGGAAAGTTTCCCGGCACCTGTTTTTATCGGATTCGGCTAAGGTTCTCCCTGTATCAGGATGCTGTTTTCCCGGATCTTAAAAGTCTCAAAATACCGGTTTTCCATGGGAATCCACATATTTTCAAATTTTTCCAGCATCTCTTCCCCATTCCTCTCGCGGATCCGCCTGCGCTGCTCTCCGGCGGAAATCCGGCAGAAAAATCTCAGATCATAAACATCACCGAAATAGGGATGCTGGCTGTAGGAGCCTTCCGCAAGATTCAGGCGGCTCCATTGTGTCCTCACAGCCTGTCCCAGGGCAAAGGTTTTGCAGTCGAAGGGCCGGTAGGTCAATCCCTCCCGGTCGCCCGCATGATTCAGGATCTCTTCCCCGAACCTCTCATAATCGATATTTCCTCCGGGCTGAGCATACCGCTCTGCCGTCCGCTGCTCCGGCCGCAGAAAATAGTCGTCCATATGGAACAGGCGGCAGCTGTAAACCTCCTGCAGGACATGTCCCATGGTGCTTTTTCCGCTGCCGCACATTCCGTCGATGGCCGCAAGCACCGTATCCTTTCTGCCGGCCATCACCCGGTCAATCTCCAGAAACGCCGTAAAATATCTGGCATAATGATCGTCCGCCACCCGGTAAGCCGGATGGTACAGCCGTCTGTAGATTTCACTGTGGCTTACCGCCGGATAGCCCTGTCTTTTGTACTCCGAAAGGTAACTGTCCAGTTCATCCAGGGAAAAAGGCGTCTCGCCCTGCCCGCAGCACTGGCGCAGCTCGTCCAGTTTCCGCTCAAACCGGCTGATATCCCCGGTCTTCCGGCCGGCGGTCAGCACAAATATCCGGTTCAGCGTCGAAGCGGACAATCCCTCATCCAGCGCCCGCAGATCAATGCGGCTGAGACCATCCCCGATCTCTTCCAGGACCGGCGTATCCCCGCGGCGGCCCGCGGACAGCTTCCACTCATCCCGCAGCCGCGCCAGGCTTTTCTCCGGATCCGCGATCATATGGCCGCTGCCGAATTCACTCTGATACAGAAGCTTCACCGCGTCCTGTACCTGCATATGAGGATATCGTTTCAGATGGCTCAGCAGAATCTCTTTCATAAATTAATCCAGCACCTTCGCGTTTCGCAGTAATATTACGATGGCAGGCACCAGCACAATATGCAGGACGATCGCGGGAACCGCGTTGATAAACGCGCCTGCCAGAAACGCCTGCAAAGTGAACGCGCTGCCCGTCATCCCATACAGAACGATGCTGACCAGCCCCCAGACCAGACGGCCCAGCAGCATGGCGGCGATCAGGCTGACGTACACAGAGACGTTCGATTTGGGCAGGCGGGCGTACAGAATACCGCTGACCGCGCCGTAGGCTGCCATCTCAAAAGCCATGGCCACAGCCGTCGGCATCATCGGCGGCATGCCGAAGATCAGGCTCCTGAACACGGGAGCCACAAGCCCTACCAGAAACGCCCACTGCCATCCGCACACAAACCCGCAGAGAAATACAGGTATGTGCATGGGACTGATCCTGCTTCCGATGGCCGGAATCTGGCCGGTAAAGAAAGGCAGGACAAAGCACAGCGCCAGGAAAAACGCTGCCTGCACCATGCGGGAGGTTGACGTGTGAGTTACTCTTACTGTTTGTTCCATTTAATTCTCTCCTTTGATTCATCTGGATTCTCAGCGATATCTTTCCTGGTTTTCCGAAAAAAAGCAACAAAAATACCAGAAACCAGCACACTCCTGTGGAGCGTCACTACCTTCCTGGCAACATGACGATATCAATCTGAATTAATGATTACAACCTGTCCCCTGCTCAGAGACCCACGCTGACTTCTGTCAGCAACTGGCTATTATTATAACCCTATTTTCCATCCAAGTCAACTGTTTTTGAACGTTTCGCCGCCGCACTCTTTCATGAGTGAAGTGAAAAGTTAACTTCCACTTCTAAGGGGACCAAGTAGAAATTAGTCTTTCTCCAACCTCCACTTG
>CANQSK010000119.1 GCA_947626475.1 uncultured Lachnospiraceae bacterium
TCTCCCGGTTAGGGATTGAGAAACGCCGCCTTTGCGGTCGATATTCAGTTGTTGGAAAGGCTTGTCCTATCGTTTTTTGATGTAGGTTGTTCTTGTGCAATCGCCCCATCTGCTGCCAGATCCTCGTACAGATCGGTAATGGGATCTCCCTTGGACTGGAACTCGCAGGCGTTGAAGGGCACGCCGCCGGCCGCCTGAGGCCAGATTCCGTTGGTATGGTCAATATAATAGGCTCCCAGGCCGGATTCAGCGATCTGCTCCGCCGTAAGCCCTTTGGTCAGCTGGTGAATAATAGCCGCAATCATCTCCATGTGGGCCAGTTCCTCTGTTCCCACGTCCGTTAGAACCGCTTTTCCGATATCGTAAGGCATTGCGTAGCGCTGGGACAGGTATCGCATAGATGCGGCGATTTCCCCATCGGGCCCGCCGTACTGGCTGGCAATGAACTGCGCCATCTGAGGATTGGGATTGGTGATGTTTACCGGATACTGCAGGCGTTTTTCATATCTCCACATACGTCAGCGGCCTCCTTCCCAGGGCCACGGCCCCTGTACCCACATCCAGTAACCACCGGCTGCGTTGACGCCGTCCGCCGTCAGCGGACCGCAGTTGGACTGATAGGCGTCCATGGCCTGTTTCCGCATTCCCGCCACAGACTGATAGTAAGCCAGAGCCGCCTGGTCGCAGGGATGAGTATCCAGGAAAAGAAGGACGTCATCCATGGCAAAACCGGTCTGATCGATGATGTCCAGAAGCTGGCTGCAATTTTCATTCATGAGCAGTACCTCCCCATCACAAAAGGTAAATCCAGCTCCGGGAAGATAGTGCCCCGGCTGAGGCCCTGGTCCAGAGAGTAGGTCTGCTGCCACTGCTGCCAGGGAACGTATCCCATGGCCACAGGGTACTGCTGGATATTGCCGGCGGCAGTGCCGGGACAGCTGACCGGCATATAGGCCTGAGACTGATCCACCGTCTGACCGGCCGGCATGTAGGTCTGAGTCTGGCTCACCGTCTGACCAGCCGGCATATAGGCCTGAGTCTGGCTCACCGTCTGACCGGCCGGCACGTAAGTCTGGGTCTGGCTCACGGCCTGGTTCATACATCCGCAACTCATAGAATTGAAAGCTCCTTTCCGTTAATTCGCTTTGATACTAGTAGTTTATTCGGAGGCCTTCCTCTGTGAGCCTGTCCGGTCCCGCGGGCCCTGCCCTCTGCCTGTTTTGTTTCTGAAATCACCTGGTCAGTACCTTCACCCATTTATAGGTGCAAAACCGCCAGAAGGTGGGAATCACCTTGAAAAGCTGGTCGGACTGAAGCATCAGCACCACGCCCTCCACCGGCCATTTCCACCAGAAGGCGCTGGCCAGAGACAGTGGAATGACAATCAGCCATACGCTGATCAAATTTAAATAGAGAACAAATTTCACGTCGCCGCCGCCCCGGATGATGCCGGCGCACACCGGCATGTGGTAGGACATTCCCACCATGACCACGCTCATAAGGATGATCAGATGATCCGACATCACCATTGCCTGATCCGTCAGGTTGTAGAAGCTGAGAAGGGGCTTCCGGGACAGGAAGAGAACCATGGCCAGCACCACTCCCACAGCCAGATCGATCGCCGAGAGCGTCCTGGCGTCTGCCCGCACCTGCTTCATGTCGCCGGTTCCGATGGCGTTGCCGACCATCACCGCCGAGGCGGAAGCCATGGCCACTACCACCACCTTCATGTACTGGTAAAAGGTGGTAGCTACCGAGTTGGCCGCGATGGCGTCCGAGGACAGACGGCCCAGAATCGCCGTCTGCAGCGGGATGGACACGGCCCACAGCATGTTGGAGACGATGATCGGCATTACCACCTTCCGGTAGTCCCGGGCCAGAACGGCGTTCCCTTTCAGGCATCGGAAAGATGTGATCTCCAGCTTTCTGTCCGCCTTCCACAGATAGAAAAACACGATCAGCAGTTCGATGCTCCTCGCGATCAGCGTTCCCACGGCCGCGCCCCGGATTCCCATTTCAGGAAAGCCGAAACGGCCGAAGATCAGGGTATAATTGATCGTCACGTTGATAAGAAGAGATATCAGAGAAACGGCGAAGGAAATATTGACTGTCTTCACACAGCGAAGGGCGGCCATCAGTACATTGGTCAGGATAAACAGGACAAATGTATACTGAATCAGATCCAGATAGGCGCTGCCCTCCCTGACAATGGCCGCATCAGAGGTGAACAGAGACAGAATCTGCCGCGGAAATATCCGGCAGAGGATCACTGTGGCCACACCGCACAAAAGCCCCAGTCTCAGGGCGCTTCCCGTCAGGCTGCGGATGGGCGCCGTCTCCTTCTTCCCCCAGTACTGGGCGCCCAGCACCACCAGACCGTCGCCGATGGCCAGGGTCAGCTGCTGAATCAGGAAGAAAATCTGGTTCACCACTGCGGCGCCGGACAGCGCCTCCTGGCTGTAGCTGCCCAGCATCAGATTATCCGCCATATTGACGCTGTAAGCAACCAGATTCTGCAGCGCCACTACCGCCAGAAGGGAAAACAGCTGTTTATAGAATTGTTTGTCTTTTGTAAAAAATGTTTCACTGTCCATAACTATAACCGGGACACGTTCTTCTCCATATCATAGGTATGAGGCTCTTTGGAGACAGCCTTGTATCCCACCGCTACGGCAATCTGGTACTCGTAGCCCTCCGGGAAATCCAGTGCCCTGGCGAAATACTCCTTCTTCTCTCCGCCCATGGCGTCCCGGATGCAGCCGATAATCAGGCTGCCAAGCCCCAGGCCTTCCGCCGCCAGGCAGATATTCTCCACCGCGATGCCCGCGTCCACGGCAGACCAGTGGAAACCGGCGTCTCCGCTGAGGATCATCACCACAGGCGCCTCATAGTAGAAATTGTGGGGCGGAACCATGCCTTTATTTTTCTCCGCCTCAATCTCCGCAAGAACAGGGCTGTCCCCGTCCAGCACCGTAATATGTATCTCCTGCCGGTTGGCCGCCGTCGGAGCCTGAAGCCCGGCGCGCAGCAGGCATTCCAGCTCATCCTCCGTGGGACGCTCTTTCTGATAACCGCGGGTAGAACTCCGCCTCTCAATTGCCTTTAAAATATCACTCATCTGTACAACCTCCTTTTTCTGTACTTTCTGTTCTGAATATCTGCCTTAAAACAACAGCTATCGCCTTCCGGTATTATATCAGAAGTTCAATATATTGTCCAGCCGCCCAAAGGGGACGCCCTCAGCCGTCCCCATGCTCTCCGCGGTGCTTCTGATAAAAATAATTGATAATATCCTTCCTTCGGATAATGCCGATAAAATTCTTCTGATCGTCCACAACAGGGACAAAGTTCTGGTTCAGGGCGCGCTCGATCAGACTTTCCATGCTGGCATCGGCGTAGACCGGCTGATAGTCCAGGCGGCGGTGAATCCGGGATATGTCCAGCTGCTCCGCGTCCTTTAAGTTCAGATTCAGCTGATTCTTAATCCCCCACAGAAGGTCCCCCTCCGTGATGGTCCCGGCATACTGTCCGTTCCGGGAAATGATCGGGATCGCGGAATATTTGTGATTCTCCATCTTCTCAAGAACCTGCCTCAGGCTGTCGTTCTCGTAAATGTAGGCCACCTCGCTCTTGGGCGTCAGAAAAAACAATACGTTCATATGTACCACTCCTATACTGCCAATATTTATGTAACTACAGTATAACAGAAGTCTCTGAAAAAATTGTGAACAATCTATAATCCTTTTCTAAATTTTGTTTTAAGCCGGAAAGGGCCGCCGCTTTGAACCGCGGCGGTCCGTTTCCTTCCGGACTCATTTGTCTACTCCAGATAATCAAGAGGATCTACGGTCTCATTTCCGTGGTTCAGCTGAAAATACACGTTGCTGCCCTCCACCGAATAGTACTTGGTAGGCTCCGCCACATAGCCCAGTATCTGGCCGACCTCCAGATATTCGTTCTCTACCACCGGAATCTCCTTCAGCTGGCCGCATGTGGCGATATACTCGTTGCCCAGATCCAGCATCACATAATTGCCCAACACCTCGTTAGAGCCCACGGATATCACTCTCGCGTCGGCGGGAGCGGCCACCGGCTGGCTTACCTCCGCCTGAATCACCAGGCCAGGATTCACCTGATACTGGGCCAGAGTCGGAAAATAGATGGTGGACTCCATGCTGTAGTCCAGCAGCACATTTCCCATGACAGGCCAGATCATCCGGTCCTCATCCGTAAAATTCAGGACCAGAGGCGCGACGGAATCTGCCCCGGTTCCCACCTGTTCCGCCGCGGCTTCGCTCTCCGCCTCGGAAGCGGCTTCTGTCTCCGGCACCGCCTTCACACTTTCCGTATCTCCGGCAGGCAGCACCGGTTCCTCTTTCCGGTCAGCGTCGGCCTTGCCGGCTATCTGCGTCCGGCCGCTGTCCTCCTCCGCGATCATCGCGCCGGAATCCTGCATCTGCATGTACGGATTCTCTTCTTCCGGCGCCGTCCCTCTCTGAATCGTAACTACTCCTGCTGCCGCTACAATAGTCAGCAGGCCCAACACTAACATGACAAGGAACAGCTTGTCCTTGAACAACTGATTGAATTTTTCTTTCACCTTAATCACCTCGGTACTATTTTTACCAAAGGCAACCTGGTTATTCACGATTCAGGCAAAATAATCTCGACATTTTTATAATAATGCTTCAGAATCTCTTCGGCCGTCTTTCCTTCCGCCGCCATCCGGCAGGCGCCGTACTGGCTCATGCCCAGACCATGGCCGATGCCGCGGCAGACCGTCTGGATCTTCCCCTCCCGGCTGCTTACGGTAAAGGCGGGGGATGGCAGCTCCAGGGCAGCGCGGACCTGCTCGCCTGTATAGACATGGCTGCCGATCTGAATCTGTTCCACGTAGCCGGAATCATCCCGTTCCACCATCTGCACGGATTCCGCCGCTGTGGCGGCGTCCACCGTATATCCCTCTTCAATCCCGCTGATCCGGGCGGCAAAATCAGATGGCTCCCAGTCCGTCACGCTCAGATAGTTTTCCGCCTCCACATCGAAATGGCTGTCCGCGGACTGCAGATAGGGATGGGCCGAGTCTCCGTTTCGGGTGGCCCCGGCGCTGACCCGGTGAAACAAGGGCTCAACCGGCTGTTCTTCCCAGACCAGAATCATCCCCTCCGTCTCCTTTACAGCCTGTTTTATCTTTCCGTAGTACTCGGCCATATGCTCCTGACCCCAAAGAGAAATCAGATCCGCCTCCCGGGTATGCTCCGGATCCAGCAGGCCCTCGCTGATCTCTTTCTCATCCCCCATCTGTCTGAGGATATAGGTTCTTGCCAGAATCGCCTGGGCCTTCAGGGCTTCCGGCTCGTACTCCGCCGGTATCTGCCCGGCCACCGCCCCGATCAGATATTCCTCTGTATCCACATATCCCTTCTGTCCCTGTTCCAGAAATATCCTTCTGCCGGAAAGCTCTGAAGATCTGTCCTCCTTCTCTCCGTCCGGCCCTGCAATGCCGCCGGCGGCCCCGCTCCAGGCCAGGGTCACCACATAGGGAAACAGAAGCACCACAAGAAAACCTAACAGAAAACGGCGCACAAAAAGGCCTCCCCTCACAGACTGCTGCTACACAGTCTATGAGGGGAAGCCCCGTCTTATGTGAAAAACTTTACGGATTTACAGCTGCACATCCACCTTTTCCAGATGCCAGATATCGTTGACATACTCCTCGATGGTACGGTCGGAGGAGAATTTTCCGGAATGGGCCACATTCAGGATCGCCGCCCTGGTCCACCACTCCCGGTTCCTGTAAGCCTGATCGACCCTTCTCTGAGCGTCGGCGTAGGACCAGAAATCCTTCAGGATAAAGTAGGTGTCCGCCCGGTCGCTGGAGTTGGTGTTCAGAAGGGAATCGTAGATATCCCGGAACAGTTCCGGATCCTGAGGCGCGAAATAGCCGTTGATCAGCTGCATCACTACCCGGCGGAGCATCCAGTCGTTGTTGAAGATGTCCATGGGATTGTAGCCGCCGTTCTTCTCGTAATTGATGACCTCGTCGGCGGACATACCGAAGATGAAGGCGTTCTCCAGGCCTACCTCTTCCACGATCTCCACGTTGGCGCCGTCCATGGTTCCCAGGGTCAGGGCTCCGTTCAGCATGAACTTCATGTTGCCGGTGCCGGACGCTTCCTTGCTGGCGGTGGAGATCTGCTCGCTGACGTCGGAAGCCGCAAAGATGATCTCCGCGTTGCTGACCCGGTAGTCCTCGATAAATACTACCTTCAGCTTATTCTGGATCATCGGGTCGGAGTTGACCACCGTCGCCACCGCGTTGATCAGCTTGATGGTCAGCTTGGCTCTCTTGTACCCGGCCGCGGCCTTGGCGCCGAAGATAAAGGTTCTGGGCACCATATCCAGATTGGGATCGTCCTTCAGCCTGGTGTACAGATACATTACGTGAAGGATGTTCAGCAGCTGCCTCTTGTATTCATGAAGCCTCTTCACCTGCACGTCGAAAATGGAATTGGGATCCACCTCAATGCCGTTGTTCTCCCAGATGTACTTTGCCAGGCGCAGCTTGTTCTGATATTTGATCTCGTTAAACTCCCTCTGTGCCTGGGGATCGTCGGCGTATTTCGCCAGACCCTCGATCAGCGGAAGGTTGGTAGTCCACTCGTCGGTTCCGATCTTCTCCGTCACCCACCTGGCCAGAAGCGGGTTGCCGTGAAGGAGGAAACGCCTCTGGGTGATGCCGTTGGTCTTGTTGTTGAACTTCCACGGAGTCATCTCGTAGAAATCCCTCAGCTCCTGCTTCTCCAGGATCTCCGTGTGGAGCTTTGCCACGCCGTTGACGGAAAAGCTTCCGGCAATGGCCAGATAAGCCATGCGCACCTGACCGTTGTAGAGAATGGCCATCTTGGCCACCTTGCTCTCGTCGCCGGGATACATCTGGCGGATCTGCTCCACAAAGCGGCGGTTGATCTCATCCACGATCTGATAGACTCGGGGCAGAAGCCTCTTGAACAGATCAATGGGCCATTTCTCCAGAGCTTCCGACATAATGGTGTGATTGGTGTAGGCGCAGGTTTTGGTAGTCACATTCCACGCCTCGTCCCAGGTCAGGCCTTCTTCATCGATCAGGATCCTCATCAGCTCCGGAACCGCCACCGTGGGATGGGTGTCGTTTAACTGGAACACGTTCTTCTCATGGAAATGACGCATATCCGCGTGATGGACCTTATATTTCTTTACGACGCGCTGCACGCTGGCGGAGATAAAGAAATACTGCTGCTTCAGCCTCAGTTCCTTGCCTGCCGTGTGGTTGTCGTTGGGGTACAGAACCTCGCAGATATTCTTGGCCAGGTTCTCCTGCTCCACCGCCTTCTGGTAATCGCCCTTGTCAAAAGAGTCCAGGTTGAACATATTGATGGGCTGGGCGTCCCAGATACGCAGGGTGTTGACCACATTATTGTTGTAGCCTACGATGGGAAGATCATAGGGAATCGCCATAACCGACTGATAGCCCTCCTGGATGAAGCGCTGCCGGCCGCCTTCCCATACCTGCTTCACATAGCCGCCGAATTTGACCTCCTGGGCGTACTCGGAGCGGCGCACCTCAAAGGGATTACCGTCCCTGAGCCATTCGTCGGGAACCTCCACCTGGAATCCGTTCTCAATCTTCTGCTTGAACATCCCGTAATGATAACGGATGCCGCAGCCGTAGGCCGGATAGCCCAGGGTTGCCAGAGAATCCAGAAAACATGCCGCCAGGCGGCCGAGACCGCCGTTGCCGAGAGCCGCGTCCGGCTCCTGGTCCTCCAGGTCCGTCAGATCATAGCCCATCTCCTCCAGAGTCTCGCGGATCTGATCGTAAGCCATCAGGTTGATGATGTTGTTGCCCAGGGCGCGGCCCATCAGAAATTCCATGGACAGATAGTAGACGGTTCTCACATCCTGTCTCTCGTACTGCTTGTGGGTCGCGATCCATTTGTCAACGATCATTTCCTTCACCGCGAAAGCCACCGCCTGAAACATCTCCTGCTTGCTGGCGTCCTCGATCTTCTTGCGGTATTTGCTCTTCATCGTATAGATGACAGACCGCTTAAACTCCTCTTTGTCGAATTGGGGTTCCATTTTTTAAAATCACTCCTCTGATTGTTATCTTCTCAATGTTGTCATGTCAGGCAGTCCCTTTTCAGGGAACACTGCCTATAATCTTTTTACTTCCAGTGTGACGTTCTCTCCGTTGATGCTCCAGTCCTTGCTGTAGCCGTCAGACGCTCCCTCGGAAATCTCTTCCGCCAGAACCTCCGATTTGATCTGAGCGCCGTACCGCTCAAAAATTCCCGCAATCTTCTCATTGCCCCGCTGCCATACGGCAATGTGGTCCATGACCTCGAATCCCGCTTCTTTTCGCATGGTCTGAATCTTGCTGATCAGCTCCCGGACGAAGCCTTCCTCGATCAGCTCCGGCGTCAGATTGGCGTCAAGAACTACAGTAACCGAATTGTCCGCCTCAGACACATAGCCGGCCTTCTGGCTCATATCGATAAGCAGGTCATCCTCTGTCAGAACGACTTCCGTCTCGCCGAACCTGAAGGTAAGGGCGCCCTCCGCCTTCAGGGTGTCCATGGCGGCGTTGCCGTCCACCTCTGACAGGGCCCTGCGGATATTGCCAAGCTGCTTTCCGTACTTGGGACCTACGGTCTTAAGCTGAGGCTTGAAGGTGTATGATGTAAATGCCCGCACGTCATCGGTAAATGACGCCTTCTTCACATTCAGCTCATCCTCGATGATTTCCACATAGAAATCTGAAAGAGTATGATCGGCCTTGATAAACATCTGGGCCAGAGGCTGGCGGTTCTTCAGGTTCGCCGTATTTCTCGCCGCGCGGCCCAGGACCACCACACGAAGCACCTCATCCATGTCCTCTTCCAGCTTTTTGTCAATATACCTCTCGTCAGCCACAGGAAAATCGCACAGATGAATGCTCTCCGGCGCTGTCTTGTCAATGCTGCATACCAGGTTCCGGTAGATCGCCTCCGTCATGAACGGGATCATGGGAGCCGCCGCCTTGCAGACGGTCACCAGGGCCGTATAGAGCGTCATGTAGGCGTTGATCTTATCCTGCTCCATACCCTTTGCCCAGAAACGCTCACGGCTTCTGCGGACATACCAGTTGCTCATATCATCCACGAACTCCTCCAGCACTCTCGCCGCCTCGGGAATCCGGTACTGATCCAGGTTTTCATCCACCTCTTTTATCAGTGTATTCATTTTGGACAGAAGCCATTTATCCATAACGGAAATTTTTTCATAATCCAGCGTGTACTTCGTCGCGTCAAACTCGTCGATGTTGGCGTACAGCACGAAGAAGGCATAGGTATTCCACAGAGTACCCATGAACTTCCGCTGGCCCTCCGTCACGGCCTTGCCGGAGAAACGTTTGGGCAGCCAGGGCGCGCCGTTGGTGTAGAAATACCACCGGATGGCGTCGGCGCCGTAGGTGGCCAGGGCCTCAAAGGGATCTACGGCGTTGCCCTTGGACTTGCTCATCTTCTGTCCGTTCTCATCCTGGACATGGCCCAGAACGATCACATTTTCATAGGGAGAGCAGTTGAACAGCAGGGTGGACTCAGCCATCAGGGAATGGAACCACCCTCTGGTCTGGTCCACGGCCTCGGAGATAAACTGGGCCGGGA
>CANQSK010000120.1 GCA_947626475.1 uncultured Lachnospiraceae bacterium
GCGTCAACTTCCAGGCTCCGGGAAGCAGCAGCGCCAGCAATAAGCCGAACGTCAGTCTTCAGGCGCCCGGAAGCGGCGTGGGAGGACGAATCCTGGGAGCGGCCGGCAGTGTGTTTGACAGCCGGCGCATCCTTATGACGCTTGCGGGCGGAATGACTTCCGGCCCTGGCGGCAATACTAACAGCGGTATCGATTATTCAGGCGGTCCCGGCGTGGTCGGTTCGGTAACAACCGGCAGCACTTCCTCTTCCGGCGCTCCTGTGGCGGATTACGTGGACATTATCATGAACGCCGGCGCCCAGTCGGGAGTGAATCCCTATGTTCTGGCGGCCATGATCCTCCAGGAGCAGGGCAACAGCGGAAACGGAAGAAGCATATCCGGAACGGTATCCGGCTACACCGGCTACTACAATTTCTTTAATGTGGAGGCCTACAAGTCCGGCGATATGGACGCGGTGACCAGAGGCCTGTGGTACGCTTCCCAGTCCGGAAGCTATAACCGCCCCTGGAACAGCGTAGACAAGTCCATCATAGGCGGGGCCCTTCATTACGGAACAAACTATGTGAAGGTAGGACAGGATACCTTCTATCTGAAGAAATTTAACGTACAGGGCACGAACCTGTACAAGCATCAGTATATGACCAATATTCAGGCGGCGGCTTCCGAGGGAGCGAAGCTTGCGGAAGCTTACGGCTCGGAGCTGAAAAAGAGCTCCCTGGTGTTTAAGATTCCCGTTTACCTGAATATGCCTTCCACGGCATGCGCCAAGCCGACGGGAGACGGAAGCCCCAACAACAAGCTGTCCGATCTTGTTGTGGACGGATTTGCCCTGACGCCTACCTTCAACAGGGATACGGTCAACTACGATCTGATCGTGAATTCCTCCGTGGGGCAGGTACAGGTGAATGCTTCCGCTTATTCTTCATCGGCATCCATAAGCGGAACGGGAACCGTCAATCTCCAGAGCGGCATCAATGAGATCGTGATCTCCGTCAGGGCACAGAACGGCGACGTGCGGCAGTATGTCATCCGAGTGGTGAGACAGCAGAACGGACCGACCCACAACAGCGCGCTGAATTCGGGAGGAACGTGGTCCTCCGGCACATCCGGCGGCCCCGGAGTCAGCCAGGGAACGGATTACAGCGGCGGACCCGGCGTCAGCGGCGGTCCGGGGGTTTACCCTGACAGCAGCGGTCCCGGAAGCGCCGGCTCTTCCTCCGGAGGCGGAGTATCCGTCGGGAGCGGGCCAGGCGGCAGCAACGTGACCATTGTCCAGTAGATTAGGAAAGGGGAACAGAAAAATATGAGAAAGCAAACGAGAAGATTTCTGGCCGGTATGATTCTTACAGCGGTTATGACTCTGGGAACGACCTTCCAGGCGCTGGCGGCAAGGATCGCATTTTCCGATCCCTCCACCACTACCGGACAGACGGTGACGGTCACCATGAAGATTACCGCCGCCGACGGAGAGAACATCAGCAATGCCGACGTGATGCTGGCTTATGACGCTTCGGCTCTGGAGTTTGTGAGCGGCGACGGGGCCAGCGGCGGGGCAGGCGCCCTGCGGGTGACGGGAAGCAGCGAGACTCCGAACAACAAGGAACTGGCTTTTTCCCTGACCTTCAGAGCCATGAGGGCCGGAGGCAGCGCGATCACGATCACATCTCAGGAAGTTTATAACAGCGACAGCCAGCTGGTTGATGTGGGACAGCAGGGTACGTCTACCGTCACGGTGGCGGCAGCGGCCAGCGACTCCACCAATGCCAACCTGGCCGGTCTCCAGATATCTCCGGGAACCTTGAGTCCCATTTTCTCGCCGGATGTGGATACTTACACGGCGACGGTGGGAGGAGATGTGAGCAGTCTGGTTGTGGATGCGCCGGCAGTGGATTCAGGCGCCAGCGTTTCCGTCTCAGGCAATGAGAACCTGCAGATTGGTGAGAACCAGATCGTATGTACCGTAACGGCTCAGGACGGCCATACGGTGAAGACTTATACTATCAATGTGACCAAGACGGCTGACAGCGAAGGGGCCGGAGCGGCTTCTGACGCGGGCGTAGTGCTGAAGACGCCGGAGAGGACTGTGACGGTCCGTCAGGTGACTGAGGATGTTCCCATTCCGGAGGGATTTGTTCCCTGTTCCGTTGCCATTGACGGAAATGAAGTGCAGGGCTGGGTATGGGGAGCCGACCGCGACAATCCTCAGTACTGCGTATTCTACGCGACCAACGAGAGCGGCGAGAATGAGTTCTACCGTTACGACCTGACAGAGAAGACGCTGCAGCGGTATTTCCGCGACCCGGCGGATACGGGCGAAGGCTCCGAGTACGCGGAGTTGGCGGACAAGTACAATTCCCTTCTCGACGATTATAATATGCGGTTCTATATCATTATCGGCCTGATCGCCCTGGCAGTGGTTCTGCTGATCGTCATCATCGCGCTGATGGCGACCAGGGGCGGCAAGGATGATTTCTACGAAGGAAAGCGGGACAACAGCGATTACCCGCAGCGGCGGAAGGCGGCTCAGAAACAGGGAGAAGCGGACCGGCGCCGGGCGGCGCGGGAGGAGCGCTACCGTCAGGTTCTTGCCGAGGAAGAAGCAGTGCGGAGCAGCAGGTCCTACCAGGCTGAAGAGCAGATCCGGGCCCGCCAGGTTCAGAAGAGACAGACAGGCCAGCCGCCCAGACAGAGCGGCCAGACAGGTCAGCTGCCCAGACAGAGCAGTCAGACAGGCCAGCTGCCCAGACAGAGCGGCCAGACAGGCCAGCTGCCCAGACAGTCCGGCCAGCAGGCAAGACCCTCCGGACAGGCCAGGCCCTCCCAGGGGGCGCAGAGGCCGGCTTCTCAGAACTATGTAGTGAGAGGTCCCCTTCCCAGAGAAGAGGAGCAGAGAATCGCCGAGGAGGAGAGACGGTATCAGGGAAATGTCCAGGGGCGGCCCCAGAGCAGGCCGGCGTCCTCAGGCGGATCGGACGATGATTTTGAGTCTGTAGATTTGGGAATTTAACCGACGAGGCTGTCAATTGATTTGACAGCCTTTTCCATAGGCAAAACACTTGACGATTTCGGGAAAATGTTATATGATCGCTATAACAGATATAACGAAAGATGGTGTGACTATGGTTTTGAGAATCGATTTTAACAGCGATGAAGCGCTATATATGCAGCTGAGGAATCAGATCATACTGGGAATCGCCACCGGACGCATTCATGAGGGGGATTCTCTGCCGTCTGTCCGGCAGCTTGCAGAATACGTGAGCATTAACATGCATACGGTAAATAAAGCCTATTCCGTCCTCCGGGAGGAAGGATTTGTGAAGCTGGACCGGAGAAAGGGCGCAGTAGTGTCCCTGGAGACCAACAAGCAGCGGGTCCTGGAGGAGATGAAGCGGGAGATTGCCGTGGATCTGGCCAAGGGCGTCTGCAAAGGCATTCAGAAGGAAGAGGTACACCGGCTGGTAGACGAGATTTACGAGCTGTTTGCCAACTGGGAAGAATCAGAGGAATAAAGGCTGGAGGATAGTCATGTTGTGTGAGAGATGTAAGATTCGCGAAGCGAACATACAGTATACGGAAGTGATCAACGGCGTGAAGACAGACCACCATTTCTGCATTCAGTGCGCCAAGGAGATGGATTTCGGTCAATATTCCGCCTTGTTTGAGGGCGAGTTTCCCTTCGCCCAGTTTCTGTCCGCCCTTCTGGGAGGCGAGGCGCCTGCGGAGAAGGTGGATAAGTACCAGCAGATCGTGTGTCCTACCTGCGGTATGACGTATCAGGAATTTGTGGATAACAGCACCTTTGGCTGCGCAGACTGCTATGATGTGTTTGACGTGCTGATTCGCGACAATATCAAGCAGCTTCAGGGAAGCGACTGCCACAAGGGCAAGCGGCCGGCCTATCAGAGTTCGGGCAGTACGGAGGAGACTGACGCGGAGAGGAAGGAGCAGCCGGGCCCCGGGGACGGTTCGGCGGCGGGAGAGCAGCCGCAGATCTCTCCGGAGGAGAAGATACGGGCTCTGGAGCGGCAGCTGAAGGAGGCGCTCCGGCTGGAGGAATATGAGACGGCCGCCCTGTGCCGGGATCAGATCAGAGCGCTGAAGGAAGGGATGAGAACCGATGTCTAAGTGGTATGAAGAGATTGACCGGGAGAGGAAGAACATTGTCAGCAGCAAGGTCCGCCTGGCCCGGAATCTGAAGGATTATGTGTTTCCCTCCCGGCTGTCGGAGAAGGACGGAAGAGAGATGGTGGACCGGCTCTGCAGCGGTCTGAGCGAGCTGGACGGCCATGAGGGCCGCAGCTACGAGACGGTGAATCTGGAGACCGCCACCGACCTGGAACGACGGGCCATGAAGGAGCGGCGTCTTATCAACACCGCCATATTGAATAAGAAGGCGCCCATGGCCATGCTGGTTTCCGAGAAGGAGGATGTGAACCTGGTGTTCAACGGCGCGGACCATATCCGGATCCAGGTTCTGACTCCGGGGCTTCATGTGAGCGAGGCCTGGAAGACGGCCAGCCAGGTGGATGATTTCATTAACGCCAGGTTTTCCTATGCCTTCGACGAGAAGTACGGATATCTGACCACTTATCCCACCAATGTGGGCACGGGAATGAAAGCGTCGGTGATCGTGCATCTGCTTGGCAAGAAGTTTCCTTCCATGATCAGCGATATGAGCCGGTTCGGAGTGACCATCAGGGGAGTGAACGGGGAAGGCCGGGAGAATTACGGGGCCCTCTATGAGATCTCCAACCAGAAGACCATGGGTCAGCCGGAGTGGGAGCTGGCGGAGCTGGTAGGCCGGGTTGCCGTACAGCTGGATGAGCAGGAGAACCAGGTCAGGAGCATGGCGCTGAAGAGCCACCGCCTTGAGCGGGAGGACGAGGTCTACAAGTCCTACGGGGTGCTGAAGTACGCCAGACGCCTCAATATGAAGGACGCCATGACTTTTCTTTCCCAGCTGATGGCGGGAGAAGCCGACGGACTGATTCAGTTTGGGGAGACCTGCTCGGTCTACCGGCTGATGCTGGGGATTCAGACGGCCAGCCTGCAGAGGGCGTCGTCGAAGCCTCTGGACCGGTCGGAGCTGGACGTCGCCAGAGCGGAATACCTTCGCGGCCGGCTTCCGGAACTGCGATAAAAATGAGATACCAGGAGGAATGTTTATGATAGATCGTTTTACAGAGAAAGCCAAAACGGCCATTGCCCTGGCTGCGGACGCGGCGGAGTCCCTGGAGCATAACTATGTGGGGACGGAGCATCTGCTGCTGGGTCTTTTGCAGGAAGGTACCGGCGTGGCGGCCAGAGTTCTGGAGGAGTGCGGAGTCCGGGAGGACAAAGTCATAGAGCTGGTGAGCCAGCTGATCATGCCGAACCAGCCTGTCCGCCTCAGAGAGCAGAGCGGCTACACGCCCAGCGCCCGCCGGGTGCTTGAGAACAGCTACCGGGAAGCCGTCCGCTTCAAAGCCCCGCTGATCGGCACGGAGCATCTGCTGATCGCCATTATCCGGGAGAATGACTGCGTGGCGACCCGTCTTCTGAATACTATGGGAATCAGCATCCAGAGGCTTTATGTGGACCTGCTGGCGGCTATGGGCGAGGACGCTCCGGCCAATCGGGAGGATCTGCAGGGAAGTCAGAGAGCGGGCGCCGGCGGGAAGAGCCGCGCCGGCACGCCGACGCTGGACAGCTACAGCCGCGATCTGACGGCCCTGGCCAGGGAAGGAAAGCTGGATCCGGTTATCGGAAGAAAACGGGAGATTCAGCGGGTGGTCCAGATTCTCAGCCGCAGGACGAAGAATAATCCCTGCCTGATCGGAGAGCCGGGAGTAGGAAAGACCGCGGTGGTGGAAGGTCTGGCCCAGATGATCGCGGAGGGAGACGTTCCGGAGACGATTCTGGGCAAGCGGGTAATGACCCTGGACCTGTCCGGCATGGTGGCCGGCTCCAAGTACAGGGGTGAGTTTGAGGAGCGGATCAAGAAGGTACTGTCGGAGGTGATGGCCGACGGCGACGTACTGCTGTTTATCGATGAGATTCATACTATCATCGGAGCGGGCGGTGCGGAAGGAGCCATCGACGCTTCCAATATCCTGAAGCCGTCTCTGGCCCGTGGCGAGATTCAGCTGATCGGCGCCACCACCATTGAAGAGTACCGCAAGTACATTGAGAAGGACTCCGCTCTGGAGCGGCGGTTCCAGCCGGTGACGGTGGAGGAGCCCTCCGAGGAGGAGGCCTATGAGATTCTGAAGGGCCTTCGGAGCCGGTATGAGGAGCATCACCACGTGAAGATCACGGATGAGGCCCTGCAGGCGGCGGTCCGTCTGTCGGCCCGGTATATCAACGACCGTTTCCTGCCGGACAAGGCCATCGATCTGATAGACGAAGCGTCATCCAAGCTGCGCCTGACGGTGTTTGTGGAGCCGGAGGAGATCAAGACTCTGGAACAGGAGATTGACAGCCTGGAGCACCAGAAGGAGGCCGCCATCGCCTCGGAGAACTATGAGAAGGCGGGAGAGATCAAGCGGCGCCAGGGCAGAAAGCGCGAGAAGATCGAGAAGATCCGCGACAAATGGCAGAAGGAGAAGACCAGCCGCATGCTGGTGGTGACAGAGGGCGAGATTGCGGACGTAGTGTCAGGCTGGACCAAGATCCCCGTGCGCAAGCTGGAGGAGGAGGAATCTGAGCGGCTGCAGAAGCTGGAGTCCATCCTTCATGAGAGAGTGGTAGGCCAGGAGGAGGCGGTGACTGCCGTGGCCCGGGCAATCCGCCGCGGCCGCGTAGGCCTGAAGGACCCCAAGCGTCCCATCGGTTCCTTCCTGTTTCTGGGACCTACCGGCGTCGGAAAGACCGAGCTCTGCAAGGCTCTGGCCGAGGCCATGTTCGGCACGGAGAACGCGTTGATCCGCGTGGATATGTCGGAGTACATGGAGAAGCACAGCGTGTCCAAGATGATCGGCTCGCCGCCCGGATATGTGGGCTACGACGAGGGCGGACAGCTGAGCGAGAAGGTCCGCCGGAACCCCTACAGCGTGATTCTTTTTGATGAGATTGAGAAAGCCCATCCGGATGTGTTCAACATTCTTCTGCAGGTGCTGGACGACGGACATATCACGGACGCCCAGGGCAGAAAGATCGATTTTAAAAATACGATTCTCATTATGACCAGCAACGCGGGAGCGGAGAGCATCATCACGCCCAGGCGTCTGGGATTCACCTCCGTGGATGACGATGCGGAGAAATATAAATTCATGAAAGACCGGGTCATGGAGGAGGTGCGGCGGCTGTTTAAGCCGGAGTTTATCAACCGCGTGGACGAGATCATTGTCTTCCATCCTCTGAACCGGGACAACATGAAGGAGATCGTCTCCATCATGCTGAGCAATATCAACAAGAGGACCAGACAGCAGATGAACATTGACCTGCTGGTGACCGATCAGGGCAAGGAGTTCTTGATCGAGAAGGGTTATGATGAGAAGTACGGCGCCCGGCCGCTGCGCCGCACCATCCAGAGCCAGGTGGAGGATAAGCTGGCGGAGAAGATTCTGGAAGGCGCGGTGAAGGAAGGAGACCAGGTGGAGATCAGCAGCGATGAGGGCCAGCTGGTATTCAACGCGGGACATAATGAATGATCAGACGGACAGACAAAAGAGAAAGACAGGAGGATAAGAGTATGCCGGTGATTCAGGAGCTGATTCGCACGGAGTCGGACGGAAGCATCAGTTTTGGAAACTATCAGCTGGAGGCAAAGGCCAAGCTGGACAATTTTGAGAGCAGCGGAGATCTGTACAAGGTGAAGACCTTCGCGGAGATCACCAAGCTGGAGAGGAACGGGATGTTTGTCTATGAGTCCGTTCCGGGCACCGCTGTGGAGAATTTTACGGAGACAGACGCCGGAGTGGAGTTTACGGCGGAAGGCGACAGGGACGTTCAGATTACCGTACAGCTGGAGGATGACGCTGTGTACGAGGTATTTGTAGACGGCACCGCGGCCGGAACCATGAAGACCAACATGAGCGGGAAGCTGAACTTCAGCGTGGAGCTGAGCGGAGGCGCGTCAGCGGCCGTCCGAATCGAGAAGAAGTAGAGAACAGGTATGGCGAAAGGAAAGGCGACCGCGTTCTTCTGTAAAGAGTGCGGTTTTGAATCGGCAAAGTGGATGGGTCAGTGTCCGGCCTGCCGGGAGTGGAATACCTTCGTGGAGGAGCCTGTGGGAAAGAAGGAAGGCTCCTCCGTAAAGCTCCGGCCTCCTGAGAAAGTCAGGCCGGCGCGGCTTTCGGAGATTTCCATTGAGGAGAAGGAGCGGGATTCCACCGGCTACGGGGAGCTTGACCGGGTGCTGGGAGGCGGCGTAGTGGCCGGCTCCCTGGTTCTGGTTGGAGGAGATCCGGGAATCGGCAAATCCACCCTGCTTCTGCAGGTGTGCCGGAATCTGGCGGCGGCAGGCCGCCGGGTGCTCTACATATCCGGCGAGGAGTCCTTAAAGCAGATCAAGCTGCGGGCCAACCGCATCGGGGCTATATCCGGAGATCTGCTGTTTCTCTGTGAGACCAGTCTGGACAATATCCAGGAGACGATTCTGGAAGTGAAGCCGGATATAGTCATCATCGATTCCATCCAGACCATGTACCGGGAAGAGGTAGCCTCCGCTCCGGGAAGCGTCAGCCAGGTCCGGGAATCCACCAATCTGCTGATGCAGATTGCCAAGGGAGCCGGGATCACTATTTTTATCGTAGGTCATGTGACCAAGGAAGGCGTAGTTGCCGGACCACGGGTGCTGGAGCATATGGTGGACACTGTGCTGTATTTTGAGGGCGACCGCCACGCTTCCTACCGGATTCTGAGGGGCGTGAAGAACCGTTTCGGCTCCACCAATGAGATCGGCGTATTTGAGATGAGGGAACAGGGCCTGGTTGAGGTGGAGAATCCCTCTGAGTTTATGCTGGACGGACGGCCCGAGGGAGCCTCGGGGGCGGTGGTGGCCTGCGCCATGGAGGGAACCCGTCCTATCCTGCTGGAGGTTCAGGCTCTGGTGACCCAGACGAACCTGGGCATTCCACGGCGGACGGCGGCAGGCACCGACTACAACCGGGTGAACCTGCTGATGGCGGTGCTGGAGAAGCGGTGCCACTATGAGATGTCCCGGTACGACGCTTACGTAAACATTGCGGGAGGCATGCGGATGAACGAGCCGGCCCTGGATCTGGCCATTGTCCTGGCTCTGGTGTCCAGCCTGAAGGACAAGCCGGTGGATGAGAAAACCATCGTCTTTGGCGAGGTGGGCCTGTCCGGCGAGGTCCGCGCCGTCTCCATGGCGGAGCAGCGGGTCAACGAGGCGGTAAAGCTGGGCTTTACGCGCTGCATTCTGCCTCAGATCTGCCTGGACAAGATGAAGCCGTCGGATAAGATGAAGCTGACCGGTGTCCGGAACGTGAGGGAGGCCATCGGGGAGCTTTAGAACTAAAAAATGGTATCGGGGAGCTTTAGAACTAAAAAAGTTACTTTTCACGGGATGGGGAAATAAATAGAACACTGTAGTTCGGATAATGGAACGGACTACAGTGTTTTTAATTT
>CANQSK010000121.1 GCA_947626475.1 uncultured Lachnospiraceae bacterium
CCAGATCCGGCTTTACCTGCTGGGAGGTCACCGTGGCGCCGCGCATCCCCACTTCCTCCTGGGAAGCGAAAGCCCCAATCACGTCTACGGCCAGATTCCGGCTCTCCGCCTTCAGCGCCTGCATGGTTTCGATGATGCACATACAGCCGACCCGGTTGTCAAAGGCCCTGCCGCTCAGGATACCGTGCTTCTCATCGTAGGAGAAGGTCACGTCCGGCACCATGGGATCGCCGACGGCGATGCCGTACTCTTCGATGACCTCCTGTTTGCTGCTGGCGCCTACGTCTACTTTGATCTCTTCGATGGTCAGAGAGTTGTCCTGCTTCTGGGCGGCGGTCAGGAAATGGACCGGTTTAGAGGTAGTGATCCCGTGGATCAGCTCTCCCCGGCCGTTGCGGAGAATGACTGAATGGGCAGGTATGTTGGTCAGGTGAATGCCGCCCAGGGTAATGATGCTGAGCAGGCCGTTGTCCTCAATATTCTGAACCATGAATCCGCACTCGTCGGAATGGGCGTCCAGCATAAAGACCGGCTTTTGACGCTTCTGAGCCGGCGAGTCCCCGTAGAGGGCCGGGCCGCCGGGCATGGCGGCGTAAACATTGTGCATGGCGTCGTTTTTCAGGTTCAGGCCCTGACAGTATTTCTGAATTACTTTTACAACGTCCTCCTCAAAACCGCTGGGGCCGAAGGCGTTGGACAGATCTTCTATAATCTTGATATTAACCATATCCGGAATTTCCTCCATAATCTGTGATAAATGTATTCCTGTGAGAAGCGGGGCAGACCCGCAAGGTCGTGGGGGCCGCTTCATGGTGTAAAAATTTTCTGAGACAGAGCGCGTCAGTAGACGACAAAGGAATGGGCGGTAACAATGTCCATCCAGTTTTTGCTCTTCAGGCGGAGAGTGCGTTCATCTACCGTCTCCATACCCGGATAGAAGGACATCTGATAGGCCCGCTTTAAGTCCTTCAGGTTCACTTCATAGACAAATTCCTCCGGAAGAGCGATCTTTCCGGCAGAAAACCGCTGGCGTACCTGCTCAGGTGTTCCGGTAAGCAGGCCGGTGACCGCCGTTTCCAGTTCTTTCAGGACAGTCGCGGGAGCTTTATTGAAAGCGCAGCCTCCCACGCCTTTTTTGGTGGATACGGTGGTGATGGACGGGACCATCTCCCGGGCCAGCCGGCAGATCCGCTCGTCTCCCGACAAAAATACCACAGGGACGCCGAACATGGCGGCGGTGCAGCTGTTCAGCATAAATTCGCTCATCCTTTTGCCGTTTAGGAGAATGTAGTTGCTGTTGCCTGTGGAGGTATGGCTTAAGGGACTTCCGGGATCGCCTGCCGGCGCGTGGTAACCGATGTAGAGAACCGCGTCAAAGGTTTCGTCCAGGCCGAACATCATGTTGATGGGATGCCCGCTTTTTCCGCGTATCAGGGTGACGCCTTCCGGCATGGCGGAGATGTCAATGTTGCTTGCGTCTCCGTGTCCGTCCTTTACCACGATCTCACAGACGCCGGCGTTCAGGGCTGCCCTGCATACGGCGGCCACTTCCTCCGTCATTTGGCGGGCGAAAGCCGCGTAAGCCGGTTCATTTTTGTGTGTCTCATAGCCTAAAGTTGTACCGGCGCAGCCTTCGATGTCCGCGCTGATAAACAGTTTCATGGTTGTTGCCTCGTTTCCTGTAGTTTCTCCGGGCGCAGGAAAGGCTGCGGAAAAATCCGCAGCCCCCGCATCGTATCCGGAGTTATTATATTGTAGCGCAAAACAGATTATTTCACAACTGCTTCTTCTGCTTTTCTTGCCTCTTTTTTTGCTTCCTCCGTATCATACAGGTGACAGTAGACGTAATGGTCGTCGCTTACCTGATATTTGGGCGGAACCTCCGTCCTGCACCGCTCCATGCACTGAGGACAGCGGGTGTGGAATTTACAGCCGCTGGGCGGATTCAGAGCGGACGGAATGCTGCCTTCCAGAATGACCCGGTCCTTCTTAGCCTTGGGATCCGGAATGGGAACCGCCGACAGAAGGGCTTTGGTATAGGGATGGAGCGGATTCTGGTACAGGTTGTATTTGTCCGCCACCTCCACGAAGTTGCCCAGGTACATAACGCCTACCCGGTCGCTGATGTGTTCCACCACGCTTAAGTCGTGGGCCACGAAGATGTAGGTCAGATGGTGGGCCTTCTTCAGTTTGTTCATCAGGTTCAGAACCTGGGACTGAATGGATACGTCCAGAGCGGAAACCGGCTCGTCGGCGATGATCAGCTCCGGCTGTACGGCCAGAGCGCGCGCGATGCCGATCCTCTGGCGCTGTCCGCCGGAAAACTCATGAGGATAGCGGTTGGCGTGATAGTCGTCCAGACCGACCCGGCGGAGAAGATCGATGACCTTCGCGTCCGTCTCCTGCCTGGTCTTGGTCAGACCGTGAATGATCAGCGGTTCCGCTATAATGTCGCGGACGGACATCCTGGGATTTAAGGACGCGTAAGGGTCCTGGAATACCATCTGCACCTTTTTGCGGATGGCGCGCATCTGACGGGGAGAATATTTGGAAATCTCCTCGCCGTCCAGGAGGATGCTGCCCTCTGTAGGTTCGATCAGCTTGCAGATGCTTTTCCCCAGGGTGGACTTGCCGCAGCCGGATTCGCCTACGATTCCGAAGACCTCACCGCGGCGTACCTCAAAGTCTACGCCGTCCACAGCCTTTACATAGCCTGTCTTCTGGCCGAAATCGCCCTTGGTGGCATAATACTGTTTTAATCCCTTCACTTCCAGTAAATTATCTGCCATCAGTGAATCCCTCCTTTCTGCTGGCAAAGCCAGCACCGGCTCTGGTGGCCGCCGCCCAGCTCCGTAAATCCAGGCTCTTCTTCTCTGCACTTATCAAAAGCGTATTTGCAGCGGGGAGCGAATTTGCAGCCCTTGGGCATATATTTGGGATTGGGGACGTTCCCCGGAATGGAATCCAGCTCTTCTACGTGGACGCCCAGCTTGGGGATTGAATTCAGCAGGCCTTCCGTGTAGGGATGGGACGGATTCTCAAAAATATCATTGACGGAACCTTTTTCCACCACGCGGCCGCAGTACATGACCACTACCGAGTCGCAGATCTCCGCCACCACTCCCAGATCGTGGGTGATGAAGAGAATCGAGGTTCCGATTTCTTTCTTCAGTTTGTTCATCAGATCCAGAATCTGTGCCTGAATCGTCACATCCAGAGCCGTGGTGGGCTCGTCGGCAATCAGGATCTGAGGATTGCAGACCAGGGCCATGGCGATCATGACACGCTGGCGCTGTCCGCCGGACAGCTGAAAGGGGAATTCCCTCATCATCTTTTCCGCCCGGGGAAGACCGGTCATTTTCAGCATCTCAAGAGCCTTGGCTTCCGCTTCTTTCTTGCTTACCTTCTGATGGAGAAGGATGCCTTCCATGATCTGGTCGCCGATCCGCATGACCGGATTTAAGCTGGTCATAGGCTCCTGGAAGATCATGGAGATCTTGCTGCCGCGCAGCTTCCGGCGGTCCTCGTTGCTGATATGGACGATATCATTGCCGTCAAGGAGGATTTCGCCCTCGGCGATCTTGCCGGTAGTTCCCATAAGAAGGCCCATGACGGAGAGGGCGGTGACGCTCTTGCCGCTGCCGGATTCTCCCACGATACCCAGAGTAGAGCCCTCTTTCAGCTCGATATCTACGCCGTCAACGGATTTTACCACGCCGCTGTCCATGTAGAAATAGGTGTGCATGTTTTTGATTTCCAGGATATTCTTGCCGTCGGCGCCTGGTTCCATCTGAACCTTCACTTGATTCATTGCGTTATCAGACATTTCAGCACCTCCTTAATCAGTCAGCTTCGGGTCAAGGGCATCGCGCATGCCGTCGCCCAGCAGATTGAAGCTGAGAACGGTCAGGAAGATGGCCAGGCCGGGGAACAGAGTGATGTGCCAGCTGCTCATCATGTAGTTACGTCCATTGCTGAGAAGCAGTCCCCATTCGGGAGTGGGGGGCTGAGCGCCCATACCCAGAAAGCTCAGGGAAGAAGCGGTCAGAATGGAGGAGCCGATGGACATACTGTACTGTACGATAATGTCCGGGATGGCGCTGGGAAGAATGTGCCGGAACAGGATTCTGGCGTCCCCCGCGCCGATATTTTTGGCTGCCTGGACAAATACGCTGTTTTTGGTAGCCAGAGTATTGCCGCGGACCAGCCGGGCAAACTTGGGAATGTTGAATACAGCCACGGCGATGACCACGTTTACCATGCCGTTGCCCAGGATCGCCACGATGGCGATTGCCAGGATGATGCCGGGGAAAGCGAACAGCGCGTCACAGACACGCATGATCAGGGCATCGATGAGGCCGCCGTAGTAGCCGCCGATCAGGCCCAGTATGGAACCGATCACCGCTGCGATGGATACGGAAAACAGGCCGACGCCCAGGGAAATGCCGGTGCCGCACAGGATACGAGAGAACAGATCTCTGCCGAATTCGTCTGTGCCGAAGATGTGAGCGGCACTGGGAGCCTGCATGATGGAGCTGTAGTCGTATTCATTGATCCCGTAAGGAACGATGGAATAGCTGATAAAGGACAAAATCACCAGGAAGAGAATAAAGACCAGAGCGGCGATAGCCGTCTTCTGCTTCTTAAATTTCCGGACAAACTCGGAAAACGGTGTGCTGATGTCGTTTTGTTCTGTCAAAACTTTTTTCTTTGCCATTTTGCTTTCCTCCTTCCTAGCTTAACTGGATTTCCGGATTGAGGACGGCGTAGAGCACATCCACGATCAGGTTGATTACGACAAAATGCAGTGAGAAGATCAGGATCAGGGACTGGATCGCCGGGTAATCACGATAGTTGACGGATTCGATCAGCAGGTTTCCGAGTCCCGGGAAAGCAAATACCTGTTCCGTAACCACGGAGCCGCCCAGAAGGAAACCGAACTGGAGGCCGACGACAGTTACGACAGAGATCATGGCATTGCGGAACGCATGGCGCCAGACGACAACCTTTTCCTTAAGGCCCTTGGCACGGGCGGTACGGATGTAGTCGTCCTTCAGCACCTCTATAATGGAAGAGCGGGTAAAGCGGGCGATGATAGCCGCGATACTGCTGCCCAGAGCAAGCGAAGGAAGGATAAGGCTTTTCCAGGATTCAGCTCCTGTGGTCGGGAACCAGCGAAGCTTTACGGAAAAGATCATGATCAGCATGAAGCCCACCCAGAAGGAAGGCAGTGATATGCCTGAAACGGCCACAGTCATTCCTGTGTAGTCCTGCCATTTGCTTCGGTTTTTGCCGGACCATACCCCCAGCAGGATCCCGGCGATGGTACTCCATGTCAGCGCCATCAAAGTCAGTTTGGCTGTGTTGGCGTACCGGTTGGATATCTCAACTGTAACAGGCCTTTTGGTTCTTAGAGACGTTCCCAAATCACCGTGAAGAAGTCCTGTCACGTAGGTTATGTACTGTTCGTGGACAGGTTTATTAAGACCCAGCTGTTCCCTGACGACTTCAACATCCTCCAGGGTGGCCTGTGGCCCTGCCACCAGACGCGCTGGATCGCCCGGAATCATGCGGACAAAAAAGAATACGAAGGTTACCACGATGATAAGGGTAGGGATTACACCAATGATTCTCTTAATTATGTATCTAAGCATATACTCTACACCCTTTCTTCCATTTCACAGATAAAGTAAAAAATGGCTTGGCAGGAAAGCTTCCCGGCCTCGCTGCCAAGCCATATACTATTTCTTCTCCCGTATCACGGAACTGTTTTACTTATACATTTTTGCGTTTCTCAGATTCAGGCACGCATCCGGGAACAGCTTCGCGTCTACGATTCCGGCGGAAGTAGCCCAGGTGTTGTCGTCGGTGCACAGGCAGACAAGGGGGCTGTCCTCCCAGATGATATCCTGTGCCTTGGCATAAGCTTCTGCTCTCTTGGCGTCATCCGCGGTGGTAAGAGCGTCCTGAAGAAGCTGATCCAGCTCCGGATTCTCATAGTAGCAGATGTTGTAGCTCATAGGCGGCTCGGACTCTACTGCAAGCAGCGGACGGATACCCCAGTCAGCATCGCCGGTAGAGGGAGACCAGCCGATCACGTACATCTCAACCTCGGCCTCAGCGCCGGGAGCGGTGGTATCCTGAACCTTCTCATTTACAACGGCGCTCTCCAGGGAATTCAGCTCAAGAGTGATTCCTACCTGAGCCAGCTGCTGCTGCAGGAACTCACACTGTTTCTGGTTAGCCGTAGTGCTGGCGAAGATTACGCTGGTGGTAAATCCATCGGGATAACCGGCTTCCGCCAGAAGCTCTTTGGCCTTCTCAGGATCATAGGGGTACGGATCGTTGGCTTTGTAGAACTGTACGGACGGTCCGATGATGGAAGTGCCGGGAGTCGCGATTCCGTTCTTAACAACGGCACAGTACGCGTCCTTATCGATGGCGTAGTTGATGGCCTGACGTACGCGGACATCATTGAAGGGAGCCTTCTGGTTGTTCATCATCAGATAACGGACTACGATGCCCTCTTCCTGGGATACCACTACGTTGGGATCGCTCTTTAAGGTCTCCATGTTCTCGGAAGGAACAGGCTCGATCATCTGAGCGTCGCCGGACTGCAGCATGGCAACACGGGTTGCGCTCTCAGGAACCGGAACGAACTTGATGGTCTTGAATCCTGCATCAGGATCTACCAGGGCTTCGCCGCCGCAGATCTCCGGATCATAACCCCACCAGTCCTTGTTCAGGGCGATGGTTGCGTGCTCACCGGCAACCCACTCTACGAAGGTATACTGGCCGGTTCCCACAGGAGCCTTGGCAGCTTCCTCATTGCCCTTGGCAATAACCTGAGGGCTGACGCACACGCAGGCGGGATGAGCCAGAGTGGGGATGAACGCGCCGAAGGGCTCTTCCAGAGTGACCTTAACGGTGTAGTCATCCACGATCTCAGTGGATTTCAGAATGTTGCACAGCAGGGTAGTTCTCTTCAGACCCAGCTCCTTGTCGCCCCAGCGGTCCAGGTTAGCCTTGGCAGCCTCGGCGTTCCAGGGAGTTCCGTCGGTGAAGGAGATGCCCTGTCTTAAATGAATTGTGAATTCAGTAGCGTCGTCATTAGCCTCATAATCGGTGGCCAGCATGGGGATGATGGCCATGTTGTCGTCGAATCCGAACAGGCCGTCCATGATCAGTCTCTGAATACCGCCGGACAGAGTGTCGCTGGTATCCATGGGGTCCATGGTGGTGAAGTCTACGTTGATTCCTACTACCATGTCATTTTCCTGTGATACGGATGTACCTTCCGCAGCTGCCGCTTCTGTCTCAGCAGCAGTCTCTCCGGCCTCGGCCGCCGCGCTGGTATCCGCTGCGGCACCGGCTGCCGCAGTGGTCTCAGCAGAACCGCCCGCGCTGCCGGAATCACTTCCGCCGCCGCAGCCGGCCAATGCAGCCATGGATGCGGCCAGAACAAGTGCTAATACTTTTTTGGTGTTCTTTTTCATAAATTTCCTCCTCGTTTTTTGTATTTACCATTTTTCGTCCTTTCTGGTACTGACAAATGTTTGCTCGGGAAAGACAAAAAATTCAACTTTTGTATTTTATCACATTAACGCGACGTCTGTCAATAAATAGACCTATATAAATTTAAGATGATTTTTGGTGATTTACAAGAATCCGCATTGATGATATACTTAGTCACGGCAAAAAAGGGCCATAACTTTGGAGAAAAAGAGGCGGTTTATGATGATTCCTCAGATCGGGATTACAACAGTTCATTTTAAAAGACCAAACGGCAGCGGCGCAAGCCACGGAATCAATGACACTTATGTTAACGCCGTCATAAAAACGGGAGGCCTTCCTGTGCTTCTTCCCGTCACTGACGATGAGTCTCTGCTGGATATTTATGTGGAGAAGATGGACGGATTTCTTTTTTCAGGCGGAGTTGATATATCGCCCAGCTTCTACGGGGAGAATCCCCACAGGCTTCTGAGTGATACCAGCCTGGTGCTGGACCGGTGCCAGATTCCCCTTATGCGGAAGGTGATTCAGGCCGGAAAGCCTTTGCTGGCCATCTGCAGGGGGCATCAGGTGCTGAACGTGGCCTGCGGCGGAACCCTGTATCAGGACGTGACCCTTCACGGGGATGTGATGAAGCATTTCCAGGCCACCGATAACGGTGATTACAGTCATCTGGTACATATTGAAAAAGGAAGCCGGCTTTATGAGATGTTTGGCGATAAGGTATGGACCAACAGCTTCCATCATCAGAGCGTGAAGGAACTGGGACAGGGACTTGTAGTTACGGCCCGGGCGGAAGACGGCATCGTGGAAGGGGTGGAGCTTGCGGGATATCCATACGGCCTGGGAGTTCAGTGGCACCCGGAGGCTATGTTCCCGGTGGAGGACAGCATGCGCCCCCTGTTTACAGGGCTGATTGAGGCATGCCGGAAGCAGGATTGATCAAAACCGGCGGATAATGAGACAATAGAATGAATAATGAAACAATGAGCGGCCGCCCGGCCAGCGAGAAGCTGAACGGGCGGCCGTCTTTGTTTAACCGATTCTTCGGACAGTGACCGCAGTATCGGCAAAGGTGGTATCCGCGCTGTTGGGCACCAGGGTAATGGAAGAGGTGCCGCCGGGGACGGTTACGATAGTAGCGGCGGTCAGTGCCGCGGCAGCCGTGGCGGTGCCTACGGTGCTGCTCACCGTTGTGCCTGGAATGGCAGCTCCGTTATTGGCCAGATAGGCGCTTACTGTACCGGGCACTGTTCCTGTCGGAATGGAAGCAGTGGTGTTGTAGGAAATTTCGTAGGTGCCCGGCGCCGTCAGAAGGATATCGGGACTGCCCGGCGTGTGGGTGATGGCTGTGCCGGCTGAGGCCTGGGTAGCCGCCAGAGCGAGGGCGGTTCCGATGGTTCCGCACGTGGCGGCGGCGTTGACGGCCGTCAGGGCGCTGGGAGCCGCAGGCGCGGCAGCGGCCGGAAGGGTGAAAGTGAGGACCGCCGCGCCGTCCGTGCCGGTGTTGACCACAGACGGGCCCGGCAGGCCCCATGGGACCGACGGGTCCCTGAGCACCGGTCGCGCCGGTGGGCCCTGCAGCACCCTGCGGTCCGGCGGGACCGACAGGTCCCTGAGCACCAGTGGCGCCGGTGGCACCTGCAGCGCCTGCTGGCCCCTGAGGCCCGGTAGGACCGGCAGGAATCGTAAAGTTAAGGATAGCGGCCTGAGCGGTTCCCACGTTAGTGACGGCCGCCTGAGTTCCGGGAGCGCCGGTTGTTACGGTGCCGGCGGTAACGATAGCGGCAGGACCAGTGACTCCGGCGGGGCCGGCAGGTCCCTGGGGTCCTGCGGG
>CANQSK010000122.1 GCA_947626475.1 uncultured Lachnospiraceae bacterium
TTGGCCTGGGGATGTTTTTATGCTCCCTCTACATCGCCTTTTCCAAATACGGGACCATCCGCCTGGGCAGCCTTTCCAAGCCGGAGTACACGTCATTCCAGTGGGGTTCCATGATGTTCACTGCCGGCCTGGCCGCCGACATTCTCTTCTATTCCCTGTGTGAGTGGATCCTCTACGCAGGCGAGCCCCGCATCTCCGACATGGGCAGCGTCCAGGACTGGGCGTCAACTTATCCCCTGTTCCACTGGGGACCGATTCCCTGGAGCTTCTATATGGTGCTGGCCACCGCTTTCGGTTTCATGATCCACGTCCGCAAGCGCAGCAAGCAGAAGTATTCTGAGGCGTGCCGTCCTGTTCTCGGCAGATGGACCGACGGCCCCGCCGGCAAGCTCATCGACCTGATCGCCGTATTTGCCCTGCTGGCCGGAACCGCCACCACCTTTTCACTGGCGACGCCGCTTCTGTCCATGGCTCTGAGCACTGTTTTCCATATCCCTCAGTCCAACCTGTTTACCATCCTGATCCTGGCGGTCATCTGCCTGGTCTATACGATTACCGTCTACTTCGGCATGAAAGGTGTGGCGAAGCTGGCCGCCTCCTGCACCTACCTGTTTTTCGGCCTGCTGATCTACGTACTCATAGGCAGCGGACAGCCCCGCTACATTATTGAGACCGGGATTACCGCCATCGGCAACCTGGCTCAGAATTTCATCGGACTGTCCACCTGGACTGACGCACTCCGCACCACCTCCTTCCCCCAGAACTGGACCATCTTCTACTGGGCATACTGGATGGTATGGTGCGTGGCCACGCCGTTTTTCATCGGCTCCATCAGCGGCGGCCGGACCATCCGCCAGACCATACTGGGAGGCTACTTCTGGGCGCTGGCGGGAACCTTTACGTCCTTTATCATTCTGGGAAACCACGGGCTGCATCTGCAGGTGGCCGGGCAATTGGATCTGATCGCTCAGTATGCTGAATCCGGGGATCTGTACCAGATCATCATCACCATCATGGAGACACTTCCCCTGGCCAAAGCAGGCCTGGTGCTTCTGGCTGTCACGATGATCGCTTTCTACGCCACCTCCTTTGACTCGATCACCATGGTGGCCGCGGCTTACTCCTACAAGGCACTCCCGGCAGGCGCGGAGCCTCACCGGAATATCCGGCTTTTCTGGGCGGTCATGCTGATCCTGTTCCCGATCGCGCTGATCTTCTCGGAAAATTCCATGGCCAATCTCCAGTCGGTGTCCATCATCGCGGCCTTCCCGGTGGGGATCATCATGCTGATCATCATCCGCAGTTTCTTCAAGGACGCGGACGCCTATCTGAACGAGCCCAGATCATAATTCCTTTCAAACAAACAGGAGCCTCCGAACCGCTGGTTTTCAGCCATTCGGAAGCCCCTGTTTTATTTCCTGCTTTATTCTTTCTTATTATTATTCTGTCTCCGGCTCCACGTCATCTGTATTTACAAGAGTGAATACCTGACGCTTTCTGGCCATCTCATCGCTCTCCAGGTACTCGTCGTAAGTAGTGATCTTGTCGATCAGCTGGCCGTTCACGATCTCCATGATCCGGTTGGCCGTGGTCTGCACGATCTGATGGTCGCGGGCGGAAAAGATCAGCACTCCCGGGAATTTCGTCAGCCCGTTGTTGAGGGCCGTGATGGATTCCATATCCAGATGGTCTGTAGGCTCATCCAGCATCAGCACATTGGCCCCGGAGATCATCAGCTTGGACAGCATACAGCGGACCTTCTCGCCTCCGGACAGCACCTTCACCTTCTTGACGCCGTCCTCACCGGCGAACAGCATCCTTCCCAGAAATCCCCGGACATAGGTCACATCCTTCTCCGGCGAATACTGGGTCAGCCACTCTACGATGGTGTCCTCGTTATTGAACTCCGCGCTGTTATCCTTGGGGAAATAGGACTGGGTCGTAGTCAGTCCCCATTTGTAATCGCCACTGTCCGGCTCCATCTCCCCGGCCAGGATCTGAAACAGCACGGTTTTTGCCTGCTCGTTGGGGCCTACCAGGGCCACCTTGTCCGTCCGGTTCAGGATAAAGGAAATATTGTCCAGCACCTTCACGCCGTCGATGGTCTTGGACAGATTGCTGACCGTAAGCACTTCATTGCCGATCTCACGGAAGGGCCGGAAATCGATGTAGGGATATTTTCTGCTGGAAGGCTTGATGTCGTCAAGCTGGATCTTTTCCAGAGCACGTTTCCTGGACGTGGCCTGCTTGGATTTGGAGGCGTTGGCGGAGAACCGCTGAATGAATTCCTGCAGCTCCCTGATCTTCTCCTCCTTCTTCCGGTTGGCTTCCTTCATCTGGCGGATCATCAGCTGGCTGGACTCGTACCAGAAGTCATAGTTGCCGGCGTACAGCTGAATCTTGCCGTAATCGATATCCGCGATCTGGGTACAGACCTTGTTCAGGAAATACCGGTCATGGGACACCACGATCACCGTATTCTCAAAGTTGATCAGAAACTCCTCCAGCCAGGCGATGGCATCCAGGTCCATGTTGTTGGTGGGCTCATCCAGAAGGAGAATGTCCGGATTCCCGAAAAGGGCCTGGGCCAGCAGCACCTTCACCTTCAGGGCGCCGTTTAAATCCTTCATCAGCGTGTAATGGTATTCCTCATCCACGCCCAGTCCGTTCAGCAGATTGGCCGCGTCGGATTCTGCCTCCCAGCCGTTCATCTCAGCAAACTCCGCTTCCAGTTCCGCCGCCTTGATGCCGTCCTCGTCAGAGAAGTCCTCCTTCATATAGATGGCGTCCTTCTCCTTCATCACCTGATACAGCCTGGGATTGCCCAGAATGACCGTATCAGTAACCGTATACTCGTCATATTTAAAATGGTCCTGCTGCAGAAAGGAAAGCCTCTGCCCGTCGGTGATCACTACGTCGCCGGACGTCGGCTCCAGCTGCCCCGACAGAATCCGCAGAAACGTGGATTTGCCGGCTCCGTTGGCGCCGATGACGCCGTAACAGTTCCCCTCTGTAAACTTGATATTCACATCCTCAAACAACGCCTTTTTTCCAACCCTCAGTGTAATGTTGTTGGCACTGATCATAGATTTCCCTCCAATATGACTTTCCATGCGGTAAAAATGGGGTCCTGATCTGGGCCCCATCTTCAATAACACTCTTATTTTACATGAAATCCGCCATTTTGCAAGTGATTTCTGGAAAAATCAGATACATTTTTCAGAATCAGAGCAGTTCCGCCCTCAGCTTCTCGGCCATAGCCTCATATTCCGCATCCGTCAGATATACCTTGTCCGGATTCATCTGGAACACGCCGCCCCACTCGTCTCCGCCGTTGTACTTGGGCACGATATGCATATGAAGATGGCATCCCGTATCCCCGTAAGCGCCGTAATTCACCTTATCCGGGTGGAAAATCTTATGCACGGCCCTGGACACCTTCGCTACGTCAGCAAAGAACTGGTTTCTCTCCTCATCGCTGATATCGATCATCTCGCTGACATGATCCTTATAGGCCAGGATCACCCGCCCGGGCTTGCTCTGCTCCTTAAAGATATACAGATAGCCGGAATCCATGGGGCACACCGGATACCCAAACTTCGCTACCAACTCACCCTGCATGCAATATGCGCAATTCTGATCTTTCATGGTTTTTTGCCTCCTCTTTTATAAAATAAACAACCTACTGCTTTTTTCATTATACTACAAAGGTAAAAAAAGGTACAGAAAATTCTGAAGGACAAAACGGCAAAACCTATATTCCAAGTTCCTGATGAAAATACGGCAAAGGAGAATAGTAATACCGACGTTTAAACTCCTCCTCGGAAATCTTTTCCACGCCTGTGGTATGATTTATGTAATCCTGTACAAAACTCTCTGCCTCCTGTCGTATTCTTCCAATGTTTTTCACCGTTTCCTTATATTCGTCCCGATCGATGACAGCCCCCTCAGGGTTCAAAAAATCCGGTCTCTGAATAATTACTATCTTGGAATAATCCAGCCCTGACCGACATTTCCCGGAGCGGCGGGATTTTCTGAAATGAAATGCATATTTATGAGAAATATTGCTGCGATAAGGAATACAGATAAAATATTCGTAACGCGTCTGAAGCAAAAGACAGGTATACGGCCTCTGTTCCTTATTCAATATTTCCCTGTAAGGCGGATTGGGATACGCTTTATAAAAAGACTCGGCCAGACTGAGAATTTGATAATCGAATACTTCTCCTGATGCCATCCATGTTCTCCATAATAAACGGTTATCAAAGGTGATAAAAAGCGGGAAGACAGGCATCCTCCCGCTAACTCAGACTCTTCGCCCGGTCAATTTTTATTTTATCGACGAGTCAGAACCGTCACTCGTCTCATCGCTCGGTCAGTTTTTATTTTACCGACGAGTCGGAACCGTCACTCGTCTCACACAAACGAAGAAATCCTGACATTTTTATTATATAAAAATTTGTCTTTGATTGCAAGGCCCAGAGTATAAAGAATTTATAACCAATTCATAAACTGTTATATTTTTAACGATTATCCCTCATGCA
The DNA here is from genome assembly GCA_947626475.1 of uncultured Lachnospiraceae bacterium. Taxonomy (GTDB): domain Bacteria; phylum Bacillota; class Clostridia; order Lachnospirales; family Lachnospiraceae; genus UBA3402. The sequence goes on from CANQSK010000122.1 coordinate 4,545, forward strand.
CAACCCTGCCTTCGCAGATCGTCCATCTCACTTTTCCCGTAAGCTCCCTTCCCAGGAAGGGAGAATTGGAGGATTTCGAGCGGAAATGCTCCACCGTCCAGCGGGCTTTGGGATCAAAGATCACAATGTCCGCCGGAGCGCCCACAGCCATTCTGCCGCAGTTCAGCCGGTACAGCCTGGCCGGATTCAGACTCATCTTCGACATCAGCTCCGGTATGGTCAGATACCCTTTATCCACCAGCTCCGTCACTCCCAGGGCCAGGGCCGTCTCAAGGCCGATGATGCCGCTGGGGGCTTCTGTCAGAGGCCGGGACTTCTCCTCAGGGCTGTGGGGAGCGTGGTCCGTGGCGATCATATCAATGGTGCCGTCCTGCAGCGCGGCGATCAGCGCCTGCCTGTCTTCCTCGGTCCGCAGAGGCGGATTCATCTTCGCCAGGGTCCCGTACCTAAGCACCGCATCCTCCGTCAGGGTAAAATGATGAGGCGTCACCTCCGCGGCGATTCTGGCGCCCTGACTTTTGGCCTGCCTTACCAGTTCCGCCGCCCGGCGGGAACTCATATGCTGGATATTGACAATGGCATCTCCGACGCCGGGAGCACTTCCGGCCTTTTGCGCGCCTCCGGCAGAAAGAGCTTCCAGAACAAGACGGCAGTCTCTCTCCACCAGGCTGTCCTCCGCCTGAGCCGGAGATCCGTATATACCCAGACGTTCCGACACCCGGCCGTGATGGATTCCGTTATTTTTGATATAAACAGGATTTTCTTCGTGAAAGCTTAAGGGAACATTGAGCTTTTCCGCCATGGCTATGGCCTGCCGAACCAGCCCTTCGTCCGTCAGCGGGATTCCATCATCGGTAAATCCCACCGCCCCCGCTTCCGCAAGGGCTTCCATATCTGTCAGCTGCCGCCCTTTCAGGCCCAGGGAAATGGCCGCCGCCGGCAGCACATGAATGTCTGTTTTTTTTCCTTCCTCTATCACATACTGCAGGGTATCCGCATTGTCCACCGGCGGCTTCGTGTTGGCCATACAGACCACCGTAGTGTAGCCGCCTGCCGCAGCCGCAGCCGCTCCCGTACGGATATCTTCCTTGTAAGTCAGGCCCGGATCCCGGAAGTGGACATGGACATCCACCAGCCCCGGCGCCACCACGCAGCCTTCCGCGTCAATCACGCTGTCAAAACTGCCGTCATCCGGAATTTGGCCGATCCCGGCGATCACTCCGTCCTTCAGCACCACGTCCCCGCGCCGTTCCTCCAGCTTTTCCGGATCTGCAACCCTTCCGTTTTTTATCAGAATCATAACCGGTCCTCCTGTTCTTCTCTCATCTATGTATGGCGTTGGAGCCAATTCCACCCATTCCCCCGCAGCGAACGGCCTTTTCCGCAGCGAAAGAGGCACTACCGGGCAAAGGCCGCCCTGTAATGCCTCAACGCATTGACCACTATCCAACATCCGGCTTCAATCCTCCGGGTCCAGGTTATCAAACAAATCGGAGTCGTAAAACTCCCGGATGGACACCCCCAGTCCTTCAGCAATTCGCTTGATATTCACGATACCCGGGTTCCGGCTCTTTCCATGAAGGATACTCTTCACTGTGGAAGCCGGCATGCCGCTCCGGCAGGTCAGGCCGTAGACGGTCATCCTCTTCTCTTTGCGGAGTTGTTGAATCCTGGCGTTCATAGCTTCGCGTATCTTCATAATCATCGTCTCCTTTTAAAAATTATCATACTCTAAAAGAAGACCTTTGTAGGGCGAAAATCTATCTGGTATGCGAATCTTAAGATTTTATTCCTCGTCTACATTCGTTGTGTCCTCCACAATATAAATCGGCCGGTCCTTCAGCTCCGTAAACAATATGGAAATGTACTCTCCGATGATTCCCACAATCAAAAACAGCACCGCAAACATGAAGCAGTTAAGAATCACAATGGTGGCGTAGCCGCTGGGGGCTCCCTTCCTGGTCAGCAGTGTGTAAACCAGCACGATAAATCCCATAAGGCCGGCCAGAAATCCTGCGTAGATTCCCAGCTTCAGGGGAAGATTTGAGAAACACAGGATCGTATTGACGGAAAAACGGAACAGCTTCCGTATACTGTATTTGCTTTTGCCGGCTGCCCGGACTCCGGCCTCATACTCTATCACCGTCTGTCTGAATCCTACATTCTGCACATATCCCCTCAGGAAACGGACACGCTCCCGGTAACTTTTCCGGAGCACGTCCGCCGCCTTCCTGCCGACGGCGAAGAAGTCCGACGCGTTGCTTTCAAAATGCGCATCGGAAAGAAGATTAATCACTTTATAGAACGCGGCGGAAGCCAGGTTTTTTACTACGCCGGCGGACTCATTTCTCGTCCGTACCATACTGACGACCTGATACCCTTCCTCCAGCCTGTCCAGAATCTCCGGAATACACCCGGGAGGATGCTGCAGATCCGCGTCCATGCAGATGATGCCGTCTCCCCGGCTGTAATCGATTCCCGCGATCATGGCCGCCTCGTGACCGAAATTTCTTGAAAAACTGACTACCTTTACCCGCTTATCCCGCAGGGCCAGTCCGTCCAGAATCTCCTGACTGCCATCCCGGCTGCCGTCATTGACAAACAGGATCTCATAATCCCAAGAAACCTTCCCCAGAATCCGGCTGACTTCCCGGTAAAAAGCGTCAAGAACCTCTTCCTCATTGTAGACCGACACCACAACCGACAACAATCGTTCCATGTTCATCCTCCAAAATCACAGACCGGCGGCGTACCGGGCCTGAAATTCCTCCAGTCGCGCGGCGGAATCTTCCGTCCGCTGTCCTTCCGTATTTACTTCCGCCAGCATATTGCCGTTCTCATAACAGACAGGCGTCAAAATGCCATACTCTATCAGATCGCAGGTAAGACTCCAGGATCTTTCATCCGGATGAATCCATCCGGCCTCCGCGTAGACATAGTCCGTACCGGCATAACGCAGAAATTCCACAAAATTGTCCATGGTCTTTACCAGCACAACATTTCCGTTGGACCCGGTAATGTCCGTGTAAGACTGAACACAGCAGGGAAACATGAGAGATTCCGGATGACTCCCAATGCTGATAAGACGGTTTCGGGGATTTTGGGCCAAGATTTCCCATATGGTCCCGTTGCCGGAGGCCGCCAGCCTGGCATGCCACTCCTCCTCATGGTTATAATAGCCGCGATTGATCACATTAACCGGGGTAAATCCCAGGCTCCAGCTCCATCCGGACACTGCTGTCACCAGAAGGGAGAACGCTATGACCGGCAGGCTCAGCGCCAGCAGGCACCGGCGCATCCGGACTTCCTTCAGCCGTTCCGCCAGGCGGAAGCCCCACAGAACCAGCAGGACATACAGCAGCATAAAATAATTTCCGTCTACCTGGGTCAGAAGAAAAAGACTGACCAGATTTACGGCAAGAAACGGAATCAGCACCGCCAGAAGCCAGCCGTCCAGCCTTCTCTCCGAAGCTGTTCTCTTCTTTCCGGCAAGAAATATCCGGCAAACCCAGATACACCCCACCAGCCAGACCGTCAGACTGCCCCAGGCCAGTATCACATGGCTCATATCCTCTCCGGACGGATTCAGGATCATCCCGTACAGGCGGCTCAGCAGATGGACCAGTGCCTGCCCCAGATCAAGGCCGGAGCCGCTGTTGGGAATCGGATGGGCTCCAAATGGATATTTCAGGCGAAACCCGATCCTGGTAAGCAGACGGGAGAATACAGAGGTCACCGGAAGCCCGGTCAGCAGCCAGGTCCTCCGCCAGATTCCGGCAAGGGCCCCAACGGCCAGCAGGCACACCAAAACTGCCTGACCGGTTTCCTCCCGGACCGTTCTCAGGGACAAATTTCCGGACACAAGCAGATACAAAAAGCTCATTCCAAACACTGCCGTGGAAAAAACCATGGCTGTAGGCTTCATCGTCCAGCTGAGGAGCAGCGCCCCGAAACTGTAATACAAAGACAGGGAACTTTCCTTTTCAACGGAAAGAAACCGAACTATTTCAAAAATCATCAGAAGCTGCACAAACAGCGTAGCTGAGTCTGTCTTGGCCGTGATCCCCATATTCATGATCACAGGAAGAGAGGACAGAAACACAGCCAGAAACGCCGCTCTCTTCCGTCCAATATAATATCCGGCCGTCTGAAAAGCCGCCCAGACCGCGCCGGCTGTCATCCACAGGTTAAAGGAGATCAAAAAGCTGTAGGAGGGAAGCACCGACAGGGGAAGCGTCAGAGTCTCCCAGCCTTTGGAGTAGGTATAAACCACAGCAACCGTGCCCAGATTCTCATAGATGCCGCCTCCGTTGTTCAGGATGTACGGAGCTCTGACACCATACCAAAGGCTGTCATAATCCACGGAAATATTCATTCTGGCCGCCTGCAGAAAAAACGCGGACAAGACAAACGCAGCTCCCAGAGCGCCCGCCCAGCTCATGCCGGACGCTCCCTTGAGACGCCGCTCATCCAGTATTCCGCCTTCTATTCCGGCTTCTCTTCGGCTTTCCGTGCCGGCTTCTATTCCGGCTTCTTTTCGGCCTTCTATTTCATCTTCTCTTCGGCTTTCGGTTCCGTCTTCTCTTCGGCCCCTCCGCACCCGGTCCGCGATTTCCGCCGCGGCCAGCACGGCC
>CANQSK010000123.1 GCA_947626475.1 uncultured Lachnospiraceae bacterium
CCTCCCGCCTTCAGCATAACCGGTATCATCACCAGCGTTACCACAGTCAGATAAATGTTGGTGTAGATCATCAGTCCCAGAGTTCCCAGAATACTGAGGGCGCCGGAGAACAGCTGTACCAGAGTGCTGGACAGCATCTGCCCCAGCACATCCACATCATTGGTGAAACGGCTCATCAGATCGCCGTTGTTGTTATTGTCGTAGAACCGGACCGGCAGCTCCTGCATTTTGGCAAACAGGTCGTTACGGATCCGCTGAAGGGCATTCTGGGCGATGGTCAGCATGGTCCTGGCCTGGATATAGTTGGCCGCCACGCCCGCGGCATACACGGCCGCCATCACAAACAGCGCTCCCAGAAGTCCTCTGGCGTCGCCCCGGCTGCCGTCTGTGGGCGCGATATAAGTATTGATGATCGGCCTCAGCATATAGGAGCCGGCCAGATTGGTCACGGTGCTGACAAGGACGCACAGAAACGCTACCGCCATCTTCAGTTTGTCTTCCTCCAGATAGCCGAAAATCCTGCCGATGGTCTTTCTTGTATCCTTGGGCTTTACCTTGGGCAGATTCTGCGCCCCTCTTCTTCCCGGACCGCCCGGACCGCGGCCGGGTCCTCCCATGCCCATGGCGGCAGGCGCGTGCTTGCCGTACCGGCGTTTTAAGCTTTCCACTCTGGCAGTGTTTTCCGTCTTAACTTCTCTTTTCATCACGCGCTCACCTGCCTTTCCTGGTCTCTCTGGGAGTAGTAGATATCCTGATAAGCCTCGCAGGAAGCCATAAGCTCCTCATGGGTGCCCATGCCGATGATCTTTCCGTCGTCCATCACCAGGATCTTGTCGGCCTCCTCCACGGAACCGATCCTCTGGGCAATGATGATCTTGGTCGTATCCTTCAGAGTTGTGTGGAACGCCTCCCTGATCTTCGCCTCCGTGGCTGTATCCACAGCGCTGGTGCTGTCGTCCAGAATCAGGATCTTCGGCCGTTTCAGAAGCGCTCTGGCAATACACAGGCGCTGCTTCTGGCCGCCGGACACATTGGTGCCGCCCTGCTCGATCTCCGTCTGGTAGCCGTCAGCGAAGGACATGATAAACTCATCCGCCTGGGCGCTCTCCGCCATTTTCCGGACTTCCTCCCTGCTGGCCTGTTCATCGCCCCACAGAAGGTTTTCCTCTATGGTTCCGGAAAACAGCTCGTTTTTCTGAAGAACCATGCCTACACCGTTGCGGAGATTCCGAAGGGAATACTCCCGCACGTCCACGCCGTCCACCAGCACCCGGCCCTCCGTCACGTCATAAAGTCTGGGAATCAGCTGGACCAGGGTAGTCTTGCCGCTTCCGGTGGTGCCGATGATCCCCACGATCTGTCCCGGCTCCACAGAAAAGCTGATGTGCTCCAGCACCTTCTCGTCCGCGTCCGCGCTGTAGCTGAAGCTGACGTCCTGAAACTCCACACGGCCTTCTCTCACCTGCAGCTCCTTTCGGGAGGCGTTCTCATCGGTCAGATCGATCTGCGTGTCCAGGACCTCATTGATACGCTTTACGGAAGCCATGGCCCGGGCCGCGTTCAGAAATACCATTGAGAGCATCATCAGGGAAGACAGGATCTGAACAATGTAAGTGGTAAACGCCGTCAGATCGCCCACCGGCATGGAACCGGCGATGATCAGGTTTCCGCCGTTCCAGACCACCACGATGGTAGTGATGTTCATGGCCAGCATCATAACCGGCATGGTGGCGATGACGATATTCATGGCCTTCAGGCTGCTCTCCTTCAAGTCCAGGTTCATGGCCTGGAACTTTTCCTTCTCAAAATCCTCCCGGACGAAGGATTTCACCACCCGGACGTTGGTCAGCGCCTCCTGGATCCCCGAATTCAGACGGTCGATCTTCTGCTGCATGACGCCGAACAGCGGATAGGCGGTCACCATGAGGAACGCGATAGCCGCGGACAGAAGGGGAATCACCACCAGAATCACCACAGCCAGCCTGGCGTTCATGGTCAGCGCCATGATCAGCGCTCCCACGAACATGCCGGGAGAGCGGAAGGCCATCCGCAGAAACATCATGACTACCATCTGAATCTGCTGCAGGTCATTGGTCAGCCGGGTCACCAGGGAACCGGTGCTGAACTGGTCGATATTATTGAATGAAAACTCCTGTACCTTGGCGAACAGATCGTCTCTCAGATCGCTGGTAAAACAGATGGACGCCTTGGAGGAGAAATAGGCTCCCCCTACGCCCCCTATGATCATCACAAGGGCCATGGCGATCATGCAGAGACCAACCGTGATAATATAGCTCATATCGCGGTTGGCCACACCGTTGTTGATGATCAGAGACATAAGCCGGGGCAGGGCCACCTCGCCCACTACCTCCGACAGCATCAGAACCGGCGCCAGGATAAAGGACGCCAGATAAGGCTTTATATATTTCTTATAACGATTCAACCTGTGTTTCCTCTCTTTCCTTTACAGTTTTCTCCACAGATTCCCCCCTGCAGTTTTCCGGGTCAATGGACTTCAAATTCTCCAAGATCCGGTCATAGAGAACCGACATCCTCTCAAAGTCCTCCTCCGAAAATCCCGCGAACATGGTCTCTTCTATGTTCCGGAATATCCGCCGGCTGTCCTGCACTACTTTCTCGCCCTTCTCCGTGATCACGGTCTGATTGAACCGTTTGTCCTTCTCGTCCACGGCCCGGCGGATGTACCCGCCTTTTTCCAGCTTGCTCAGCGTCACCGCCATGGTGGCCGTGGTAACGTCGTTTAACCGGGCCAGATCCCGCTGGGAAATATTGGGATGATCCGAGATACACATGAGAATCCTGTGCTGGCTCCGGTAGACTCCCGTAGAACTCAGGCAGCGCTCCATCACTCCCCGGTGGCAGCGCGCCACCTTCATATACTTGCGGATCAGCTCTCCCTCCGGCGTTTTCGGACGCGGACTCCCCGATTCCGTTTTCCTGCACTCTTCCAAACCATCTCACCTCCTGCTGACACAGCTCCGCTATATGATTAGTTGGCTGATAATTAGTTATTTAACCGTTAGGTAGTATACTACCTTTTTATGAAAAATGCAACCGGAATTTCCATTTTTTATTATTTTCTTAAGTTTTATTATGGAACAATATTAATTTATCGAATTTCGATAAAATTCTATTGATTTTTGATAAGAACGGTGCTAGTATGGGGAACATCAGAATCACAATCATAACAGGAGGGATTTTCATGAATCAACCTATAGTCCGCTTTACCAAGCTGCTCCTGGACATTATGTTCTGGCTGGGCATCCTGGTAACCGTCTCTCTTCCCCTGTTTTTTAAATGGGTGGGAAATTACATTGAAGAATTTAAAACCTTCTTTCTGCAGCTGACCGTTCTCTACATGCTGTCCGGCGTCATGAGCCTTCTGATCGTTTGGGAGCTGCGCCGGATGTTTGACACGGTGCTGGCCGACGACGCCTTCGTCACCGCCAACGCCGTCTCTCTCAAAAAAATGGCAAAGTGCAGCTTCGTCATCGCCCTTTTGTCCCTGGTGAGGCTCTTCTTCATGCCCACGCCCGCAACTGCCGTTATCATCATCGTCTTCTCCATCGCCGGACTGTTCAGCCTGGTCCTGTGTCAGGTTTTTGAAAAGGCCGTCCGGTACAAGGAAGAAAATGACCTGACCATATAGAAGGAGGCGCTTATGGGAATCATCATCGACCTGGACGTGGTCATGGCCCAAAGAAAGATGGGACTTACGGAGTTGTCCCAGAAGGTGGACATTACCATGGCCAATCTGTCCATTCTGAAAAACAACAAGGCAAAGGCAATCCGTTTCTCCACCCTGGAGGCCCTGTGCAGGGCTCTGGACTGCCAGCCGGGAGACATTATACGATATGAAAAAGATTAGGGAGGTATTGTGATGAACGAGAACATTCTGATTTCAAATGAACCGGATATCTCGGAGATAGGGCAAGAACCGAAGGATAAAAACCGGCTTCTGGAGCCCGTCCGGCTGAACTTTTCCTATTTTGCCGGTCTGAGCCTGGCCTTCGGACTCATCTACGCGTTCTGCCTGTACCAGAATCCCGGGGGAATCACCTATCCCCTGTTTGTGGCGGCGGCCTGCCTCTGCGGGGTTCTGGCCTGCCGGAAGCTGAACCGCCCCATCAAGAGGGACAGCTGGTTTCTGTTGGGCTCCGCCCTTCTTCTGGGCATCGGCACCTGCCGGACCGCCGAGTGGGCGCTGATCGCCTCCAACGGCCTGGCTCTGGTGCTTCTGGGCTGCGTCTTCGGCATCCATCAGTTTTACGATGACGCAGGCTGGAATATGGGCAAATATTTCTCTTCGATTTTGCTGTACCTGCTCCACGCACTGGAACAGTTGCCCCTTCCCTTCCGTCATATGAAGGCGTTTCTGAAGCGGCAGGAAAACCGTAAGACCCGCCAGGCCGCCGCGTTCCTCGCGGGAATCCTGGTCTCCGTACCGGCCCTCTTTCTCCTGACCGGATTATTAAGCCGGGCCGACGCGGTGTTCTCCGGTGTCGTCCATGGGATCGTCCTGAGCTGGATGCGTCCCGTGACCGCGTTTCATATTCTTTTTATGGTCTGCTTCGGCTTTTTTGCCATGTACTGTCTCATCTGCTGCTGCCAGGCGCAGCCTCTGACGCCGGAAGTGAAAGACCGCAGGTTCGGGGAACCTCTCGCGGCTCTGGCCTTCCTGGGCAGCATCACCCTGGTCTACGCCGTCTTCTGCGCCATCCAAATCTACTGCCTGTTTCTGAGAAAGGGTAGCCTGCCGGAAGGATACACCTACTCCTCCTACGCGAGGCAGGGCTTCTTCCAGCTGCTGTTTGTGGCTTTTCTCAACCTGGTCATGGTGCTGTGCTGTCTGAAATATATCCGCGCCAGCCGGATCCTGAACGTGCTCCTGACCGTCATCTGCGGCTGCACCGCCATTATGCTGGCCTCGGCCGTCTACCGGATGATGCTCTACGTCAGCGCTTACCACCTGACCTACCTCCGCCTGATGGTACTATGGTTCCTGGTCATGCTGGCCGTGCTGCTGCCGGGCGTCGCCCTGATTATCTGGAGACCGCGTTTCCCTCTGTTCCGATTCAGCCTGGCCGTGGTAACCGTCTTCTATCTGGCCCTGGTGTGGAGCAAACCGGGCTCCGTCATAGGATGGGATTACGTCTCCCACCTGAACCGGGAGACCGTCACTGAGTCCGACGTCCGTTTCCTGATCCGCGGTCTGAGCGCGGACGCCGCGCCTGCCGTCGCCTCCCTGAACCTGACCTGGGATGAAGTAAAGGCCGTGCTTCCCTTCTCCGCCACGGAGCTTTCCGCCCCCGATGATCCCGCCGCCAATGGGGCGCAAAGCTCGGATAATGCCCTTGCCCGGCCCAACAGCTGGTTTCAGGCCTACTACAGGCTTCACGCCGGAAGCCGCTACCGGAATATGGGAATACGGAACTATAATTTCTCACTGGCGAAGGTGCAGAAGCTGATGAACCGGGAGTAACCCGGCCGCCCTTGACAATTTGCGTAAATTGTACTATAGTAATCGTATGATTACTAATTGTTCAATTACTAATTATATGATTAGCAATTTTGTTTATGGGTTGTCAAGCAGGAGGAATCATTTATGTTTGTCGGACGTGACCGGGAACTTCAGAAGCTGGAAGAAGCTTATGGCAGAAATTCTTTTGAGTTTGCCGTTTTCTATGGCCGGAGACGGATCGGAAAGACCACGCTGATCCGTCAGTTTCTCCAGGGGAAGGATTCCATCTATTATGCAGCTATAGAAGGCACCGCTCAGGATAACCTGGAGGGGCTGTCCAGAGCGCTTCTGACACAGACCGCTCCGGGAATCGCTGCGCCTGTATTCCGGGATTACGAGACGCTTCTGCAGTATATAGATCAGATCTGCCATACCCGGCGGCTGATACTGGTCATCGATGAATACCCGTATCTGGCTGCTTCCTTCCCCGCGATCTCCTCCATGCTTCAAAGCCATATTGACCAATGCTGGAAGGACAGCCGGCTGTTTCTGATTCTGTGCGGCTCCTCCATGAGTTTCATGGAGAACCAGGTGTTAGGCTACAAAAGCCCTCTGTACGGCAGACGGACCTCTCAATTTCGGATTCAGCCATTCACCTACTTTGAATCCAGGGCCATGCTTTCCGGATTCCCGGACACGGAACAGGCCGTTCTCTACGGCATAACCGGCGGAGTGCCGGAATATCTGTCGAGGATCCATCCTGACCGGTCTCTGGACGACAATATTGTCCGGCTGTTTTTTGACGAAAGCGGACGGCTGTTTGAAGAGCCGTCCAATCTCCTGAAGCAGGAACTGCGGGAACCTGCCACCTATCAATCTATTATCTCAGCCATTGCCGGCGGAGCCAGCCGCCTCAATGAAATTGCCGCAAAAACCGGACTGGAAACCAGCGGATGCAGCAGCCAGCTGGCCTCTCTGATTTCCATAGGTCTTGTCCGCAAGGAAACTCCCATCACTGAAGGCGCTTCCAGCCGCCGGACACTGTACCGGCTGGCCGATCATATGTTCCTGTTCTGGTACCGGTTTGTACGGCCCAATATAAGCGCCATCGCGCAGGGCATGGGAGAACCTCTTTATTACATGGCCGTCAAGCCTGCGATTGACAGCTTCATGGGCAGCATATTTGAGGAAATATGCCGGCAGTATCTGTATCTTCCCTGCATTTATCCCTCCCTGCCCTTCCCGTTCGGCAATATCGGACGCTGGTGGGGAACTAATCCCGCAAAAAAATGTCAGGAAGAAATCGACCTGATGTCAGTACAGGGCCATTCCGCTTTGTTCTGTGAATGTAAATGGCGAAACGAAACAGTTGGCCCTGATACTGTGGAAAAGCTTATAGAGCGAAGCGAACTGTTCTCCTATCCGGACAAATGGCATATCCTTTTCTCAAAATCCGGCTTTCAGGACACCGTATATCGCCGCTATGGAGAAAATCCGCGCATCCGCCTGATCACTTTTGAGGAGATGAATCCTGCAGCATCTCTCTGATCACTTTTGAGGAGATGAATCCTGCAGCATCTCCCTGATTACTTTTGAGAGGATGAATCCTGCAGCATCTCTCTGATCACCGGCACCAGAGCTTCCGCCAGCCTTCTGTGGCTCTCTCCGTCCATGTGAAGCTGATCCGAGCCCGGACCGGCCACCTTCGCCGCGTCCAGGAAGCCGCAGCCGGTCTGAGCCGCCAGATTCTCATAGAGCCCTGCCAGCTGTTTCACCTTCTCCGCCGACTCCTCGTCAAAGGTCTCAAAAATGCTGTTGGCAATATCCGGTCCCATATGTATGGGCGAGACAAGAAGAATCTGCGGAACCCGGCCGTCGGGACCATAATCAAAGCTTTTCACCATATTTACCAGCACTCCCATTCCTCGGGTGATGGTCCTGGCATTGGCGCTGAAAATGCTCTTGCAGTCATTGGTCCCCAGCGACAGGATCACCAGATCCAGGGGACGGTGGGTGCGCAGCGCCGCCGGCAGAAAATCCTTGCCGCAGCGGTCGGCCTCCAATGGATCGTCCCAGACCGTCGTCCGGCCGCCCAGCCCCTCCTCTATCACATAGTAATCTTCTCCCAGAAGCCGCTGCAGCCTGCCGGGCCACCGCACATCATAGGGATGGCGGGCCGGACCCTTATCCGGGTTGCTGCCGTTGGTATTGGAATCTCCAAAACACAGAATCGTCTTCATAGGCTTACTCCCCAAACACTGCCAGATAATCCTTCTTGAACTTCTCGATTCCCTGATCAGTCAGAGGATGCTTCACCATCTGCATCAACACCTTGTAGGGAACCGTAGCGATGTCCGCTCCGGCACGGGCGCACTCAATCACATGGATGGAGTGGCGCACGCTGGCCGCGATGATCTGGGTCTTGATGTCATGAGTCACAAAAATGTCCGAAATATCCTCAATCAGGTCGATGCCCGGCATGGAGATATCGTCCAGCCTTCCCAGGAAGGGAGACACAAAGGCCGCCCCCGCCCTGGCTGCCAGAAGGGCCTGGGCCGTGCTGAATACCAGCGTCACATTGGTCCTGATGCCCTCGGCATTTAAAACCTTCACCGCCTTCAGGCCTTCGGCGGTCATGGGAATCTTCACCACCATATTGGGATGAATGGCCGCGATCTCACGGCCCTCACGGATCATGCCCGCCGCGTCCGTGGTAGTCGCCTTCACCTCTCCGCTGATGGGACCGTCCACGATGGAAGCGATCTCCGCGATCACCTGGTTAAAATCTCTTCCCTCCTTGGCAATCAGAGAGGGATTGGTGGTCACGCCGCAGATAATTCCCATATCATTGGCTTCCCGAATCTCGTCCACATTGGCTGTATCAATAAAAAATTTCATAGGATGACCTCCCTTGTCTCAGTCTTATGTCTCAATCTTATATTCCGGTTCTATCTCTCAGTCTCACAGTGCCTTCACCGTTTTCACCACATTGTCTACGGTGAATCCGTAACGCTCAAACAGCACAGCATAGGGCGCGCTGGCGCCAAATCCCTTCATGCAGATGCAGGCGCCGTCCAGGCCCACGTATCTGCCCCAGCCCACATCGCTGAGGGCCTCAATAGCCACACGCCTGCGAACGCTCTTCGGAAGGACAGACTCCTTGTACTCGACGCTCTGCTCCTCGAAGATATCCATGCAGGGCATGGAAACCACACGGACCTTCATGCCTTCCGCCGCCAGAACCGCCTTGGCCTTCACGGCAAGGCTCACCTCTGAACCGCTGGCCATCAGGATCGTATCCGGCGTTCCCTCGCAGTCATCCACCACATAACCGCCCTTTAAGGCCTCCCGGCTGCTGCCGGCCACCGGTTCCAGATTCTGTCTGGTGAGGATCAGGGCCGTCGGCGTCCTGGCGGAGGTCATGGCGCTGTACCAGGCAGCCGCCGTCTCCACGCTGTCACAGGGACGGAACGCGTGGAAGTTGGGCAGCGAACGGAGAGCCGCCATCTGTTCCACCGGCTCGTGGGTAGGTCCGTCCTCGCCGACGCCGATGCCGTCATGACTGAACACAAAGGTCAAAGGCACTTGCATGATCGCGGAAAGTCTCGCCATGGGCTTGACATAATCGCTGAATACAAAGAAAGTGG
>CANQSK010000124.1 GCA_947626475.1 uncultured Lachnospiraceae bacterium
GATCCTCCTCCGCCAGCTTTGCCAGCGCCTCGCCCATCTTTCCCTGGCCAGCCTTGGTCTTGGGCTCGATGGCGATGTCGATAACCGGCTCCGGGAACTCCATGGACTCCAGAATAACCGGATGCTGCTCGTCGCAGATGGTATCGCCGGTCGTGGTCAGCTTGAAGCCGACTGCCGCGGCGATATCGCCGGAATATACCTTATCAAGCTCCTGCCTCTTGTTGGCGTGCATCTGAAGGATACGGCCGACACGCTCTTTCTTGCCTTTTGTCGCGTTCAGCACATAGGAACCGGAATTCATGGTTCCGGAATATACGCGGAAGAATGCCAGCTTTCCCACAAAGGGATCGGTCATGATCTTAAATGCCAGAGCGGAGAACGGCTCCTCGTCAGAGGAATGTCTCTCGATCTCATTGCCTTCCATATCCACGCCCTTGATGGCCGGGATATCGGTGGGGGCAGGCATATACTCCAGAACCGCGTCCAGCATCTTCTGAACGCCCTTGTTCCTGTAAGCGGAACCGCAGCACACGGGAACTGCCTCGCACTGGCAGGTAGCTCTTCTCAGAGCTGCCTTCATGGCCTCCACAGAAGGCTCTTCCCCTTCCAGGTACTGCATCATCAGGTCGTCATCCAGCTCGCAGATCTTCTCCACCAGCTCTGTGTGGTAAAGCTCCGCGTCGTCCTTCATGTCGTCAGGAATCTCGCAGATTGTGATGTCCTCGCCCTTCTCATCATTATAAATATAGGCGTCCATCTCAAACAGATCGATGATTCCCTTAAATTCGTCTTCCTTGCCGATCGGCAGCTGAAGACAGATCGCGTTCTTGCCCAGTCTTGTGCGGATCTGCTCTACCGCGCTGTAGAAATCCGCGCCCATGATATCCATCTTGTTGATGAATGCCATACGGGGTACATTGTAGGTGTCAGCCTGACGCCATACATTCTCAGACTGAGGCTCTACTCCGCCCTTCGCGCAGAATACGCCGACTGCTCCGTCCAGCACACGCAGAGAACGCTCTACCTCTACCGTGAAATCCACGTGTCCGGGAGTGTCGATAATGTTGATACGATGCTCCAGGGCACCCGGTTTGACCTTGCCGTGGTCCTCAAGGGTCCAGTGGCAGGTCGTCGCGGCCGAAGTAATCGTGATGCCTCTCTCCTGCTCCTGCTCCATCCAGTCCATGGTGGCAGTGCCCTCGTGAGTATCACCGATTTTGTAATTAACTCCGGTGTAATACAAAATACGTTCTGTCAATGTGGTCTTACCCGCATCGATATGGGCCATAATTCCAATATTTCTGGTCCGCTCCAACGGATATTCTCTTCCAGCCAATTGTGATTCCTCCTAAAAATTAGAACCGGTAATGAGCAAACGCCTTGTTTGCCTCTGCCATCTTATGCATATCTTCTTTTCTCTTTACAGAAGCACCGGTATTGTTTGCTGCATCCATAATCTCGTTGGCCAGTCTTTCCTCCTGAGTCTTCTCGCCTCTCTTGCGGGAGAACATAGTCAACCAACGGAGCGCCAGCGCCTGGCGTCTTTCCGGCTTAACTTCCAGCGGAACCTGATAGGTGGCGCCGCCGACACGTTTGGCCTTGACTTCCAGTACGGGCATGATATTATTCATTGCTTCCTCAAATACTTCCAGCGCATCCTTGCCGGTCTTCTCCGCGACGCGGTCAAATGCGTGGTACACGATCTTCTGGGCAACACCCTTCTTGCCGTCCAACATAATGTTGTTGATCAGCTTGGTCACAACCTTGTTGTTGTAGATCGGGTCTGCCAATACATCTCTTTTCTGAGTATGTCCTTTACGTGGCACGTTACTTCCCTCCTTAACTAATCCGTTAATTCATCGGTACTCACATGTTTCCTAAAATGTGTCCATGCCCGGTCTGTATCTATTTCCCTGCAACCCACAGGATCAATATCAGGAATCCGGCATAACTTACATTCTATTGCGTTTTGTGGTACTCTTTTGTCGCGTTACTTCTTTGCTTTGGGCCTCTTGGCGCCGTACTTGGAGCGGGCCTGCTTGCGGTTGGCCACTCCGGCGGTATCCAGAGTTCCTCTGATGATGTGGTATCTGGTACCAGGCAGATCCTTAACACGGCCGCCGCGGATCAGGACGACGCTGTGCTCCTGAAGGTTGTGGCCCTCGCCGGGAATGTAGCTGGTAACCTCGATGCCGTTGGAAAGACGTACCCTGGCGATCTTTCTCAGAGCAGAGTTCGGCTTCTTCGGGGTGGCAGTCTTAACAGACGTGCACACGCCTCTTTTCTGCGGAGAAGACATGTCAGTAGAACGCTTCTGCAGGGAGTTGTAGCCCTTCTGCAGTGCCGGTGCGGTAGACTTCTTAACGGAAGTCTGTCTTCCCTTTCTCACTAACTGGTTGAATGTTGGCATTCATTTCACCTCCTGTGATATTGTCTGTGGTTGCTGTATATCAGCTTTTGTGCGCAAAAATACAACATAACGCAAATCCGCGCACGCTTTCACATTATAAACATATTTTCCCAATCTGTCAAGCATTTTATGCATAGCTGTGTATACTGGGTATCAGCGTGTTGACCCCCACATAAGTAAACAGTACGCAGACAAATCCGGCTACCGCGAAAACGGCGGCTTTTCTTCCCCGCCAGCCCCGGTTCAGCCGCAGATGCAGGTACAGGGCGTAAATGATCCAGGTGACCAGGGACCAGGTTTCCTTGGGATCCCAGGACCAGTAGCTTCCCCAGGCCCGTTCCGCCCAGATGGCGCCGCTGACGATTACGAAGGTCAAAAACAGAAATCCCAGAGACACGGCCCGGTAGCTGATGATGTCCAGCTTATCATCCTCCGGCACATGCTGGCTCCAGAAGGGCTGATTCTCCCGGCCCTGCCTGAGCAGAAACATGAGAGAGACCGCGAAGGACACGCCAAAGGCCCCGTAAGAAATAATGGCGGTGGACACATGGATTCCCAGCCAGCTGCTTCTCAGGGCCGGCATCAGCTCCCGCACTTCCCGGCTCTGCATGGCCGCGTAGCCGATGACAAAGAAAATGACCGGGGTCACGAAGGTTCCCAGAGCCTGGAAATGATATTTGTGGACGAACACCAGAAAGCACAGGCAGATGCCCCAGGCAAAGCTGGTGGCAAACTCATACTGATTGGTCAGAGGAAGCCGCCCCGCTCCCACACCCCGGACGATCAAAGCCGCCGTATGCAGCGCGAAAGCCGCTGTGATCACGATCCCCGCGATCTGCGCCGCCTTCTCCTTCTTCATGGCGAAAAATATAAAATACAGCACCATGGCCGCCAGGTACAGGACCATAGCCGCCGTAAACAACACGTTTTCAACTGCGAGAAACTGATTTCCGCTCATCTTTTTACTCCTTCTTTTCCTGCTTTCCCATCTTTGCCAATTCTTCCAGAAAATAAGCGCCGCTCTTTTTGCTCTTGCCGGCCAGCGCCCAGCGCCCGTCGCTCTGCCTCACTGCCCAGACCTCCTCCGGCGTCAGATAAAACGCCAGGATCAGGGCGATCATAACCAGAAGGCCTCCCAGGGCCGCCAGCCAGGTAAAGGGATCACGTTTTACCTGGATCAGAGTGTAGGGCTGAGGATTTTTGAAAATAATTCCGTAATCCTCCACCGTGATCATATCTCCGCCGGTCAGCACGTTCATTCCGACCACCTGGTCGTGATAATAGATCGTATAGAGATATCCCGGATTTTTCAGGGCGGAGGATGCCGTCATGGGCATACCGTCAGCCCCCTTGACATAATCGGGATAAAAGGCGTTGAAGACCACCGCCAGTCCTTCCATATCCTCGATCAGGGCATACTCACCGGCGCAGAGGATTCCCTCCTGCAGCTTCTCCTGCCCTTTCCACACCTCCACATCCGCCGCCCAGCCGGTGGAATTCTGATAAAATTTCATGCCGTGCAGGGTAAGGGGGTGATTGACGCTAGCCGTTCCGCTCAGGGACGCTGCCGCCCCGCCTGTATCTCCGGCACCAGGACCTTCCGGCTGGCCGCTGTCCCGGCCCTCATCCTGCCGCATCACGGTCATGTCCGTCTCATACTGTTCTACTGTCTCATCCTCCCTGAGCTTTATCCGGAAATCGTCAATGCGAAGCCCGTATCCCGTATCACCGATGGCTTTTGTCTGTCCCGGCACGCCGTAGACCGTGTAGCTGGCCTGAAACATCTGTCCCAGTCCAAAACCCGCGATGATCACAAGCATACCCACATGGCACAGCCACGCGCCCCAGATGCCGAACCGGTTTCTGACGGCGTAGCGGGTCTCGAATATATCCGTGACCGGCTGCGTCCCGGCAGATGCTGAATCCGTCGCAGCTCCTGAATTCATCCCGGCTGTCCTCGCCGCCTTGCCTCTCCGCACAGTGCGGAAGCCCAGTTTATGGAAAATCTCCTCCGGCTCCTCTTCCACTACGGCCGCCGGCGTTTTGTTCCACTCGGCCAGCCGCCGGGTAATGGTAAATCCCTCCCTCATCCTCCGAAACAGGGCCGGAAACCGGATGATATTGCAGAACAGGAGATTCACGCACAAAAACAAAGTCAGTCCCACGAACCACCAGCAGTGAAACACATCGTCAAGCCCAAAGAGAAGAACCGCCCCAGCAGCCGTCTCCGAATAAGCGGCCATATAGTAGGTCAGGCTTTCTCCCTGAGGAATCAGGCTTCCCGCCGTACACGCCGCCGCCAGAATCAGGAGCAGTATCACGGCGCACTTCATCGAGCATAAAAACCGGCCGATTTTCTTCAGCCGCTCCATACCTTATACCTCCTTACAAAATGAGGGCCGGGATTCCCCGGCCCCCTTCGTTCATCTTTTTTGATTTTCTAAACTCCCAGAAGTCCCATGGCCTCGGCAGCCAGTTCCTCAGACTTATCCAGGCATCTCCTCGCCAATGTGGAGTTGTGAGCTCCCTCACTGTTCTCTACATAGCAGAAATCCCAATACCACTGAGCGTCCCGGTACAGAGAACGAACCGCGTTCAGATCATCCTCAGACATGGTTCCCGCGGCCACTGCCGCCGCCAGGGCATCCTTCAGCTCCGCAAGCTTTCCGCCGACCTCTGCCTCCCGGGCTGTGATCTCATCCTGAATCGTCTTAACCTTGACAGCTATATCCTCATCTCCGTGGCATCCCGCGCAGGTATCCAGAATCGCCTGGTTGGCCAGCGGGCTCTCCCACTTATGGCTTGTATAAGTAGTTCCGCCTTCTGTCACCACAGCCATGTGGCAGTCCGCGCAGTTCATGCCGAATCCCACATGGGCGCTTCCGGCTCCCAGATAGGTCTCAAATTCCGGATGCTGCGCCTTCAGCATGCCGGTTCCGGTGCTTTCCTGAGTCCAGTCCGAAAAGCCCATCTCATTGTAATAAGCCAGAATGGCCTCCGGATCCATGGCCTCTATGCTGTCATAGGGCATCATGGTCTCTTTGGTATCCGGGGCAAAATAATACTCGATATGGCACTGTCCGCAGGACAGAGTAGCCGGGTCGATCTTCTCCATCTCCGCTCCCAGAGCGTTGGTCACGTAAGAGTGGGTCACAACCAGCTGCCCGCCGTTGCCCGCCTGGTTCTCATGGCAGTTGTAGCAGCTGACATTCTCCACCATCTGAGCGTGGGTTTCGGCAAAGTCAAGCATGTAGGCATCCGTTCCCATATCGTTCACCAGCTTGGTATAATCCGGCGTCTTGCAGGTCAGGCAGTTGGCCAGAGGATGGGGACGCTCCGTCTCCGCCACGTCCTCCAGTGTGTAGGTGTGGGCCACCGCGCTGGTATAGTCCTTGGCAAATCCGAACCCCTCATAAAGAGACACGATATACGGATCCTGTTCCGTATACGCGATCCGGTAATTATTATCGTCATTGGCGCGGTAGGAGGCTACAATCTCGGGATAAACGCTCTCCCACTCATCCGCCGTAATCACACCGTTCTCCCTTGACGTGGCCGGGGCCTCCACATGCTTATATACGATCAGCCCCGCCGGCGCGGGAATCACAGACGCCAGCGCTCTCTCCAAAGGATTCGCTGCTGCGATAACGGCAACAGCCGCAACGGCCATGGCGGCAAGACCCACGAAATGCTGTTTCATAAAATCCTGATTCATACTCTTCCTCCTCAGGCATTCTCCGCAAAAATAATATTAGTAATATTATTTTACACGGCCGTCAAAATAAAGTCAACGGAAAAATCTGCGTTTTTCCGCTATTTCCGCCATTTCTTCTACTTGCGGCAGGCTTTCGCGGACGGACATCCGCTGCAGCCCGAACCGCAGCTTCCGCCGCAGCCGTCACACCCGCTGCAGCTGGTCTTCCCCGCCTTCAGATCCTTTATTTTCCTGATAGCAATAACCGCCGCCACGCCGAAAATCGGCGCCGCGATGATCCAGTCTATCATAAATCTCGTTCTCCTTTCTCCGTGCAGGCTCTCCGCCCGCGCATATCTATTATACGCCGCCGGAATCCGCCCGTCAAGGATTTTGAGAATGAATTTCAAAACCGCAGATTACAAAAAGACCGGCGCTGCCGGCGCCGGCCTTTCCAAAAATATTTTTACTCTTCCTCTGTCTCGTCGATGTCCAGGACTTCCTCAGCCTCTTCCATCTCCACGGCATCTGCCGGTTTCTCCTCCTCCGGCTCCGCCTCGTCTTCCTCGTCCAGATGAATCTCGTCATCTGCCGCGATATCCGTACTCAGCGTTACAGAACGGTACCGCTTCATGCCGGTACCTGCCGGAATCGGCTTGCCGATCAGCACGTTCTCCTTCAGACCGATCAAGTGGTCGATCTTGCCGTTGATGGCCGCCTCAGTCAGAACCTTGGTGGTCTCCTGGAAGGAAGCCGCGGACAGGAAGGAATCCGTGGCCAGAGCCGCCTTGGTGATTCCCAGCATAACCTGCTTTCCGGTGGCCGGCTCTTTGCCCTCCGCAGCCAGCTTCTCATTCATATCCTCAAACTCCAGAACATCCATGGAGACACCGGGCAGCAGATCGCTGTCGCCGCTTTCCTCCACGCGGATCTTCTTCAGCATCTGGCGGACGATCACCTCAATGTGCTTGTCGTTGATCTCAACGCCCTGGAGACGGTAAACCTTCTGAACCTCGCGGATCATATAATCCTGCACGGCGCGAACGCCTTTAACCTTCAGGATATCATGGGGGTTGACGCTTCCTTCGGTCAGCTCGTCACCGGCCTCAATCAGCTGCCCCTCGCTTACGTGAAGGCTGGAACCGTAAGGAATCAGATCGGTCTTGGAGTTGCCGGTATCGATATCCGTAACCGTAACTTCCTTCTTCTTCTTCGTATCCTTGATGGCTACGATTCCGGGGATCTCGCTGATGATGGCAAGTCCCTTGGGCTTTCTGGCCTCAAACAGCTCCTCGACACGGGGAAGACCCTGTGTGATATCGCCGCCGGCCACGCCGCCGGTATGGAAGGTACGCATGGTAAGCTGAGTTCCGGGCTCGCCGATGGACTGGGCGGCGATGATGCCTACCGCCTCTCCTACCTGCACCATCTGGCCGGTAGCCATGTTGGCGCCGTAGCACTTGGAGCAGATGCCGATGTGGGATTTGCAGGTCAGTACGGTACGGATCTTTACGCTGTCCCGTCCCAGCTTCTGAAGCACCTTCACCACTGCAGCCGCTCTCGCAGGCGTGCACATATGATTCGCCTTCACAACCACCTCACCGGTATCCGGATCCGTGATCGTCTCGGCAATATATCTTCCCGTCAGTCTCTCCTGAAGGGTCTCGATGGATTCCTCACCGTTGGTAAACGCCTTGATCTCCATGTAAGGAATCTCTTTGCCTTCGCAGCAGTCCATCTCGCGGATGATCAGGTCCTGAGATACATCAACCAGACGCCTGGTCAGGTAACCGGAGTCAGCAGTACGCAGGGCCGTATCGGACAGGCCCTTGCGGGCGCCGTGAGCGGAGATGAAATACTCCAGAACATCCAGTCCCTCACGGAAATTGGACTTGATCGGCAGCTCGATGGTACGTCCGGTGGTATCGGCCATCAGTCCGCGCATGCCGGCCAGCTGTTTGATCTGCTTATCGGAGCCACGGGCTCCGGAGTCCGCCATCATGAAAATGTTGTTGTAGGGGTCCAGACCTGCCATCAGGTCATGGGCCAGCTGTTCGTCGGTAGCCTTCCAGACAGAGATAACATCCTGGTATCTGGTCTCCTCCGTAGACTGGCCGCGGCTGAACTTCTTGGCAATCTCATCCACCTTGGCCTGAGCCTCCGCCAGCAGCCTGGGCTTGCTCTCCGGAACCGTCATATCGGAAATGGACACGGTCATGGCCGCCTTGGTGGAATACTTGTAGCCGATTGCCTTGATATCGTCCAGGGTCTCCGCCGTCTGTCCCGCGCCGTGAACATTGATAACTCTCTCCAGAATCTGCTTGCACTGTTTCTTTCCTACCAGGAAATCAACCTCCAGCTTCAGCTCGTTGCCCGGAACGCTTCTGTCCACAAAGCCCAGATCCTGCGGAATGATCTCATTGAAAATGAACCGTCCCACAGTGGACTCGATGATGGAGCTCTTCTGTTCGCCGTTCACCATTCCGGTCACCCTCACCTTCACTTTGGAGTGAAGGGTCACGTAACCGTTCTCATAAGCGAGGATCGCTTCATTCTTATTCTTGAAAACCATGCCTTCGCCCTTGGCGCCCGGCCTCTCCTGGGTCAGGTAGTAGATACCCAGAACCATATCCTGAGAGGGAACCGCCACGGGGCCGCCGTCGGACGGCTTCAGCAGGTTGTTGGGCGACAGAAGCAGGAACCGGCACTCTGCCTGAGCCTCCACGGACAGGGGCAGATGAACCGCCATCTGGTCTCCGTCGAAGTCGGCGTTGAAAGCGGTACATACCAGAGGATGCAGCTTGATCGCCTTGCCTTCAACCAGAATGGGCTCGAAAGCCTGGATGCCCAGCCTGTGCAGTGTAGGAGCACGGTTCAGCATGACCGGATGCTCCTTGATGACCTCTTCGAGG
>CANQSK010000125.1 GCA_947626475.1 uncultured Lachnospiraceae bacterium
TGGAGACCGTCCGGCGAGAACGGCAGCAGGAAATGATCGACGCCCTGAAAAAGGACGTCCCTGTTCTCACGGCGGAGCAGCTGTATCATTTCTTTAAGGAGATCGACTGTGCGCCGGAACGGCTCCTGACCATTCGGGACCTGTTCTATTCCGACGATCATGAGCTGTGGTACCGCCATTCCGCCGCCTCCCAGCCGGACGAGGAACCCCAGGCGGCCGAGGCGGAAATGGAGGACGGGGAGGACGAACAGGCGGCCGGAGAACCGGACGCGGGAGGCGATGAAAGCGGACAGAAAAAAGCGGCGGACCAGGGAGGCAATTCCGCCCCCGGCACAAAGGACGCCGAAGAGCCCAACGACGCCTCCCCCGGAGACGAGGACGGAGAGGCTCTGTGGCGGGATATCTCCTCCAAGGTGCAGACCGATCTGGAAACCCTCTCCCGGGATACCGGGGAAAAGGCCGGCTCCCTGCTGCGAAATCTCAAGGAAGTCAACCGGGAACGCTACGACTACGGGGAATTCCTGCGGACCTTCAGCATTCTGGGGGAGGTTCTGAAATCCTCCGAGGAGGAATTTGACTATATCTATTACACCTACGGTCTTTCCCTCTACGGGGACATGCCGCTGGTGGAACCGCTGGAATACTCCGAGCAGCGGCGGATCCAGGATCTGGCCATCGTCATCGACACCTCCGCCTCCGTGGACGGGGATCTGGTCCAGACCTTTGTCCGGAAAACCTACAATATTTTAAAAAGCACGGAGAGTTTCTTTCGTCGGATCAACCTCCATCTCATCCAGTGCGACGCCGCCGTACAGGAGGACACGAAGATCACCGCCCCGGAGGAGCTGGAAGCCTTCCTGGCCGGCATGAAGCTGAAAGGATTCGGCGGCACCGACTACCGGCCGGCCTTCGCCTACATCGATTCCCTTGTGGAGCGGCGGGAATTCTCCTGCCTGACCGGGGTTATCTACTTCACCGACGGGGAGGGCGTCTACCCGGAGAAGCAGCCGGACTACGAGACCGCCTTTGTTTTTATTGAGAATGAATACGAAGATAAGGACGTCCCGCCCTGGGCCGTCAAATTAATACTGGAAAAAGAGGATTTGCTATGAATATCAAGGAAGCCAAAGAACAGATCCAATATGCCATGACCGCCTATTTCGCCAAGGATGAGCTGGGCAGCTACGAGATCCCCACCGCCCGGCAGCGGCCCATCTTTCTGATCGGGGCGCCGGGTATCGGCAAGACCGCCATCATGGAACAGATTGCCGAGGAGCTGGGGGTTCTGCTGGTCTCCTACTCCATGACCCATCACACCCGCCAGTCGGCCCTGGGCCTTCCCTACATTGCCGACCGGCAGTATGACGGCCAGCCGGTCAAGGTGTCGGAGTACACCATGTCGGAGATCATCGCCAGCGTCTACGATGCCATGGAGGCAACCGGAATCCGGGAAGGGATCCTGTTCCTGGACGAGATCAACTGCGTCTCCGAGACGCTGACCCCGTCCATTCTCCAGTTTCTTCAGTTCAAGACCTTCGGCCGCCACCGGATCCCCGACGGCTGGATCGTGGTGACCGCCGGCAACCCGCCGGAGTACAACCGGTCCGTCCGGGAGTTCGACATCGTCACCATGGACCGGCTGAAAAAGATCGTGGTGGAGCCGGATTTTGACGCCTGGAAAGAGTACGCCTACGCCCGCTCCGTCCATCCGGCCATCCTGTCCTATCTGGAGATCAAGAAGAACAACTTCTATCATATGGAGACCACCGCCGGCGGCAAATCCTTCGTCACTCCCAGAGGCTGGGACGACCTCTCCCAGATGATCCGGCTGTGCGAGAAGAAGAACCTTCCCGTCAATGGGAAGCTGGTGTCCCAGTACCTGCAGGATTCCAAGATCGCCTCGGATTTCGCGGCCTACTACGACCTGTTCCAGAAATATCAGTCGGACTATCAGATCGACCTGGTCCTGGCCGGAGAGGCCTCCGAAGAGATCAAGGGCCGGGCCAAAAAGGCCCGCTTCGACGAGCGCATAGCCCTGCTTGGCCTTCTGATCAGCCGTCTCTCCGGCCAGTGCGGCCATCTCGCCGGGCAGGAGAACGCCCTGGTCCTGCTCCTGGAATCCCTGAAACGGATCCGGCAGATTTCCGGCCCTATCGGGGAAATCACCGGGCAGGAGATCTCCCGCCTGTCAGACCTCATGGACATCCGCCAAAAAAGCAACACCCTCTCCCGGGGGGCCCGCCGCACCTATCTGCTGGCAATCCGCTTCCTGCGGGAACGGGCTGCCGCGGAGGAAGATTTCCCCGCCTACAAGGCTGCCTATGAGAAGGCTGTGGCAGATATGCAGGCAGAAGCCGATGCCGTGAACCGGCAGCTTACCTGCGCCTTCCGCTTTATCGAGGAGGTCTACCCTCAGGGCCAGGAGATGCTGCTCTTCGTCACAGAGCTGACGGTCAACGAGATCACCGCCGCCTTCCTCAGCCACTACGGGAATGAACTCTACCATGCCCACAGCAAAGACCTGATGTTCTACGAGCGCAACAAGGAGATTGCCGCCCGGGTGGCGGCCCTGGACCCGGATTCCTTATAAAAAATAATAATACCCGGCGGCTCTCATCGAACCGCCGGGCACTTTTCTGTAATTCTTTTTCCGTCCCGTTATTGTTTTTCCTCCGGCGCGGCGCAGCCCTCAGGACTGTTATAGGCGCAGGTGCTGCACTCGGTCACGTAGCCCGCCATCTTCTCCGACTCCACGTAGGCCCCGCAGCCCGGCAGGTGAGGCGCGTACACCTGGAGGCAGAGGCCCAGCACATAATTGCAGGCCGAGGCCTTTACCCCGCAGTATCTGCACACGTAGCTCATGCAGGCGCTTTCCTGCTCCACACGACCGTCGCCGAAATCAAATTTTTTCAGCTGATGTCCCATAGGCATTATTTGGAATGACGGTCGTCTTCCATTCCGTTCATGGCTCTCCAGATATGCTCCGGATCCAGGGGAAGGGAGGTGAAGTACACGCCCGTCGCCATATTGACCGCGTTGGCAATGGCCGGTGCCACAGGCGCCGCGGAACCCTCGCCGGCTTCCTTCGCGCCCAGAGGTCCTTCCTCATCCGGTGTGAAATCATAGAAGGTTCTCATCTTGGGCATATCCAGAGCAGTCGGGAACCGGTAGTCACGGAAGTTGGGATTCAGGATCTTGCCTTCCTTTGTAATATTATGCTCGTACACCGCGTAGCCAAGGCCCATACCGATGGAGCCTTCCAGCTGGCCTTCCACGGCGCGCCGGTTCAGGGCACGGCCGCAGTCATGGGCGAATACGAACTCATCAATATCAAGGACGCCTGTCTCTTTGTCCACCGTCAGGTGAGCCGCGCCGGTAGAGAAGGAATAGGCCGGAGCGTAGTTGGTGGTGTTCTCCCCGTTGTACTGGGAGTTATCGGTTCTGTGATAGTAGGAGCCTACGCCTACCAGCTCGTCGCCGCCGTGAATGGTCATGTACTTGAACATGGCGTCGCCGATGGGCATCTGCAGCTCGGCTTTCTCCTTGCTGATAACCTTGCCTTCCAGGCACTCCAGAGTTTCCGGCATGACACCCCAGATGGGAGCGATGGTCTCAAACAGCTGTCTCTTGGCGTCTACTGCCGCGCGACGGGCCGCGTTGCCGGCCAGGAAGGTGACACGGCTGCCGTAAGAACCGGAATCCCAGGGGGTCAGGAAGGTATCGGACATAAAGGTCTTGACCATATCCATGGGAAGGCCCAGCTCCTCGGCCACGATGGCCGTCATAACCGTGTCGGAACCCTGGCCGATGTCGTGAGAACCAATGTAAAGAGTACACATGCCTCTCTTGTTCAGACGAACCTGCACACAGGCGGAGGACTGGTTGGGCGCTTCCAGCACGGCGAAGCCTGTACCGGATACGAAGCCGGTTCCCGCGAAGCCGATGCCCTCGCCGTCTTTCATCTTGTCTTTTCTCTCGTACCAGCCGATCTCCTTGGCCGCTGTATCCAGAGTCTCCTTGTAAGCGCAGGAGGTAATGTGAAGTCCCGCAGGCGCCACGTAGCCGGGATCTGCCGCGGAAATCTTCCGGAACTCAACCGGGTCGATGCCCATCTGGTCAGCCGCGTACTGCATGTTCAGGTCATGGGCAAAATGTACCTGGCAGGCGGTATAGCCTCTCATGGCTCCGGCAGCCGGGTTGTTGGTGTATACACGGCGGGCCAGGAAGTCCACGCTGTTCAGCTTGTAGGGGAAGTTGGCCCACAGGGTAGCCTGGGCACAGGCCGCCACGCCGGAACCGCCGTAGGGGCCGCCGTCCAGTACGTGATAGCATTTCTTTGCCAGCATCTTGCCATTCTCGGCAAAGGCTGTATCAATATGCATGTAGATCGGATGACGGTTCCTGGTAGTCTGGAACACTTCTTCACGGGTGAGGATCATCCGGACGGGACGCTGGGTCAGCTCCGCCATCTTGGCAGCGCAGAGGCCGAAGGAATAGGAATCCAGCTTGCCGCCGAAGCCGCCGCCTACCAAAGGCTTGATCACCCGCACATGATTTTCCGGAACACCGAGACATTTGGCATACCAGAACTGATCCACGTATGCCATCTGGGTGGACATCCAGATATTGTAGGTGCCGTTCCGGTAAGTGGCCACTGCCCCGTGAGGCTCCATGGCCGCGTGTACCATCCGGTGGGTGGAATAATCCCGGTGCTGGATATAAGAAGCATTGTTAAACTCCTCGTCAATGTCCGTACCGGCGCACATATGAGACTGCATGCCAATATTGTGGAGGCCTTTGCCCTCCCAGTTTACTTCCGGAGCGCCCTCTTCCATGGCCTCGAAGGGATCATAGACGCCGGGCAGCTTCTCATATTCTACCTTGATCAGGTCAACGGCCCGCTGGGCTGTCTCCTCGTCGATGGCGGCTACCGCGCAGATGTCGTCGCCCACCTGACGGACGATCTCCGTGCAGAGCACTTCCTTATCAGCGAACTCAGCGGCGAACTCGCCGTTTCCCACTTTATGCTTCCACTCGAAATCCTTCGGGGTCAGAATACATTTTACGCCGGGCAGCTTCTCCGCCTCGCTGGTATCGATGGAAAGGATCCGGGCCGGGGCAAAGGGCGCCCGCACCATGCGGCCGGTCAGCATATCCGGGAACATAATGTCGCCTACATACTGGCCATGTCCGGTTACCTTATCCTCCGCGTCAATACGCACATAGTTGTTCTCGCCCGTCAGGCGGTAAAATTCCGGCTTCTTAAAATAAGTTTTCGCACAATCTTTATGCATGGATTACGCCTCCTCCCAATTCATTTCCGCGGCCGCGGCCTGGATTGCCTCCACGATCTTGGCATATCCTGTGCAGCGGCAGAGATTTCCTTCAATGGCCTCCCGGATCTCCAGCTCCGTCGGATGATGGTTTGTATTCAGCAGGGCTGTGGCCGACATGATCATGCCGGGTGTGCAGTAACCGCACTGCAGGGCCCATTTGTCAATAAACTGTCTCTGGAGAGGAGTCAGCTGTCCGTTTCTTGCCAGTCCCTCGATGGTGGTAACTTCTCTTCCGTTACACTCAACAGCCAGTGTACAGCAGGAATTGACGGGAAGCCCATCCAGCAGGACGGTGCAGGCGCCGCACTCTCCTTCCTCGCACCCTTTCTTTGTTCCGGTCAGCCCCAGCTGATCACGGAGAAAATCAAGAAGAGTAAGATTATCCTTTACTACCGCATCGACCTCATCACCATTGATGGTCAGATTGATCATACTTTTATGCATCTCATCGCCTCCTTAATACTGTTCCAGACACTGCTTGACAGCACGCTTCGTAAACACCCGAACCATTTCCTTCCGGTATTCCTTGGAAGCGCGGATATCCGAAATCGGGGAACAGGAATTCATCGCGGCCTCGGCTGCCTTGTCAATCACTTCATCCGTCAGTTTCTTTCCGATCAGCTCTGCCGCCGCTGCCGGCGCGAGAATCGGGGTCACAGCTACCGCGCCCAGCGCCACGCGGGCATCGGTGCAGACACCGTCTTTCATCTTGATCTTGGCGGCCACGCCAATGATCGCCAGGTCCATGGCCTTCCGCACGGCGAATTTCATGTAAGCCGCCTTCTCGTCCTCCGCCAGGGGCGGGATCACAACCGACGTAACGATCTCGCCGGGCTTCAGAGCGGTACGGCGAACACCCAGGAAGAATTCCTCAATGGGGATCACCCGGGTTCCGTCCACACCCTGCACGTTCACCTTCGCCCCCTGCGCCAGCAGGTTGGGAGCGGAGTCATTGGACGGGGACGCGTTGCAGATATTGCCTACCAGAGTTCCCTTCGCGCGGATCTGCGTAGACGCGATCACCTTTGCCGCATAGGCAACCGCCGGATTTTTCTCCTTCACGAGGGGAGAATGCTCCAGGGTGCGAAGCGTGGTGAGCGCCCCGATCTTCAGCCCTTCCTTCTCGTCGTAGGAAAGCTCATCCAGACCCGGAATCTTCTTGAGATCGATCACATACTCAGCCGTAAACACCTTGTCTCTCATTGGCGGAATCAAATCAGTAGCTCCTGCCATAACCTTTGCCTTGCCGTCGTGCTCCAACAACAGCTTACATGCCTCTTCCAGGGAGGAAGCCGCTATGTACTCAAATTGAGGTAATACCATATGTAAACCCTCCTTCTTAAAATAGTGACCCTTCAAATGGACTACCTCATGTCCACCATGAATGATAGACCTATTATAAAGGAGGCCGAAAAGAAATGGCAGACACAAAAGAAACACATGTAGCCTAGACTACATGTGTTTTCGCAATATAACCATATCTGAATACTTCCAGCTGCCCTCGTTTGACCTTTTGATGCGTCAGCGGATCAGCCGCTCCCGGTGCCGCTTCAGCTTCTCAATATCCCGGATACAGTAATATCCGTTGATCTGCTCGATCAGGCCCATATCCTTCAGACCCTTGATCGCCCGCACCGCCGTCACCCGGTTGATCCCGAGAAGACTGGCGATCATCTGCTGGCTGATCTTCTCCCGCAGCAGCGTCTTCCCGTCATACAGGGTTCCAAACTGCTCCGCGAAGATCAGGAACAGGTTGCAGATCCGCCATTCAGCGCTGTGATAATTCATCTGACGGATCTGATCCATGGAGGACATGAATTTTAAGGATATAGACTGTATAATATCCAGCGCAATGTCAGGATCCATCATGATCGCGTTCAGCAGAGACTCCCGGGTAACGCAGACCAGCTCCGAATCCGCAGTCGTCTTAAATTCCACGGGGCATTCCCACCCAAACAGCACATTCATCTCCAGCAGGATCGAGTTGCCCTCATTAAAATTGTAGACCAGCTCATCCCCCATCGGCGTATACTCGTGGCCCAGGACCCGCCCCTTCTTTACAATGTAGGCGTATTTGGTCTTCTCCCCCTGACTGACCAGAATCTGGTTCTTCGGGAAAAATTTCTTCTCGCCGTACACCTCCAGCCTTTCAATCCCCCTGGGAAGGCGGAGCAGCCGCGAAATATAGCTGGGATCCGTCTCCTTTTGATTATCAAAAGAACCCCTCGTATCCTTCATATACCCTTCTCCTCTGACGTGATCGTTATATAAATAACATACCCATTATAACATTCTGTCAGAATTTGTCAAAGTGTTCCGCGCAATATGATCCTAAGCAGTTCCGCCATAAGCAGAATTTTATCAGCGCCAGATCCTTCCAGTCACTCTCTTTCACATACTGATTTCCGATTTCAAACAGGTTTTTCATAGAGGTTCTCCTTTGCCGGCGAGATATCTCTTTTTCCTTACGCCGCTATCGCATTATCATTAATGCTTTCAATAACCCTCCGGATTCCCATCCATACGTTCAGGTCCGTAAATATCTCGACCACGCTTCCCTGATCCGTGAACGGAGATTCCTGCAATACGGAAAGATCCCTCATCATACCGTTATGAACAATATACTCGACAATCTGATTCACAAAATAAATCTGCCGACTGTCAAGGCCGTTTCCTTCCAGATACTCCGAGAAAGCGGCTTTCGCGGCATTCATATCAAGCCCGACAATTTCGCGCACAAACTCGCCAAGGGGTTTTGCTCCGTATTCCTGTTCATATTCCTCTTTCGTGCCAAGCCTGGACCAGAGAATCTTTTCCAGTTCTTCAATATCCTCATGGGAAAGCGGTATATTGGTCTTTAACTTTTTAATCACTTCGTTGTCCTGATGTTCGCGAATATAATATTCCGCCTTTGCTTTATAATTTTTTAAATCGTCATTCTCAAGCTCCGATTCATTCCAGGTAACGGCAAGAATATCATCCTCAAAATTCGTGTCATAACGAAGCTTATCGCGCGGAATATATTTCATAAGTCCGCGCAGTTTTTCTCTGATTTCTTCAAATTCATTGATACCGCAATGATTAATATAGTCCGTATGAAGAATCTTATCGATCAGTTCCGCCTGCACCTTTATCTCCGGGATATTGGCCACACCGGCAATTCCGCTCACTCGCCTGAATAAATCGCTGCGTGCCCGGCCATATTTCTTTCCCGCAAGACAGGCAAGTTCTATCCCATACATAAGCGCGTCAAACCGCACGGCGCTTGCGTCATCGCCATCCGGCAGGATAAGCGGAGCCAATTCCTCGCGGACAACTAAAGTATCTTCATAGGTCAGCGCCTGATAGTTCGACTCTGCCGAATACAGATCCACATATTTCAAATGTTGTCTGACCGCAAAGTTATCCCTTGGAAGTTCCCGCACCTTCCCGGCCATCATTTCAACCAATAAATTCCGATATGCGATCAGCCTGTCCTCCTGACAGGCAAGATCCTGAAGTTTATAGGCCATCTCGAATTGAAGATTAAAGACCGCACCCTGCAGCGCGACCATATTTGCGGTTGGCCGCCCCTTGTTCATACGGAAAAATTCAAAATTACCGCAAAAATCGAATATATAGAACTTGTTCTTGTCCTCTCCGTCAATCAATCCCTCGCATAGTCTCGTACCGCGC
>CANQSK010000126.1 GCA_947626475.1 uncultured Lachnospiraceae bacterium
ATATACCGGTTTCCTCATGCCCGGATTCGCGGTTTCCAGCCCTCCGGACAAGCGGTTTTACCGCACCGGTATATCCAGGTAATAGTCTTCACGGGCCTCACACTGCAGGCGGATCTTTTCATCTTCGCTCAGGACAACGGCCGTCCGGACAGCTTCGGAAAATATGGGGTCACGTTCTGCCAAATCCTTCATCTCCTTCCATGTAGTCGCTTTAAAGAGGCGGGCCCAGCAATCAACCTGATATACCTTATCCTCTTCCGTTGCCAGTTCTATATGTTTTAAGTCTAACACAGAGAGGCGTAGTTTGTCATCATATATTTTATGGCTTTTTATATTCATCAGGCGATAGGTCGCATAGAATTCAGGTGCATCCGGGAACAGGGTATAGTTCAGAATCCCAATCTGGACGGCGGGAAGTACGTCTTTGTAGCTTTCACCCTTGTTCAAACTGTCGAAAGAACGGCAGAGGTAGCATTGAGAACGCTCTACCCAGTTCCGTTCATTGATCACCTGAAGTTCCAGATTGACAACCATGCGGCTGTCCAGAAGAAGCTTGATATCCAGAAAGAAGTCTTTCTCGTCTACGTGCCGTCCCAATTCGATGGGATTCTGGATTAAGACGTCGCTGACTTCTGCTTTGTCAAGGTGCAGGAGGGAGCAGACCAGAGCCTTGAGGACATGGTTGTTCTCCTGCATAACAGCCCGGAAAAGATAATCGTTGGTCATGTGGACGGGCAGGTCTCCGTCAAGGTGGGACAGATCCGGACCGGTATAGGCATCAGGGGTCAGATTGTTCATAGATAGAATTCCTCCTTTTGTGATCAAAAAATGTACATGGAATCTGCCGGAGACGTGTCCGGAATGTGATACCAGATAAGACAAAAGCGGGCTGTCAGGTCTTTTCCCGCAGAGTGATTGTGGTTATCATAGTATAGGAGTGAGAAAAAGGCAAGCGGAAGTCTGAAATTCCCAAAATAAATATAAAAAGAAATCAAAAAAGTCATCCGAAAACTCTGAAAGATACCTTTTGGCCGTCAGAATGTTTTTGACGAAAGATGGGGGTGAGAAAGGCATGGAGATGAGGTACCCCAATATTGAAGCCGAAAGAGAAAAGACTGGATTATCATTAGAGGCTATCTCGATAACAACGGCATATCGCAAGCTCATGTAAGCCGAGAGGAAAAAATAGATTTCGCGAAACTGAATCTTGCTCCGAACGGAAAAAGCGTGACGGCGTTGAAGCCCATGTAATCGGGCCGTCTGCCGAGTTGACAGTTAAAGTTGACGACCCGGTGATTACATTGATTGTTATTTGACTAGTCAATTCTGCGGTATGGGTAACTGGTTCGGATATGAGCATGAAAAAACCGGCCTTTTGATGGCGCGTTCATCAGGCCGATATAAACAGACTGCGGAACGCCGGAATAGAAATTTCACTGAGTATTTTCTGAAATAGGAGGTGAGAAAGTGAACGAGCTAGTGTTTAATAACTGTATTTTGCTGTTCTGAATACCGCCACGGATAGATTCTAGAACTACTGCTAGTAAGTCTCGCCAGGTGATTGTATGCCGTAACATGTTTTTTAACTGTTTTTACAGTATTACTTTTGCTAGTGACTGTCAATACCTTTTGTAACTTTTTTTAGTAATATTTTTGTTGACTTTTTCCGGCGCATAATATATAGTAGGAGATGGAGGGGAGGCCAGGAAATGCTTAAATATAAGATTGATATTTCAGATGCGCTCACCAGAGCCGGTGTGAATATGTATAAGGCCAAAAAAACAAAGGTTATAGGCCAAGACACGCTTAAAAAATTAGCGGAAGAAAACGCCACCGGGATAACACTAAAAACAATTAACACAGTGTGTGCGATTCTAGAGCTGCAGCCTAAGGATATTTTAGAGTATGTGGAGACTCCAGAAGACGCAGAGGAAAGAAATAAAATTAAATCGTGAAATGATTTAAAATTACAAATAAAAGTGATATAATTATATTATTAGCTGCGGCAAGACGCTGACACCAGAACGGAGGAAAGGACATCAAAGAGGCCAAGGAGAAAGTG
The DNA here is from genome assembly GCA_947626475.1 of uncultured Lachnospiraceae bacterium. Classification (GTDB taxonomy): domain Bacteria; phylum Bacillota; class Clostridia; order Lachnospirales; family Lachnospiraceae; genus UBA3402. The sequence goes on from CANQSK010000126.1 coordinate 2,063, forward strand.
CAGAAATTAATTAAAAATCAAAGCAGCAAAGTAGAAGAGCAAATAAACCAGGTAAAGAACAACCTGGAAGGTCTTCGGAGCGGTCGGAGGAAGGAGAAATAAAAATTGAACTTGGAGGCATTTAAAAACCTATGCAGGCAAGGAAAAATAAAATGGTCGGGACATGCTGCCGCCCGGATTCTGCAAAGGGGAATCGGCCGCGAGGACGTTATAAATTGCATCATGAACGGCGAGATTATAGAAGAATACTCGGATTTCTGGATAGGGCCGGCATGCCTGGTTTTGGGGTACACGGTCAACAATAAAATAATTCATGTTGTCGCCGGAATAGATGACTATGTGCATATAGTAACGGCTTATTTTCCAGATTTGGAAAAATTTGAAAGTGATATGAAAACCAGGAGGAGGAATTGAGATTATGTGTTTTTACTGCAAAGGAGATATGCGGCCCGGCAAAACCCTTTTTTCTGTCCAGTATGGGAATTGTGTTATTGTTATCAAAAATGTGCCTTGTATGGAGTGCGTACAGTGCGGAGAAACTGAAATTTCGGATGAAGTCATGAAACAGCTTGAAACGATGATTGAGACCGTCAAAAAGACAATGCAGGAAATCGCTGTAATTGATTATACCAAGGTTGCTTAATATCAGATAGGGTCAGAAGAAGCCGCTTCCAGGGCATCCGGGGCGGCTTTTAATATGCTTATATGTAATCAACATGTGTATAAACGAAGAAATTTTATGTAAACGAAAAGAAAAAGTAAGGTTTTGATTGTCTGCCGCGGAAAGCAGACAGTGACTGACCGGTACGAAAGGTTTGAGTAGTTTTATCAAATTCCTCTTCATTTGACGAAAAAAATATGTTAAGATGATTTGTGTGTAAAAAAGTTGCGCGGACAAAAAGGAGCAGATGGATGATTAACATCAGAGAATACAGAAGGGCAGAGAGTCTGGAGGAGGCCTGGCAGCTGAATCAGAAGCGGTCCAACCGGGTGATCGGCGGTATGATGTGGGTGAAGATGGGCCGGGGCAGGGTTCAGACGGCCATTGATCTGTCAGGGCTGGGTCTGGATACTATAGAAGAGCGGGAGGACTGTTTCGTCATCGGCAGTATGGTCACTCTGCGGCAGCTGGAGCTGCATGAAGGTCTGAATCGGTACACGGACGGGGCCATGAAGGAAGCGCTTCGGCATATTGTGGGAGTGCAGTTCCGAAATGGGGTTACCGTGGGAGGCAGTCTTTACGGAAGATACGGATTTTCCGATGTTTTGACGATTTTTATGGCCATGGGGGCGAAGCTGGAGCTGTACAAGGGCGGTATTGTGTCCCTGGAGGATTATGCGGCAATGCCTTATGACCGGGATATTCTGGTACGGGTTCTTGTGGAGAAAAAAGCCGCCGGATACTATTATCAGTCGGTTCGCAATACGGAGACGGATTTTCCGGTGCTGACCTGCGCGGCGGCGATGACGGAAAAGGGACTTCGGATCTGCGTGGGGGCCAGGCCCCAGAAGGCAGTGCTGCTGGCCGGAGAGAATGAGGGGGCGCCGGTATGGGGCGGGGACTGTGAAAACACAGATCTTCTGGCCGGTCCGATGACGGAAGAGAAAGCGGAAAGAATCGGTGTTTACGCGGCGGAGCGGATTCCGGTCAGCTCCAATCTGCGGGGAAGCGCCGCATACAGAAAACAGCTGGTGCAGGTGCTGGCGACCCGGGCGGCGAAGCATTTTATACCCCATGACTGACGGCGGATCCCGGCGGCAGCAGGAGTGTTATTTTTAAACAGAATTGCAATTTGAAGAAAAGAGCGGAGATTATGAAAATCCAATTCACATTGAATGGCAGGAACATAGAGAGAGACATTGAGGCAGATCTTCTGCTGGTGGACCTGGTGCGGGAGCTGGGCTGTTACAGCGTGAAGCGCGGCTGCGAGACCTCCAACTGCGGCCTGTGCACGGTCTGGATGGACGACCGGCCGGTGCTGTCCTGTTCGATTCTGGCGGCCAGAGCCGGCGGACATCGGATTACCACGCTGGAGGGCCTCCAGAAAGAGGCGGCGGAGTTCGGAGCGTTTATCGCCGATCAGGGCGCTGATCAGTGCGGTTTCTGTAATCCCGGATTCATCATGAATGCCCTGGCGCTGTTTCGGGATAACCCGGAACCGTCGGAGACGGAGATCCAGGAGTATCTGGCGGGAAATCTGTGCCGCTGTACCGGATACGAAGGACAGCTGAGGGGAATGATGAATTTCCTGGAATGGAGGAAGAAAAAAGCGGCCGGGCAGGATGCCGGAGAGAGTAAGCCTTACTGGAATCCGGACGATATACCGCCTCAGAGCTGTCATGAAAAGGCTCTGGCCCAGCCGTTGCGGATGGTGAACCGGTCAGTTCGCAAAAAGGATGCCATGCAGCTTGTCACAGGCCAGCCGGTCTATACCGACGATCAGGCGCCGGCTGACTGTCTGATCGTGAAGGTTCTGCGTTCGCCCCATGCCAATGCCATGATCGAGGCGGTTAATATGGATGCGGCCAGGAAGGTTCCCGGCGTGGAGGCGATCTATACCTGGGAGGATATTCCTGCGAATGCCAAACGTTTTACCTGTGCCGGGCAGACGTATTCGGAAGCCAGTCCCCATGACCGGCTGCTGCTGGACCGTCATGTCCGTTATATAGGTGATCCGGTGGCGATCGTGGCCGGCGAGACAGAAAAAGCGGTAGACCGCGCCCTGGCGCTGATCAAGGTGACTTATCAGGTATTGGAACCGGTTCTCGACTATCATAAGGCAATAGATAATCCGGTGCTGGTGCATCCGGAGGACAACTGGGAGAGTCTGTGCCCGGTGGGAGCGGATAATCGGAGAAATCTGTGTGCCCACGATGAAAGCGGGAGCGGTGATATCGACCGTGTCCTGTCAGAATGCGATATCGTTCTGGATCGGACGTATCATACGAAGGCGGTTCAGCAGAACATGATGGAAACCTTTCGGACATTTTGTACCATTGACGCTTACGGCCGGCTCCATCTGACCTGTTCGACTCAGATCGTTTTCCATACCCGACGCATTGTGGCGGCTGCCCTGGGGATTCCCCAGTCCAGGGTTCGTGTGAGCAAACCAAGGATCGGCGGCGGATTCGGCGCGAAACAGACGGTGGTAGCGGAGCTGTTTCCGGCCTTTGTAACCTGGAAGACGAAAAAGCCCAGCAAGATGATCTATACCCGTCAGGAATGCCTGACGGCGTCCACGCCCCGCCACGAGATGGAGATGCGGGTGCGCCTGGGGGCCATGAAAGACGGCCGCATTCGCGGGATTGATATGTACACCATATCCAATACCGGCGCTTACGGCGATCACGGTCCCACTACAGTAGGATTATCCGGCCATAAGTCCATACCCCTCTACGGCAAGGCGGAAGCGTTTCGCTTCGTCAGTGATGTGGTCTATACCAATATCATGGCAGCAGGAGCGTTCCGGGGCTACGGCGCGACTCAGGGACTGTTCGCGGTGGAAGCGGCGGTCAATGAACTGGCGGCGGAGCTGCATATGGATCCCTTTGCCCTTCGTGAGATGAACATTGTCAAAGAAGGGGACGTGATGCCGGCTTATTATAACGAGCCCAATACCAGCTGCGCTCTGGACCAATGCCTGGCCCGTGTGAAGAAAATGAGCGGCTGGGCGGAGAAATTTCCGACCCGGCGCCTGCCAAACGGCCGGATCCGAAGCATGGGTATGGGCATGGCCATGCAGGGCTCCTGTATTTCCGGCATAGACGTGGGCAGCGCCAATCTGAAGGTGAATGAGGAGGGCTATTATACGCTGACCATTGGTGCCGCCGATATGGGAACCGGATGCGATACGATTCTGTCTCAGATCGCGGCTCAGGTGCTGGAATGTTCTGTGGATGACATTACGGTGTGCGGCGCGGATACAGACATCTCGCCTTACGATTCCGGATCCTATGCCTCCAGTACCACCTTTATTACGGGAAAAGCGGTAGAGAAATGCGCCCATGAGCTGCGGGAACGGATCTGCAGGCTGGGCGCCAGGCTTCTGAATTGTGATCAGGAGATGGTGGAATTTGACGGAAAGAGGGTATTTATGCTGGAGAAGGAGGAGTCCGGAACTGATGCAGGTTCGGAACCCCGGCATTTTGTCTCCCTTTCGGATATCGTCATTGCTTCCATGTGCGGCAATGATATTGCCATGGAGACTACCTGCACCCACAGTTCCGTGTATTCCCCGCCGCCTTACATGGCGGGAGTCGCCGAGATCGAGACCGATCCCCAGACCGGTCATGTGGAGGTGGTGAATTTTTACGCTGCCGTAGACTGCGGCACGCCGATCAATCCGAACCTGGCCCGCCTGCAGGCGGAGGGCGGCATCGCCCAGGGTATCGGAATGGCGCTGATGGAGAATGTGACTTACGGCGACGACGGTCGGGTCTATGAGAATTCCCTTATGCAGTACAAGATTCCGACCAGAATGGATATCGGGCATATTCACCTGGCTTTTGAGAACAGTTACGAGGACAGCGGCCCCTTCGGCGCCAAATCCATCGGAGAGATCGTGGTCAATACGCCGCTGCCGTCCATCACGGACGCGGTCTATCAGGCCACCGGAAAAAGATTTTATGAGCTGCCTATCCGGCCGGAGCAGGTGGCGGGAAAGCGGTAGAATAAGCTGAGCGGGGCATAGACCAGAAATGGCTGATGAAATTTCTGGAGTACGACATAGCAGACAAAAATTTTTTGCGCTATGTGTTGGACCAGTGGTATGAGATATTAATACGAAGAGCCTGCAAAGGCGCGGTGTACTATGTACAAGGGGACGAAGGAAGACTTCGACTTTCTGGGATTTACGTTCTACAACACAAAGACCAGGGGGGGAAGTACAGACTGGGAGTCCGAACAAGCATTATAGTATCCGTCTTAAATTCCAGTTTGCTGAGACAACTCCGCTTTACAAGTAAGGGGTGTGCGTTTCCGGATTTTTCCTTTCCCGTTTCGATTGTATCAAAGGTTGTCCTAGAATATGGCAACATTTTGACAACAGAAAATCAGCAAGCCAGAATAATTGTTGTAATTGAAGTAAAATCCGGTGTGAATTTGCACAAAACTTAAACAAATGTAGTTAATAGCATTAAGGGACACACTAAGTTTGAGTGATTTCTCAATACGTATAAATTATGCGGTAAAAACATAAAATTTTAAAGGAAAGCCATATTGACTTTCCGCCTTGTGCTTGCTAGAATAATAGCACGAGGAAAGTTTACCACTGACCGATATGTGGTATATAAATGGTCGGGTTGAAAGTTTACCGCTGACCAATATGCGGTATATAAGTGGTTGGGTTGAAAGTATAGTCCTTCGCCGTAAGGCGGAGGACTTTTCAGTAATGAGGACAGACAAATGAAGAAGACAGGCTTTTATATTATCAAAGACAAGTTTTTCGATGATATGTCAGACCCTTATCTGAAAGGAAATAAAGCGGGGAACAGACCACATTATTACTGTTTTGAAGATTCGAGTACTGGGATATACTGGATGATACCGTTGTCCAGCAGAATTGACAAATACAGACGGATTATGGAGAAAAAAGAAAAAGCTGGAAAACCTTGCGACATTCTTCATATCGTCAAACTGGACGATAATAGGGAGAGTGCATTTCTGATACAGGATATGTTCCCTATAACGGAGGAGTACATAGAGCGTGAATACACAATAGCCGGAAATCATCTGATGTTGACGAGCGAACATACTGTCAGAGAGATTGGGCAAAAGGCGAGAAAAGTTATGGGCATGTTGAAGCGCGGTATTAAATTCACGCAAAAAGCTGTGATAGAATGCCTATGGGTGTCACCGAGATGGTTGACGGCTGGCCCTCTTCGGATGGACTGTGTTCTGCGCTTCGTTTCGGTCGGCGCAAAACCTGCGTCCACCGCCTGCCGCCTGAAAGGCTTGGTTACAGAACCCACGGAAATATTAAGGAGATATTCTTTTGCATATGCTTCATTTGAAATCCTCTGGAAAAATCCGGAGGATTTTTTAGGTACGCCCGGCGGCGCATGTTTCTAGCAGGGATAAATGATTAGTTTTGATATGGTTTCCGGAATTCTTATTATGTCAATAGACAATCAATTATATCATAACTCAAAAAATGAATCAATTGCACTTGACAATGAATAAATGAAATGCTATCATTTAATTACATCATTTTTTGGAAAATGAGCAAATTACATCATTTCATGAGGTAATTAAAATGAGATCTTTTGATTTCAACAATAAATGGGAAAAGCTCCTTACGCCGGACATCGTGGCTCTGCTTACGCAGATCCATGAATTTAAGGGCGAACAATCGCTGTTCATAGAGGCAAAAGCGGATATGCTGGCGCAGCTTGTAGAAATAGCCAGAATACAGAGTACCGAAGCGTCCAATAGAATAGAGGGCATTTACACATCGGATGACCGGCTAAAGGCGCTGGTCAGGGACAAGACGACTCCCAGAACCAGAAATGAGCAGGAAATCGCGGGATACAGGGATGTCCTGAATACCATTCATGAAAGTCACGACCATATACCGGTCAGGCCCAATATAATACTGCAGCTTCACAGGGATCTTTATAAATTTGAAGGCTACGATATTGGCGGCAAGTATAAATCTGTCGACAATGTGATCGAAGAAGAGGATGCGCAGGGCAATAAATCCGTTAGGTTCAGACCGGTTGCCGCCTGGGAAACCCCGGAAGCCGTGCAAAGCCTCTGCGACGAATTTGACAGGGCGATGGGAGAAGGCCGGATCGATCCGCTTATTTTAATCCCGATGTTCATTCTGGATTTCCTCTGCATTCATCCGTTTAACGACGGCAATGG
>CANQSK010000127.1 GCA_947626475.1 uncultured Lachnospiraceae bacterium
TCCGCTGGATGTCAACGCCTATTACAATCCGCAGGATAATTCTATCAATATCCTGCTGGGAATCCTGGGTGAGGAGACTTATACCACCGATATGAGCAGGGAAGAGGTCTACGGACGGATCGGCACGGTCATCGGCCATGAGATTTCCCACGCCTTTGACAGTTTGGGAAGCCAGTATGATAAGGATGGCAATATGACTGACTGGTGGACGGAAGAGGACAGCGCGGCCTTTGAGGAACGGGTCCAAAAAGTGAGGGATTATTACGATCACATCGCCATCTATGGGGATAAATATTTGGTCGGAACCAAACTGGACGGCGAGGCCACAGCAGACATCGCCGGTTTCCAGTGCCTGCTGCGGCTGGCGGAAAAGGAAGAGGATTTTGATTACGATACCATGTTCCGTTCCTACGCGGCTCTCTGGTGCTGCAAGCAGACGCCTTACTTGGCGGAATACATGTATATCTATGATTCTCATCCCCCGGAATATCTGCGGTGCAATGTGACCCTCCAGCAGTTTGACGAATTCCTGGAGACCTATGACATTCAGGAAGGCGACGGAATGTATCTGGATCCGGAGGACCGGATCAAAGTATGGTAACAGAAGAAGAGGCTGCCGTGGTTTTGCGGCAGCCTTTATTACGCGAATGCCAGGTTTTGATTACGCAAAATTTCATGCAAAGCAGGTTATAAATATGATATAATAACTCCAAAATCCAGATGTGCGTTGCACATCTGTCGCAGCATACGCTGCTTGTGATTTTGTCGTTACCATGTCAGATGAAAACAAATGCTCACTACGTTCGCGCTTGTTTTCCTGCTGACATGGTATACTAGAAGAGACATTTTGATAAACTGCTGACCCTGGAGAAAGGAGGGAGAATACTTGCGGATTGCCGTTTGTGAGGATGATGCCATGGAGTGCGGTCAGTTTATGGATGCGCTGCGCGGCTGGGATCCGACCCGGAGCGCGGAGGTGTTTTCCGACGGAGCATCCCTGCTGCAGGCGGCCAAGGTATCGCCGCCTTTCAGTATCGCGTTTCTGGATATCTATCTGCCGAAAGAGAACGGGATGGATGTGGCCGCGACGCTCCGTGAGATCTCGCCGGAGACGGAGCTGGTGTTTGTTACCACCAGCAGGGAACACGCGGTGGAGGCCTATTCCCTCAGCGCCCTCCATTATCTGGTGAAGCCGGTGACCACGGAAGGAATCCGGGAGGCTTTCCGGCGGCTGGCCCATCAGAATATCAGGCAGCGAAGCATTCTTACCCTCGCGGTGGGGCGCAGCAGCCATACGGTCTATCAGGATGAGATCGTCTGTCTTCAGAGCGTCAACCATGCGGTGGAGATATCCCTGACGGACGGCAGAACCCTGAAGGTATGGACACCCTTAAATGAACTGGAAAAGAAACTGAACGAAACGTTTTTGAAGATTAACCGGGGAACCCTGGTCAATATGGAGCATATCGAGCAGCTTGGCTTCCATGTCTGTATTCTGCGGAACGGGACCAGACTGTCTGTCAGCGGCCGGGAGAGCGCTCCGGCCCGGACGGCTTACAGTGATTTCCTGTTTTCCAGGCTGTCGGAGCGGACCTGGCCGGAACAGGGGGTGGGGCCATGGGCCTGGATTTCTTTCTGCGCAACGCGGCCGGTTTTCTGATCCAGCTCTGCCCCTGCGTTTTTTTGTGCGTTCTGCCGTTTCCGGCGGAGCGTTTCCGGTTTCCACGCCGAACCGTATTCCTGGGCGCGGCGGCGTATTCCCTGGCGACGTCTCTTCTGTTTCCCGGGATGCTGCTTTACAGCGGCTGTTTTTTTTATTTTCTGGAGGAAAGTGAGTACAATGCGGGGGGAAATCTGCTGTTTTTTCTGGCGTGCGCGGCATCGGTGGCGGCCTATCTGTGGCTGATACGGGAGAAACTGATCAAAAAACTTCTGGTACTGGTCATTGTGGAATTTTACGCGACCACTCAGTTCTGGCTGGTGAATCTGTTTCTTCCCTTTCTTCCCTTCGGCATGGAGGGCTATGTCTATTCCGTCACGTCCGTTCTTCTGTATTTCCTTACTATGGCGGTTCTTCTGCCGGTTGTGTGGCTGGTGGTGATGAAGCCTATGGCGAAGTTTTTGCAGGAGACCGGAGCGGGCGAGATGACGAGAGAATTTCGCACGGTCATTATCATGACCAACGCCGCTCTTGCGGTGATGATCATTAGCGATACGTCGGTAGGGTATTCAAACCTGGCGGAGCGGTCTGTGCTGATCTGTCCCATGGCGCTTCTTCTGATCGCCAGCGAGTGCGTGATCTACCGGCTGCTTTTTCTGCAGACCATCCAGATGCGGGAAGAGGCGCGGCAGCAAAGGGCCATAGAGATCCAGCGGATCCAGTATGAGAAGATCACCAGAGAGATCGATCATACCAGCCGGATGCGCCATGATATGCGCCACCATCTGAATGTGCTGTATGAGATGCTGGAACAGAACCGGCCGGAGGAGGCTTCCGCCTATATCGACGGACTGATCGAGTCTGTCTCCAGGCGGGAGAATCAGGTCTATTGCCGCAATTTTACCGTCAACGCCCTGCTTCAGTACTATGTGGGCCGGGCCCGGGATGAGAACATCGACTGCCGCGTTCAGGCTGACTGCGGCGAGATCACCATATCGCCGGCGGATCTGACGGTGCTGATCGGAAACGCCATGGAAAATGCCATTCATGCCTGCCTGGGATTTCCCGCGGACGGCGGGCGGTGGATCGATTTGCGGCTGGGGATGATCCGCGGTTCCCTGGTCATCGAGATCCGCAATCCCTGTGAGAGGGTGCGGTTTTCCGAGCGTTATCGCGGGGAGGGAGGATTTCTTCCTGCGGAGGCCTTCTTAAGCGACCGGGCCGGAGGGGGCTATGGCCTGCGCAGTATATCCCATACGGCGGAAAAATACAGCGGAGAAGCCCTGTTCCGCTTCGACGGCGGAGAGGATACCTTTACGGTCCGCATCCGTCTGAACCGGAATCCGGAGATGCTGGAGGAAAGATGATGTTTCCTGTTTGCCGGCATGCCGGCAAGGGTGACGGCTGACGGATGAGAGATCATTTTTATTTTAAAGGAGAGATTGATTGTGAAGAAAACAGGTTATAAGGCAGCGGCAGTTTTATTGTGTTTCTTTATGGTGTTGAGCCTGAGCGCCTGCCGGGGCAAAAAGGACGCTTCGGAGACCGCAGGCGAGTCCTCTCAGGCGGCAGCGGCGGATACCGCGGCGGCCGATGCCGGAAGCACGGCGGCGGCTCAGGAAGAGCCGAAAGACCGCGAACCGGCGGTTGTGACCATCTATTCCACCAACGATATCCGACGCTGTCGTCATGGATTATATTCTTCATCTGACCAATGACGGGGCGGATACTCTGACCATCGACAGGCCGGCGGGAAGAATCGTGGTGGAAGGCGATAAATCGCCTGAAACCTACGATGTGGTGATCCCCGTTCAGACGCCGGACGGCAGCGAGTATGATTTTGCGGGAACGGAGTTTGAAATCGTGATCGACAACGAGGCTCCAGAAAAGACGGTCTGTGAGAAGGACGGCCTGCATCTGACTGTTCCCAAGGGCGCGCACACCTTTTATCTTACGGAGTCTGTGGACGCCGTGCCAGTCTACACCAACAATTATTCCGGTTCCGGAACCGTCACTACAGCGGACGGATACTATCATCTCTACTTCACGGTGGACCCGGATACCCTTAGATAGCCTGGCGATACACTAAAATGCAGCGGGGAGCTGATTGGACTTAATGTTCATGTCTGCCATATCCGCAAAAGCAAAAGGAGAATGAATAATGAGATCAGAAGTTGAGAACAAGAAAAAGCCGGAGGTCAGCAGGAGAGACAAGATCCTGAGTGTCATCGGAGGTCTGGCGGCAATCGCCTGTGTAGGAGCTGTTATCGTTTCCATCAGCGATAATCTGCCGTACCTTTTGAGCTACGGAAGCAGCAGACCTGGAGTCTGGGTAGGAGGAATGCTTCAGCTGCCGCTGGTATTTGCGGCAATGCTTCTGCTTTCCTTTTCAGCCGGCGGGTTTCAGAGCGGACTGCAGGGAGAGGCGGCAGCGGTTCATTTCCGCAAGCTCTTTTCGGCGCTTATTATCCTTCTGATATGTTTCGCCCTTAATCTGGCGAATCTGTTTGGGGCGCACCTGATAAAGAGAGGACTGGCATCCGAGATTGCCACGGCGGCGATGCACATTTTTGTGGAAACTCTTTTTGTGCTGGTTCTCACTATAGTGGTGGCGGCGGTTCTGTTCGTTATCTGCGCAGGCAGCAGAAAAGCGGCAAAGAAGGCAGAGTCAGCGGAAGAGTTTTCCCGGGCCCTGAATCTTTCCGGCCTGGTGTCCGTGGTGCTGGTGCTCGTTACAGTCTCTGTTTTCGCGTTTCTGGAGCCTGTCGACCGGGTCCGCCTGGACGGCGCGTTTGCCGGCTTTCAGGCGTCGGATCTGGATGGCAGCCCGGTGGACCAGACGATTTTCGCGGATCATGATCTGACGCTGGTTAATGTGTGGGCTACCTTCATGGAAGAGAGCACGGCGGAACTGCCGGTTCTGGCGGAGCTGCACGAGGAATATCAGGATCAGGGCTTCCAGGTTGTGGGCATCTGCGGGGATATTGCGGATGAGGCCAACGGAGAGCTGCTTCCGGACGTATATGAGACTGCCCTGGAGATTGTCAGGGAAGATCATGGGGATGTCTATCGGAACATAAATCCTGCCGGCAGCTCTCTGGCCGAATGGATCTACAGCGATATACCGTCTTTTCCCACCTCCATTTTCGTGGACCGTGAGGGAAATCAGGTGGGAGACGCAGTCGTCGGAAGCCTGGATAAGGACGAGTGGAAGGCTGAGATTGAGAAGCGGCTGGGGAAGCGGCGGACGCCTTAAAAGGTGCTGCCGGGGACGCCAAAGAGCAGGGATATATGCTGAAAATCTATGACGCTTACCGTCCCCAGACTGCCGTTGACCTGACTTTGTTTGATATGGACACAGGAAAGGACGTGGATATGGGAGGGACCTTCGATTATTTCGGCGAGCTTTCCCATCCGGATTATACCGGGGAACTGACGGAGGAACAGATCGCTAACCGGAACGTGCTGCGGGACATTATGCTTGAGAACGGGTTCCGCCCGCTGGACACGGAGTGGTGGCATTTCACCCTGGAAAATGAACCCTACCCGGATACCTATTTTACATTCCCTGTGGAGGAACCCCTGGTATCGGGACAGTAAGAAAGAGAACAAACGATTCCCCCTGTACGGAGACTGCCGCGGAAGGCTGCAAATTCTGCGGCAGTCTCTTTCTGCGTTTTGCCCTTTTTTCCCCAGATATAACCGGCCGCATATGAGGATATAAAAAAGTTATAACATTTTTCTTATAGCGATTATAAGAATATAAGTATTTGAAAAATTGTATGGAAAATGATACATTATCGTTATGAAATTAGATAGTTTTAAAATATCTCTGCGGCATAAAATACAGCATAATGCCCAGAGAAGAGCACAAGGAGGCGGAGATATGGAAGTTAAGAAAGCCGCAATGGCAGGTACCCTTGAGTCAAGCGACGCTCAGGTTACCGTAGAGCCGGGCAACGGTACGATCGAGCTTTCCATCGAGAGCAGTGTGATTCACCAGTTCGGGAAGCAGATCAAAGCTACTATCCTCGAGACCCTGGGAAGGCTGGATGTGACCAGCGCCAAGGTGAAGGTGGTAGACAAGGGCGCGCTGGACTGCACCTTGAAGGCACGGGTAGAATGTGCTGTCTATCGTTCCAATGATATTACGGAGAATCTTCCCTGGGGAGGTGTAATCAAATGAGCCATCCGAATAAGAAGAGACTTAGACGTTCCATGATGTTCTTAAACTGCCAGAAGCCGGGGCTCATCAAGGACCCTTACATCTACAAGCCGGACTCCATCATGCTGGATCTGGAAGACGCTGTGGCAGAGAATCAGAAAGACGCTGCGAGATACTCCCTGTATCACGCTCTTCAGGAGATTGACTACAGAGGCGTGGAGCGCGTTGTCCGTATCAATGGTCTTGATACTCCTCACTGGAAAGAAGATATCCGTGTCTGCGTGGCCGGTGGAGCCGATACCATCCGTATCGCCAAGACCGAGACCGCACAGGACGTACATATTGTAGAAGAGCACGTGCTGGCAGCCGAGAAGGAATTCGGCCGTCCCGAGGGCTCCACTCTTCTGATGGCTGCGTTGGAATCCTGCAAGGGCGTTCTCAATGCTCTTGAAGTATGTAAATCTTCCGACCGCCTCATCGGCATCGCTCTTTCCGGCGGTGACTATACCAAGGATCTGCAGACTGTGATCACAGGCACCGGAGTTGAGCTTCAGGGCGCCAGACAGCACATGATCATCGCCGCCAGGGCAGCGGGCGTACAGTGCTGGGATACGGTTTTCACCAACTTAGACGCTATGGACGTGTTCGAGGAAGAAGTGAAGATGATCAAGATGATGGGCTTCGACGGCAAATCTCTGGTCAATCCGAGACAGATCGACATTGTGCATAAGGTCTTCACACCGACCCAGAAGGAGATTATTTTTGCCGAGAAGGTCGTGAAGGAGATCGATGAGAAGAAAGCTCTGGGTATCGGCGTATTTACCGTTGACGGCAAGATGATTGATATCGCGTTCTATGACGGGGCCAAGAGGACCATAGACCTGGCCAAGGCGTCAGGCGTATATGAGGGGGATCTGTAATATGATTAATGCAGTTGGTAGAGACATACCGGAAGAAGTCTTAAAGGCAACCGGCAAAAAAGTGTTTGAAGGCGCTTACGCCTATGACAATTATGAGTATACCAAGGCCGCACCCACCGTACACGCGGTATGCGACCCTAAGAGAAGCAAGCTGGTGGAGAATATCCACGAGGCTTTAGTCAAATGCGGAATCAAGGACGGCATGACCATTTCCTTCCATCATCATTTCCGTGAGGGCGACTATATCGTCAACATGGTTATGGAAGAGATTCACAACATGGGTATCAAGGGGATCACCATCTGCGCGTCTTCCCTTGGAAAGGCTCATGATCCCATCGTTCCCATGATCGAGGACGGAACCATTGTAGGCATTCAGTCTTCCGGCGTCCGCGGCAAGATCGGAGAGGCCATCTCCACAGGCAAGCTGCGCGACCTGGCTATCATGCGCTCCCACGGCGGACGTGTCCGCGCCATTGAGTCCGGCGAAGTACATATTGACATCGCTTTCATCGGCGCCCCCACCTGCGACGAGTACGGCAACATGAAGGCCAACGGCGGCAAGAGTGACTGCGGCGTTCTTTCTTACGCGGTAGTAGACGCGGAGTACGCCGACAAGGTAGTGGCAATCACAGACTGCCTGGTGCCGTTCCCCAATGTTCCCGCCAGCATTTCCATGGTTCATGTAGACTATGTGTGCGTAGTTGACGCCATCGGCAATCCCGCCAAGATCGCTACCGGCGCGGCAAAGCCCACCACAGACGTCCGCAAGATCATGATGGCGGATTACTGCACTCAGTTCGTGATCAATACGCCTTACTTCAAAGAGGGATTCTCCTATCAGACCGGCGTAGGCGGCGCTTCCATCGCGTCTACCATCTCTCTGGGCAAGATCATGGAGGAGAGAGGCATTCACATGGGCCTGGGCCTGGGCGGTATCACCACACCTATGTGCAACCTGCTGGCCAAGGGACTGATCAGGACGCTGGTTGACACCCAGGATTTCGATATGGGCGCCATCGAGTCCATCAAGACCAACCCCAACCACATTGAGATCACTGCTTCTGAGTACGCCAACCCCTTCAACAAGGGCGCTTACGTCAACAAGCTGGATTTCGTAATTCTGGCCTCTCTGGAAGTTGACACCAACTTTAACTGCAACGTAGTGGTAGGCTCTGACGGCATGATCACCGGCGCACAGGGCGGACATCCGGATACGGCGGCGGGAGCCAAGTGCACCATCGTCATCGCGCCTCTTCTTCAGGGACGTATCCCGGCCATCTGCTCCAACGTGACCACGGTGACTACTCCCGGCGAGACTGTAGACGTGGTCATCACCGATTACGGTATTGCCATCAATCCCAGAAGACAGGATCTGATCGAGTGCATGAAGGATGTGAAGCTGCCCTTCAAGACCATCGAGGAGCTGCGCGACATGGCTTACGCCATGGTGGGAGAGCCGGATCCGGTACAGTTCGGCGACAGGGTAGTGGGCATCATCGAGGCCCGCGACGGCACCATCATCGACGTGGTGAGAGAGATCAAGGAGTACGAATTCAAAGATTGATACATGACGGCCCCTTTTAGGGACTGGGTCATCTCAGTATATTTTCCGGGGCGGGGACGCCAAACCTGCCCCGGTGAATATAAATCCTGAACAGTTCAGGATTGTATTATCAGCGGCAGAGGGCAGATGCTTTGAGGCGAGACAGGGAATCGCCCTATCTCTGCAAAAAATCTATTTTATACTATGGAGGTATAGGTATGGCAGAAAACAAAGAAGTAAAAGAACTGAAGCTGGGGGGGTTGCCCGTCCATCTTGCGATTGCGGCAATCCTGATCTGCGGCGTCACCATGTTCCTGGGCGTGCAGTCCAGCAGTATGACAGGTACCCTGGCGTCCTGCTTCGCTCTGGCGGTTGTGCTCAATGAGATTGGTGAGAGAATCCCCATCTGGAATACCTACATCGGCGGCGGCCTGCTGCTGGTATTCTTCGGCGTGG
>CANQSK010000128.1 GCA_947626475.1 uncultured Lachnospiraceae bacterium
CTCGCAGATGACCTTGTTTGCCCCGGCCCGTCTGGCGTCATCGGCGAATTTGGGCCGGTCCTCGATCACGGTCACATGGCAGCCGATCATCAGGCCGATCCGGATAATCGGAATGGATACATGGCCGGCCCCGCAGATCACCATCTTCTTCTCCTGGCCCAAAAGCTCGCAGAATACCTTCTGCCCGCCGATCGGACAGATCCCTCCGTCCTGAACCGCCCTGACCTCTTCCTCGTTCCGGGCAAAGAATCCGGTTCCTTCTGACTGCCAGACGATCTCATGATTGGACAGAAGGGCCTTCTCGCCAAAGGCCTCCCCCTCAATGACCGTCAATGCGATATTCTGGCGGTTGGGGTTCGCTTCCCGCACCGCGCTGTAAAAATCCGACATATTTCCAGCCTCCTTTTCTTCCTCATTCTCTGTCAAAAATGACCTGACATTTTTATTTTTTTCCGATATAATGATGTTGGGGTCAAAAGGTATTTCGACCCAAATATCATTGCATGCAGCAAACCGGCGGAAAGACCGCCTGATTACTTACAGAAAGGACATTACGCTCATGAATACCATCCACGCGCAAAAAGGCGATATAAACAAGGCGGACGGCTATGTTGCCCGGGAAGCCATTCTCACGGAGCTGCCTGCTCCCCAGGACATGGCCCGTCTGAAGCCTCTGTATGAGGCAGCCCTGACAGCCGCGGAAAAAGCCGGCGCTGAGACCGCTTATTTTCCGCCTATCCCGGCCGCCGATCTGAATTCCACCATGTTCCAGGCCATCTCTCTGATCTATCAGACTATGCGGGAATTCCAGGCCTCCCACACAAATCCCCGCCGGATCATCATCCTCTGTGACGACGACCGGGTCCTCCAGCTGTACATGGTTGTGTGGAATCTGTATTACGCAGAGGACAAAGCCGGACGGATGAACGACGGCCGCTGGGACTAAAATCCTGGCTTGACACCGGTCCTCCTATGGGCCAGCGCCCCCAATCTCCGGACACCGCACCTGCGCCCTGCGCGCCTCACTTCCGCGCACACTCCCCGGCGCTTCCCCGGAGGATCTTTAACCCGTGATCCAGAGCCCCCAGGATAAAGGAGAGGCTCTCCCTCACCGCCTTGGGGCTGCCCGGCAGGTTGACGATCAGGGTCCCGCCCCGGAGCACGGAAGTCCCCCGGCTGAGCATGGCCCGGTCGGTCAGCTCCATGGAACGCATCCGCATATACTCAGCAATTCCCGGCGCCTCCCGGTCGGCCACGGCCTTCGTGGCCTCCGGCGTCTGGTCTCTTCGGGAAAACCCGGTGCCGCCGCTGGTCAGGATCAGGTCCACCTGCCTCTGGTCCGCCAGCCGGATCAATTCCTTTCTCAGGAGGGCCGGCTCATCGGGCAGGATCAACGTCTCCACCACCTGATACCCGGCCTCCTCCAGCATCTGAACCGCTGCGGGGCCGCTCTCGTCCACCCGCTCTCCCCGGGCGCCCTTGTCGCTCATGGTGATCACCGCGGCAGTAAAGGGCCTGTCCGGATCTGGAAGGGTCACGGTCATCTCGTCCCCGGCCCGGATCTCTCCTTCCTCCAGTACCTCCGCGAACACGCCCTCCCGGGGCATAATACAGTCTCCGACACGATGGAAGATGGCGCAGTGGCTGTGACATTCCTTTCCGATCTGGGTCATCCGAAGCGTCACGCTTCCGGCCCGGATGATGCTTCCCACCGGAAGGCTCTTGAAATCAATGCCCTCCACCAGCAGATTTTCTCCGAAATCCCCGTCAACGACGCTGCCGCCTTTGGCATTGAACTCCTTCACCTTGTCGTAGGACAAAAGACTTACCTGGCGGTGCCATTTGCCGGCGTGAGCGTCATTTTCAATCCCATAATCCTTCAAAAAATGGCCGGACTCCACAGGCCGCTTCTCCGTTCCCTTGGCCGGGCTTACGCACACGGCCCGGACGATTCCCTTCAGGCTTTTCTCTTCGCTCATGGTTTTCCTCCCTAGCATCCCTTGCCGAAACCGCAGTTGGGGAAGGTACATACCTTACAGTTGAGGCAGAGACCGCCCTGACCCAGACCGGCCAGCTCCTCCGCCGTAATCTCATCATCGGCCATCACCCGGGGCAGCGCCAGGTCGAAGATCGTCCGCTTGGCGTACATGACGCATCCGGGAAGACCCATGATAGTCACCGTCCGGGGATTGTCCCCCTCCTTCACCTCGTAGTAGGCCAGGAGGAACATGGCTCCCGGCAGGACCGGCGCGCCGTAGGACACGATCCGCGCCCCTGTATTTTTGATGGCCAGCGGCGTCTTGTCGTCCGGATCCACGCTCATGCCGCCGGTGCAGCAGACCACGTCCGCCCCCTGTTCAATCATGCCCAGGATGGAGGCAGTGACTTTCTTATCGTCATCGTTCCAGGTCTCATGGGCGATGATCTCCGCATCATACTCGGCAAACTTGCTCTCGATGACAGGGGTGAAGGTGTCCTGGATCCGTCCGTAATAAACCTCGTTGCCGGTGGTCACGATCCCCACCTTTTTGTGGGCAAAGGGCTTGATATCCAGGATCGGCTTCCCGCCGGTAGCCTCCATACAGGCCTTCTCCGCCGCCGTCATCTTTTCCTCCTCGATCACCAGGGGGATAATGCGGGTACCGGCCAGCTTATCTCCCTTTTTAACGGCGAAATTGTCGTGCCGGGAGGCGATCATCATCTGACCGAAACCGTTTACCGCTTTCAGACCGGCGTTGTCCACCTTCAGAAGGCCGTCGCACTCCGCCGCCAGCTCGATCTTCCCTTCCTTCGCCTCGGAACGGCTCATATGACTGCCCCTGCACATGCGGCACAGGATCTCGGCGGCATCGTTCTCATGAAGCATGCCCTCCTCCTTCTCCCACACGTACAGCTGATCCTTTCCTACGCTCAAGAGAACGGGGATGTCCTCCTTCGTCACGATATGACCCTTGCGGAACACCGCGTCCTTTGTCACACCTTTTATGATCTGGGTAATGTCGTGGCACAGCACCGCGCCTTCCGCGTCCACCGTTTTAATCAGCTTCATTTCAATAACCCTCCTATGTGATCTTCTATTTTTTGGGCTTCCTGATACCGCCTCGCGTGATTTCGCGTCGCCTCCCCGCTGCCTGCACAGCGGACGGCGCTTTCCGCGAACCGCTCCTTCAGAGAAACCCGATCAGTACCTCGTGTATATTTATCAGCCAGATAAAGGATCTCCGCTTCCAGCGGGAACCGGAATTCCGGTACCTTTCCCCCGGGAATCTGCTCCGCCTTAAGCCGCCGTTCCCAGTCGTGGTGGCAGAGAATCACCGGCGCCAGCAGCGGATATCCTTCCCGGAGGACTGCCTTTGCTCCCTCCAGAGGATGATCCTCCCGCTGCCGGGTCACGTCGTGGAGAAGAGCCGCCGCGGTCAGAATATCCCGGCGAACCTCGTGCCCCTTTCCGGTCAGCCTCTCCGCCAGGGCTTCCGCCTCCCGGCTCACGGCCCGGCAATGATCCCGGACCCGGTCCGGCGTGCGGTATTTGTCCCAGATAGTTTCACATTCTTCCGCATCGGGACTGTCCAAAGGCTGCCGCCCCAGCTCCTCCACCTGAACCCTTCCGTCCGGGCCCCAGGTAAGGTGACTGATTCCGCAATAGGGCTGGGCCAGGGCCCTGGACCGTTCCAGAGAGATGTCCAGAAATTGAGACAAATAGCAGCAGTTGATCCCCGCGTGAGCCACCACCGCCACGTCCCCGGCGGTCTCTTCCATGATCTCCTGGACACATGCCGAAAACCGTTTCACCCCGTCCGAGCGCTTCTCGCCGGTAAGGGGCTCCGATTCCAGCTCCTTTTTGATCTCCGCCAAGGGAAGATTCTCCCATTCTCCCATGAAAAGCTCCGTCAGACCTTCCTTCCTGCGGCAGGAAATCCTTCCCCCCGCCAGAATCTGAGCCGTCTCCTTCGCCCGCTGTAGGGGGCTGGCGTAAACCGCCTCAATGGGACGGTCCGCGAAATACACCCGCAGCTTTTCCGCGTGCCGCCTCCCCACCTCGCTCAGAGGAAGGTCGGTCCGCCCGATGCAGCGCTTTTTCCCGTCCGGGAACGCCACCTCGCCGTGGCGGATGATGTACAGGGTTCTCACGTCACTCTCACTCCCTCAGTCCGTTGGAAAAACATTTCTGGAAAACGGCGGTCATATGGTTCTGCATCTCCTCTTCCATGGCGTAATAACAGGACAGCAGCCGTTTCCCTTCCGCCGTCAGCCGGGAACCTCCGCCGCCGGTTCCGCCGGTCCACCGCTCCAGTATACGAAATCCCAGCTGTTTCTCCGCTCCTTTCAGCATCCGGCTGCCCTTGGAATAGGACAGGCCCACCTGGGAACAGGCTTCCTGGATGGAGCCGGTTCTCTCCACATTTTCCATCAGCCGGGCCGTCACCGGCCCGTAGAACACCTCGCCCGCCGCCAGATCGATCCGGACAATGGGGTGGATAGGATAGCCCTCCCCCTGCCTGAAATTCCAGTCGATCATCTCCTCGTATTCCGCCTGGGTGTCCACGTCCCAGTTGACTCCTTTGTCGTCCACGATCAGGTTGGTGATGGAGATGCCCGATTCCTCCATGGCGCCCCGCAGTCCCCGGTCTCCCTGATAGCCGCACAGCTTCCGGGCAACCTCCTTTTTCAGAAGGATGGGATGTCCCGGCTCGCCTCCGTATACAGTGCGAACCATGTCCGCGTCGATCTTCATCACCTGGCTGAAGGTCTTCTGACGGATGGCCGGAGTATCTACCGGCATCAGCATAATCTTATCACATTCGTCGATGATGGCCTCAATCCCCATCCGAACCGAATCAAACATCTGGGTTTCCTTATATCTCTCGTTCCGCAGAAAACGGATCCCCGTCTGGGCCAGATGGGACTCCAGCTCATCGGCCCGGTAACCGGTGACCATGAGAATCGGATCCGCGCCGTTTCGTTTCAGCATCTGAACAATGTGCTTCGCAATCGTCGTATCCTCAAAAGGAAGCAGCGGCTTAAAGCTCTTCATCCGGGAAGACAAACCGGCCGCCACAACCACCGCGCCAATTCGTGCCATAGCTAACCTCCTTTTTTTATCGTACCGTAATTATATACCGAACGGGATGAGAAAAAAAGTAGCACGTGCTACTATAGTAAAAATTATTTTGCCCGCGCTGCTTTTTCTTCCCTATGAAATTTTCTTATCCGGCCTTTTTCTCTCCGGTCTCCCCGGCTACCGGCCCATAAACCGGGGCTCCACGCCCTCGATAAACCGGTGCTGGCAGAGATATTCAACAAATTTTTTTACCGTCTTCTCCGCTGCCTCGCCGTCCAGGCCGAATTCCTCCTTCACCGCCTGCACCAGCTCCGGCTCCTCGCTTCCCACGGTGAGCTTGTTCCAGATCAGAACCTCCGGCTCCGACAGCTCCACGACCCCGTTGGGCCGGGTGTCCACCTCCCCGGTCTCGTCCAGAATCCGCCAGCCGATCCCGTAATTGAATTTTTTCACCACGTACCCTGCTCTTGTTTTCATGTTCTCCTCCTTCTACAGCAGCTGATTGATTTCCTGCAGTATCTCCTTTTTTCTCTCAAAAAACAGCAGTTCTTTATTGTATCGGTAATAGCCCTCACTCCCGTATTTGCTGATAAAGCGGGCGGAAATTTCCGTGCTGGTCAGAGCCGTTATCACCAGAGCCATCTCCCCCCCGCTGCCGAAAGCCTCCTCCACAAAGCGGAACAGATTTTCCAGCCTCATGCCGACTTTTTCAGCCTGAACGTCCAGCGCTTCTCTCTCCCGGTCGTAGGCCTCCCGCAGGGCCGGCAGGTCGCCGGTACGCCCCTCCATCCAGGCCAGCAGCCGGTAAAGGTGTCTCTCTTCCTCCTCGGGAAGACCCAGGCCGCTGTTTTTGGGCAGCCGGTTTCTTACATGCTCCCGCTCCTCCTGCCACCGGGCCGCCGGATCCTCCGCCGCCTTCAGCTCTCCCAGGATCTCTTTCAGAGAAAGGAGCATGGCCCGCCGGTCCAGCACCTCTTTCATATATCGTTTTTCCCCGTCCAGGAGAAGGCCGATCAGGGAAGCCCTCTCGTCAAAGGCCGCCTTCCGGGCCCGGTCCAGCACCTCCTCCCCGAAGGTCCCGTCCAGAATGGAACCAACCTTATAGTCATCCTCATACTTCTTCCACAGCTCGTAGTAGACCGCAAACTGCCGGGCAATCCGGTCATTCTGAAGATACTGGCCAATCAGCGCCTCATCCGCCGGGCCCATCCCCTCTTCCTCGTAGATATGCAGCATATCCGACAGATCGACCCATCCCCGCGGCGTGACCAGGGACATTCCGTCCACCGTATTCTGCACCTGGTAGAAATCCTCCTGCCGGACATCCAGATAGCCGACCACCGCCGGGTGGACATCCTCGTTGACGGCCCACTGCCGCCAGGCCTCATAGTCCGGCTCAATATCGATCTTTTTCAGCCGGTCCTGGGTCACCATGTCGAACTCCCGGACCGACTGATTGTACTCCAGGGGATTGCCGGCGGTGACCACCACCCAACCTTCCGGTACCTGATGCTGCCCGAACACCTTATATTGAAGAAACTGGAGCATGGCCGGAGCCAATGTCTCGCTGACACAGTTAATCTCATCCAGAAACAGGATTCCCTCCGTCACGCCGGTCTCCTCCATCTGCTTGTAGACGGCGGCAATAATCTCGCTCATGGTGTACTCACTGATCCGGCAGCTCTTTCCGCCGAACTCCCGCTCCGTGATAAATGGTAGCCCCAGGGCGCTCTGCCGGGTATGATGGGTGATGGAATAACTGATAAAGCCGATACCCATCTCCTGGGCCACCTGCTGCACCACCGCCGTCTTTCCGATCCCGGGCGGGCCCATCAGGAGCACCGGCCGCTGCCGTTCCCGGTGAATCCGTATTCTTCCGTAATCGTCCCGGCTCCGGTATGCCCGGACTGCATTGCGGATCTGCTCTTTCGCCTGTTTGATATTCACCTTCTCATCCCCCGCTTATGATTCTCAGATTGTCGCCGTCTATCATCCCGCTGACTGCCCAGGGCGGCGCCTGGACACGGGTGTTATAACCATCGTTCACAAAGAGGAACGCCGTCAGGTAACCGGGCCTTTTCTCCTGGTAGATCCCCAGCCCGTCCGTGAAATAGATCAGCCCCTTCAGGTCATGGAACACATGGCGCCGGACCAGGCCGTCCACATAGGCGAAGGCCGGCCGGAAATCCGTCCCGCCGAAGCCGTGAAACGCCGCCTGTTCCAGGTACGCGTCAAAGCTCCTCTGATCCGTGATCACATCATCCCGCTTGACCTGAGCGTCGCACTGCAGGATGTGGAGGTGAAATTTCCTGGCGAATGTCTCACGCTGCTTTAGAATACGCCAGGTGTTTTTCAGGAATTCCTGGACCAGTTCGCCCCGGACGCTGCCTGACGTATCGATGACAACGACAAATTCCCGGATCTTCTTGTCCTCCCGGTACTCTAATGGCTCAATCAGGGGCGTGTCCTTGTAGAGCTCCATGCCGTAGGTGTAAAAAATATAGTCAAATTCTTCCATGGACACCTGCATCACCTCGCTGCGGGCAGCAAACTTACGCAGGAAATCCCGGTAATCCATCTGTTTTCGGTCAAAGGCCCGCAGCGCCTCCAGAAATTCCGCCGTCCGCTCTCCCATCTGTTTCGAGCAGGACAGAAGGTCGCTCTCCATATGCATCCGCAGCTTTTTCCAGATCGCCCGGGCATCTTCCCGGCGGCTTCCGGGGGCGCTGCCCTCGGGCTCCTCCGACTCCTCCAGCAGAGAGCCTGTCATGGTGCTCTGCCGGGTTTTCTCCTGAGCCGAGCGGGGCCTTTCATACCACAGCCGGTGATCGTCAAAGGCGCACAGCTGTTTCCATTCCTGAAATTCCTCCGGCGAAAGCCGTTCATCCAGAAATTTCCGATATAGCTTTTCGGCGGTAAAGGGGCGGATCCCCTGCCGCAGCCTGCGGATCTCCTGGCAGCGGTATCCCTGCACCGGGGAGTAGAGAACGTCCAGGTTCAGCCCCTCGATCATGGCCTCCGCGAACAGGTCGCAGGCCAGATCCCACGTCTCCCGGTCGATCTCAGCGGACACATAGCTGTGCTCAAACAGGCTATGGATCAGCACATGGAGCCACAGATGCATGGCGTAGGACGGATCCTCCCGATACCGGACCAGCACATAACCGGGATCGTAATAGAGGGAGACGCCGTCCGTGGCCACCCCGATCTCTTTTTCCGGGGCCAATGCCAGCTGCCACAGGGCGCGGTTTAAAAAGGGCAGCGAAAGAAGCAGTTCTGTCCGCGCCATATTCAGGACTTTTTCCGCTATTTCCCTGAGCAGTGTTTCCCTGCACAGAGTTTCCTCACTCCGTACCTCTCTAAGCCCCGGATCCCTGTCCATTTTACCACCTGCTTATCCCTTAGGTTTGTCCAGCTTTGCTCTATCCCCGGTTTCCGTCTATCCGGCTTCGGTCTGTCCGGCTTCATTCTATCCGACCTCGACTGGCCTTTAGTCCAGCCGGAGCTCCCGATCCTCACCCGCCGCCGTCCGCCGTTTATATGCCAGCAGCGCCGCCACATTCTCATGGTATCCGTTCCGGATGGACGCCTCCAGCACCGCTTCC
>CANQSK010000129.1 GCA_947626475.1 uncultured Lachnospiraceae bacterium
CCGGAAATCCTTTTGTATCTCAAGCGCCGTCCACTCCTTCGGGATGGAGGGCGCTATTTTGATGCCGTGAAGATCCGGACGTATTCCCAGAATGCCTTCCACACAGCCGACCATGATGGTGGAAGCCGTCCCCGTAAGCCAGTGAACGTGCGAACGGCCGGCATGGGGGCTGGCTTTTCCCTCCGTAAACTGCCCGTAACAGTAAGGCTCGATCCCACGGATTTCCGCTCTGTCGTTCTGCATGGAGGGGGCATTCTCCCGAAAATAGGCAAATGCCCGTTCCCCATGTCCCAGCAAAGCCTCCGCCAGAATCAGCCAGCCCTGGGACTGGGAAAATACCCCGGCGTTCTCCTTCACTCCCGCGTTGTAGATTACCGCAAGCGCGCCGTCAAAGGCATGTGCGTGATAAGGCGGATCCATCAGAATGGCGCCGTATTCTGTATTCAGCCGCGCGTATACCTGCTCCATGACCGTTTCCGCCTGCTGCCGGCCGGCAAGACCGCTGATCACGGCCCAGCTCTGAGGATTCAGCCACAGATTCGCCTCCGGCGCCCTGCGCTCTCCGATGGTTTCTCCGGTGTCCGTGAAGCCGCGGATGAAGCGGTCCTCATTCCAGCAAAGCTTCTGCAGCCGGTCCCGGAACATTTCCTGCTGGCTTTCGAGCCATTTCTCATAAGCGGATTCTCCCTTTTCTCCGGCAAAACAACGAAGAACCGTGAACGCGTAATAGAACTGGAACGCCACAAAGGAGGATTCTCCCTCCGCTCCCAGGCGCAGGCAGTCGTTCCAGTCGGCGTACAGTCCCGCCGGCATCCCGTGAGGCCCCAGATGGTCCAGGGAAAACTGAATCGCCCGCTTCAGATGCTCATAGACCGTCCCCTCGTCCCGGTTGGCAAAGGGGATCACCTCGTCGAGGAATCCGATATTCCCCGTCTCCGCAATATACTTATATACTGTGGGAAACAGCCAGAGCGCGTCGTCGGCCCGGTAAGCCGGATGTCCCGTTTCCCTCACATAGGACTCATCCTCCGGCGTGTCTTCATGGCCGGGATTGTGAGTAAATTTCACCAGAGGCAGCCCGCCGCCGTGGTCCGCCTGAGCGGAAAGCATGAAGCGGATCTTTTCCGCCGCCTGTTCCGGGGCCAGATGGATAATGCCCTGTATATCCTGTACCGTATCCCGGTACCCGTAACCGTTGCGCAGCCCGCAGTAGAAAAATGAGGCGGCCCGGGACCAGGTGAAGGTTATAAAGCTGTTGTAGGCGTTCCAGGTATTGACCATGGCGTCAAACTCGGGGCACGGCGTTTTCACCTGAAAATGAGACAGCCTATCATGCCAGCTTTTGACCAGCTCTTTCCACTCCCGGAGGCAGACCTCCTCCGGATCTTTGTAGGACGCAAGGAGCATCTGGCTTTCGGCCGCGGATTTTTCTCCCGCCAGGAAAGCGATGGTCTTCTTCTCTCCGGGCGCAAGGGTGACCACTGCAGAAATGGCCCCGCAGCTGTTTCCGTTGTAGTTTAAAACATTGCCGAGATTCCCTCTCTCCACGCCGATGGGATTTCCGTATCCCCGGTAAGCTCCCAGAAATTCCGCCCTGTCGCCGCAGTAAGAGCTGGCAGGCCCTCCGGCCAGCCCAAAGAACCTTTCAATGACATTTTTTTCATCAACGCTCTCCCCCTCCGTGACCGCGTCCAGGTTGCCGTGAATCTGCTGGCGGATACGTCCGCCGTCAAACAGGGTCCTGGTAATGAACTGGGAATACTGGAGATTGACCTGATCCTGCTCGTAATTTCCGTTGTTGGTGAACTCCGCGTATCCTGTCAGAGTCAGTCCCCGCACCCGGCAGGAATCATTGCGCACCGTCAGCTCCCACACCTCATGGGAGCCGTCAAGGGGAACATAGTAGAGCGCCTCGCTGTGAATACCGCTGAAATCCGCCATCATTTTTGTATAGCCCATGCCGTGGCGGCACTCGCTCCTGTATTCCTCCAGATCCTTTCCAACCGGCTGCCAGGAAGCCGACCAGTAATCCCTGGTATCATTGTCACGAATGTATATATACCTTCCCGGCTGGTCAAATTGGTTGAACACATAGCGCAGGATCCGTCCGTTGGCTCCGGATTTTACGAAACTGTAGCCCCCGGCGTTGTTGGAGATCAGCGCGCCGTATTCCGGAGAACCCAGATAATTGGCCCACGGTTCCGGCGTATCCGGCCGGGTGATTACATATTCTCTGGCATGTTCATCAAAATATCCGTATTGCATCGCAGTTTCCTTCCTTATATCAGTTCTATTGTAATCTGATGCTCTCCATCCGGCAGCTGAAGCAGCCTGTCTCTGCCAAGCACGGCTCTGCCGCCTGCCGCCGGTACCGGCTGCGGACAGGCGGAGCCTGCCTCTGTCAGGCTGGCTCTTTCCACCCGGTAATCATCCCTGTTTTTGCCGGAACCATTGACAAATTCAATCCGGAACCGCTTTCCTGCAAAGGAAAGGGTCACAGACGCTTTTCCTGAGACGTCAAACTGTCCTCCTGACAGTTTAGGACAGATTACCAGGTCTCCGCACTCTCCCCTCACACCGCAGACCTGTGTAACCATAGTCATCATATACCAGCTGGCCGCCCCTGTCAGATAATGGTACACGCCCCGCCCTTCCGTATTGAAATACTCCGGGATACCGGGATAAATCCGGCTGGTCTCAAAATCCAGCGCCGCGTCCGCCAGGCTCTGAAGCGCTCTGCGGCCCTCCCGGACAAATCCCCGACTGTAAAGGGCGTTGGCGTACATCACGGCCATATGGGAGAACACAGAGCCGTTCTCCTTCTCCCCGTAGGCAAATCCGAACATCCGGCCCATATCGAACTTCAGCTCATGGAAATCCGTATTCAGCCGGTATCCTCCGATCTCCTTCCTGTAAAGATACCGGTCCGCGCTTTTGGTGATGGCCCGGACCTGATCGTCCGTAGCTGTCCCGCTCATAATGGCAAACACCTGACCGGTCAGCATCATGCGGACTCCTGTTTCCGTGAAGCCCTCCGCGCGCCTTCCATGATTATCATAGTAGCTGTTAAACCACCCCGCGCCTTCTCCGGCGTCAATCCACTCCTGAGAACGGATGTGAACGGTCAGCCAGTTCGCCCGTTCCTCCAAATCATGCGCCAGCTTTAAAAGAGATACGGGCACTTTCCTGCCGCTTACGGTGTGCCTGCAGCGCCGGACATACCGGGCAAGCAGCTCCTGTTTATGGGAAATATCTCCGCAGAAGCCTGCATCATCCTCCAGAAGCTCTTCCAGCTCCTCCAAAACCTCCATTGTCTTTCTGCCGCTTTTTGACGCGAACTGCCGGAGCAGCCGCGCCAGCTGCCAGAGATTTCCGGCATAGGCACAGGTAAATGCCACACTCTCGCCCTTCTCAGAGGCCATATCCAGGGCATCGTTCCAGTCGGCGCCCCGAAGCCGGAAGATGTTGTGGTCTCCCACCTCATAGAAAGCGGCCAGATGCTGAATCAGAAGGTGCTCCAGCACACTGCCGGCATATACCGCCCCGTCTTCCGTCTTCTGAAGGCTTCCGCAGGCTTCGCTCCACTGCTCATCTGTCTCCGTGCCGCGGCAGACCTGGGAATCCTTGAAATAGGGAACCTCCGCCGCGAGAATATCCATATCTCCGGTCTGGTCGATATAAAGCTTCGTTGTCATAAACGGCCAAAGGGCGTGATCCATCCAGACCCGGGCGATTCCATTGCGGTCGGCTATGAAATTGCCATCGCCGTCCCCGATAATGGTCGCGTTGGTTCCGTCCAGCCGCACGCCGCCGAAATTGGCCCTGATCATATCTCCCACGCCTGACGGCTCCATCAAAAGAAGCGAAAGGCAGTCCTGCCAGAGGTCACGCCACCCCCTGCCTCCCCGGCCGTAATCATGGTGAGGCAGGAAAGAACAGCCGTAAATCCGCCGCAGGAAAGGCTGAAAGCTGACCCAGCGCATGAGCCGGTCAAAATCCTGATTTCCCGTGTGATACCGGATATTGACCTTTTCCTGCCAGTATTGCTTCGTATCCTCAAGGGCCTTTTGCACCTGCTCAGACGTGCGGAATGAGGAATAAATCCGCCCGATTTCCCGGTCATCCTCCGAAACTCCAAGCAGGATCACGTATTCCGCGCTCTCACCGGGCTCCAGCGCGGCGGGCCGGAACACGATTCCTCCCATAGCCTCCCGGCCGTCAACGGAAGTCCCCGGCGCGGCGCCTTCCAGCTTGCCGCAGAGCGCTCTGGGGCGAAGAAATGTCCCGCCCTCTCCGATAAAGGAATCTACCGTAGGATAAAAGGATTCCGGAAGGCTTCCGTCACCCTCAGAGCCAAGAACATAATAAATCCGGCGGTTTTCCCGGTGGCCTTTTTCATCAAAGGACATGGTTGGTTTTACCAGAACGCCGTTTTCCGCGACCCGTATACGGTGAAGCATGGATGTCACATTCCGGTGGTCCCGGATGTTATCCGCGCTTCTTCCGTAGATCGGAACTGCCGCCACTCCTGTGATTTCCTGCTTCCCGGCTCCTGTATTGGTGATCCGGACAAGCATGATCTCCACATTTTCATGAACCGGAACAAAAGAAGTGATCTCAGAGCTCAGCCCGGCGCCTTTCAGTTCGCGGCGCACCGTCTGCCACATAAATCCGGCCGTCAGTTCGCTTTTGTCCTGCTGCGGCGTGAAACGGGCGGCCTCCTGCCTGGCAGATACGCCTGTGGCTGACCAGCAGCCTCTCTCCGTGACACACCAGAAATTCCTTGTGCTGCGGCTTGTATGCAGGTCTCCGGAACTGACCGGCTCCAGAAGAAAAGCTTCCTGGTCCAGCTTGCAGTCGCCTCCCAGACTGGGAGTCACGGCGCTTTTCAGCCCGGTCTCACTGGCCAGAGGAAAATAAAGATAACTGACTTCCTCCGGATCTTCCAGCCGGAATGTCCCCTGGTCATCCAAAAAACTCAGTTTTTTCATAGGCGTCCCTCCTTTTGATACTCTCATATCCCGCTGTACGATTTCTGCCTGAAGATTCTTCTCAGATAGAAGGAATTCAGATAAGCGCCTGCCGCCGCTCCCACAAGCAGCCAGAACTCCATAAAGTAACTCCATAATCTCGGGAACAAAAATCCGGTCCAGACCGGCAGAAGGTTAACAGCCGTCATAAGAACCGTTACCGGCAGATGGACCAGCGCAAGTCTTGCGGCATTGCCCAGATGCCCGGGAAAGCTGTTGTCATAAACGGCCAGCAGAGGAAACAGGTACGACAAAAGAGCCGTCAGCAAAATGGTGAAAATAAGCAGAAGAATAAAAATATCAGGTGAAAACACAAGAATTTCCGCTGAAAGCGCATAATGCAGAAGGGCGATCAGCAGCACATCGACAAACAGAAGCAATGTTGCTGGAACGGAAGAAATATAATTATCACGAAGAGAGCGAAAGAATCCCTTTACAATCGAATCCTCTTCATCCTTTATCATTTTAAAGGTCACGGAATACAGCGCCGTAATCCCGGCGCCGGAACAGACGATCGTCACGCAGGAAAGAATCAGCAGCACATTTAGAATGATCAGATCACAGGTTCTTGTCAGAAAGCGGATCAGCCGGCTGTCCGGCTGCAGGTATCGATTCATCAGGCTGCCTCCTTTCATACATGAAAACACTGGTTTTTGTGTTTATTGTACTTTAGAGGCAGCCCTTTGTTATATCAGAATATTATCGAAAAATGTTAGGTTTATGCGGAGTTAAAATTCTTCAGAAAAAACTTGTGTTATCCTGTTTGATATGTTATATTATTAAAAGAAGGTACAACCGCCCACAAAGTGGTTAGCCTCCCTGGTAAGCAACAAACCTACCCGTCTGCTAAGTACAAGGTAGGTTTGTTTATTTATGCCTGTTGCTCCTACTATCTACGTAGGCAAGCAATGCAATCAGGAATGTACCGCCCAAAAACAGCAGACTTAAAACCTCATATACATCCATATGCATCACCTCCCCTCTTTTTCAAGCCCGGGAGGCTTACCACCTTGTAACACGATTGTCCTTCTTTAATATTGTACCAAGCCGCTAGCGCGGCAGCTAGCCTCAGATACTTTTTTTCACTACTTCTTCAAAAAAAGTAGCAGTTTTTGCGTTTATGTTGTATTGTTGAGTTACCACACTTAACCGTAAACATAACACAAAAACTGCTATGCTTATTCTACCATGGATTTTTAAACTCAACAACTACATTTCTCAAAATTTTTGCCGTCCCCCTCCCCGGTGGTATGTTGTCTGTTCCCATGCTCACTAACATACATCCAAAAGGAGGTTCCATGATGGACTATTTAAATACTTTCCGGGAGATGATCTCCCTCCGCGGCCTTACCGACCATACCCTGAAAAACTACTGCACCTACATCCGCTCTTATCTCGATTACCTCGATTCCTTCCTCCACAGATCCCCCGAGGATGTTTCCTGGCACGAACTCCGTGATTACATCCGCTGGCTCCAGCATTCACGCGGCCTTTCCGACCGCACTGTCAACTGCGCCATCTCACAGCTCCGCTTCTTTACCATGTATGTCCTGCATAAGCCTTGGGACCCTACCCAGCTCCCCTTGCGCAGGTTTGATGAGTACCTCCCTTTCGTCCCTTCCCAGCAAGAAACCCGGATCTTTATCTCTACGATCCCAGACCTCAAGCAGAAGGCTATGGTCGCCCTTTTGTACTCATCCGGACTGCGGGTCGGCGAGGTCTGTTCCCTTCGCTACGATGATATCCAACGGAAAAACATGCGTATCCACATCTCACATGGCAAGAACCGCTCAGACCGTTATGCTATCCTCTCAAGGACCGCTCTGGACATCCTGACTCAATACTGGTTCGCCTGCGGAAAGCCTATGGGTTATCTCTTCCCAAAGCAGAATGGGCAGGACAGGCCGATTGACACCTTCTTCCTTTCCAGGCACATCCATGCCCATGAGGACCGCCTCGGCTGGCCCAGGAGGCTCACCTGCCATTCTTTCCGGCACGCCTTCGGCACTCACCTCTATGAAAACGGCACCGACCTCCTCACAATAAAGGCGCTCCTTGGACATAAGTCCCTAAATTCCACCACTATTTACGTCCACCTTGCCAGCAATGGCGTGGTTTCTGCCGTCAGCCCCTTCGACCGGATGGGAGGTGGCTTCCATGTGTGACCTGCCGATCCAGCAGATCTGGGAATCCTCCTATGACGACTTCCTCGCTTCCGGACAACACCTCTCAGACGTACAGCACAAAGCCTCCTCCGCCATCTTAAACTGCAAGTCCGGCAGGCTCGGTTACAGCGTCAGCCAGTGCGCGGAATGCGGGCATATCGAAGTACACAACAACTCCTGCCGTAACCGCAGCTGCCCCAATTGCCAGGCTGTCAAGAAAGAACTCTGGGTTGATAAACGCAGGGCAGAGGTGATCGATTCCCCTTATTTCCACGTGGTATTCACCCTGCCTCATGAGCTCAACCCGCTCCTTTACGCCAACCAGGCCCTGCTTTACGGCCTTTTCCACAGGTGCTGCGCGGATACCCTCCTGGAACTTTCCGCCGACAAAAAGCATCTCGGCGCAACGCCCGGCATCATTCAGGTCCTCCATACCTGGGACCAGGAACTCAATTACCATGTGCATATGCACTGCATCGTTTCCGGCGGCGGCATTACCCCGGACCATAAGATCCGGACTGTGAAGAAAAACTTCTTTGTCCGGGTGGAGGCCCTCCGGGATAAGTTCAAAGGCAAGTTCCTCGCGGGTCTCCAGTCCTTCTTCCGGGATGGGCAGCTGTACTTTTCCGCCTCCTGTGAAAAACTGCGCAACTCTTACCATTGGGCGGAATTCCGGGATTCCCTTTACCGTAAGGACTGGTGCCCTTACATCAAAGAAACCTTTAACGGTTTTGGGAACGCCATCGAATATCTCGGCCGTTACACCCATAAGGTCGCCATCTCCAACAGCCGGATCCTGTCCGTCTCGGAAATGCACGTCACCTTCTCGGCCCGGGGCAGGAAACTGGGGGACCCACGACGGGAGATTACGCTGGAAAACACGGAATTC
This sequence comes from uncultured Lachnospiraceae bacterium, assembly GCA_947626475.1. Lineage (GTDB taxonomy): Bacteria > Bacillota > Clostridia > Lachnospirales > Lachnospiraceae > UBA3402. Next base: position 8,085 of record CANQSK010000129.1, read on the forward strand.
ATCCGCCGTTTTCTGATGCATGTTCTCCCGAAAGGGTTCCAGAAGAACCGTTATTACGGGTTCCTGAACAGCCGGATGAAGTCAAAAAACCTGCGGCTTATCTTTACCCTGCAGGGGCATCAGAGGTTCCGGCAGAGGTATACGGGCCTCTCCATGGCAGAACTGCTGAAAGCGGCCTGGAACGTTGACATCCGCGTCTGTCCTGCCTGCGGCTGTGCCGGCATGCGTCCCATGGGACGGACCTATGCCTGCCGCTGCTGAATATCCAAAAAACGGGGATGGGGCTTAAGGCCTTCCACGCGGAAGGTCTGTTTGCCATGCCGGGATTTCCGCTGTGAAAGCGGGAAAGCTGCTTTCTTCCCTGTTTTCTTGTGGGTTCCCTTATGACGGCCTGAATTTTTGGGCCACCCGGGAGGGATACAATCCCCATACAAGGATGCGGCTAACCCGTCCGCGGCCCGGTACAATTGGAAAGAATCACATTCAGGGCAGCTTTAGTTTCTATGCAGGCTGCTCTTTTTGTCGGCCCTGAATCTGATACTTTCCTAAAGAATTATA
>CANQSK010000130.1 GCA_947626475.1 uncultured Lachnospiraceae bacterium
GACGTAGGGGCCGGGACGGGCAGCGTCAGCATTGAGCTGGCAGCCTGTGCCAGGCGGGTATACGCCGTGGAATGCATGCCGGAGGCCTGCGGTCTCATCCGTCAGAACCGGACCCGGCACAACGCCTGGAACCTGACTTTGAAGGAGGGCCGGGCGCCGGACGCGCTGGAGGTGCTTCCCGCTCCCGACGCGGTGTTTGTGGGCGGCAGCAGGGGAGAACTGCCTGCGATCGTAAACCTTGTACTGACGAAAAATCCTTCCGCCCGGCTGTGCATTGCCGCTGTCACTCTGGAGACGATTCAGGCTGCTATGAGCGCCCTGGATGCCCGCGGCATTGAGGCGGAGATCACGCAGCTGGCTGTCAGCCGGGGCAGAGCCGCCGGACGCCTTCATATGCTTGCGGCCAGCAATCCGGTCTTTCTTATTACGGGGAACTGCCAATGATACAGCTACTTCTGGCCGCGCCCAATTCCGGCAGCGGCAAAACCATGATGACCTGCGCTCTGATTTCCGCCCTCCGAAAAAGAGGGCTGAATCCCTGCTCGTTCAAGTGCGGGCCGGACTATATCGACCCTATGTTTCACCGGACAGCTCTGGGAGTGGAGGGCTGCAATCTGGACCTGTTTCTTTCGGATCCGAAAACTGTGCGGAATTTGTATTCCGATTACTGCCGGGGCCACGGCGCCGCCGTGTGCGAGGGTGTGATGGGCTACTATGACGGTTTGGGAGGCACCACTGACAGGGCCAGCAGCTGGGATGTGGCGAATACCCTGAATCTGCCGGTAATCCTGGTTCTGCGCCCGAAGGGAGCAAGCCTGACTCTGGCGGCTCTTGTGGAGGGACTGAAACGGTTCCGCACGCCCAGCCGCCTGGCAGGCATTCTGCTGAACGACTGTACGCCCGTGCTGGCCGTGACGCTTGCGTCTGCGCTGGAGCGGGAAACAGGGCTTCCCGTGCTGGGGTGTCTTCCTCACCTGCCTCAGGCGGTGGTGGAGAGCCGCCACCTGGGACTCTGCACAGCCGCGGAGATCGCCGGCCTGAAAGAACGTCTGGAAGTGCTGGCGGCCGCTCTGGAGGAAAATGCTGACCTGCCCCGGCTGCTGAAACTCTGTGACCGGCCGGCTCCTCGTTTGCCGGACGCCAGGGGGAGAAAGCTCCCCCGCGTCCGTATCGCTGTGGCCGCGGACGAGGCGTTTTGCTTTGTCTATGACGAGTCTTTGAGAACCCTTGAGGCGGCTGGAGCAGAACTGGTTTTCTTCAGCCCTCTCCGGGACCGCGCCCTGCCTTCCGGTATCGGCGGCCTGTATCTGCCCGGGGGCTATCCGGAGCTTTACGGAGAGCGGCTTGCCAGGAATGAAGGGATGCGGAAATCTGTTTACGAGGCAGTAAAAAGCGGTCTTCCCACCGTGGCGGAGTGCGGAGGTTTTCTGTATCTGTGCCAAAGTCTGGAGGGGGAGAAAGGAGCTTCTTTTCCCATGGTTGGAGTTCTTCCGGGGAAAGGCGTGAGAAGAGATAAGCTGGTCCGGTTTGGTTACGGGGAATTGACGGCGGAGCGTGACAGTCTGCTGTTTCACGCCGGAGAGACGGTGCCCGTTCATGAGTTTCACTACTGGGACTGTACAGCCGGCGGCACTGCTTTCACAATGAAAAAGCCTGTGACAGGCCGGAGGTGGCATTGCGGGTTTGCCGCGCCGTCGCTGTACGCTGCCTTTCCTCATCTGTATTTTGCCGGTCATCCAGAGCTGGCAGAGCGTTTCGTAGAAGCGGCAAAGGAGGTTCGGAGATGAAATTTTCCATTGCCCCGCCTGACGGGGAGGCGAGGGCCCGGGCTCATGCCCGCTGGTCCTCCTGCGCCCATCCTCTGGGCGGGCTGGGTATGCTGGAAACCATACTGGAGGATATTGCGGCTCTTACCGGAAGCGCCAGTATTTCACTGACGCCAAGAACTCTGCTGGTCCTCTGCGCCGACAACGGAGTGACGGTCCGCGGAGTCACCCAGACCGGGAGCGAAGTCACCGGTATAGTTGCCGGAGGACTGGCACGGGGCACCACGCCGGCGTGCCGCATGGCCGCCCTGGCCGGGTGCCGCGTTGTCCCGGTAGATATGGGCATCAGGGATTTTGAGCCGGTTTCCGGCGTGCTTGACAGACGCATCGGAAACGGGACGAGGGATATTACTCAGGGGCCTGCCATGACCCGCGCCCAGGCGGAACAGGCGATTCGGACCGGCATCCGTCTTGCGGAGGACGAAAAGGTGCGGGGGACCAGGCTTCTGGCTGTCGGAGAGATGGGAATCGGCAACACCACTACTACCAGCGCGGTAGCCGCTGCGCTGCTGGGGATTCCCTCTGACGAGATCGTCGGCCGCGGAGCGGGACTTTCCGATGAGGGTTTGCGCCGCAAGCGGGAGGCGGTAGCCCGGGCCCTTCAGATCAATGCGCCTGATCCTGCCGACCCCATTGATGTGCTGTCCAGGGTAGGGGGATTTGATCTGGCCGCAATGTGCGGCGTGTTTCTGGGAGGGGCCATCTGCCGTATCCCGGTCCTGATCGACGGGGTTGTCAGCGCGGCCGCGGCCCTGTGCGCGGTCCGTCTTGCCCCTTCCGCCGGTCAGGCCATTATTGCCACCCATCTTTCAGCGGAGCCTGCCGGAAAAATGATTCTGCAGGCCATGGGCAAGCGGCCGTTTATCACGGCGGATATGCGTCTGGGAGAAGGAACCGGGGCGGTGGCTGCCATCCCGCTTCTGGATATGGCAAGGGCCGTCTATGAGGAGGGGAGCAGCTTTGAAAGCTGCGGTATTCCGGCCTACCGGCCTTTGGGAGGAGAATCATGTTCACTTTCGTGATCGGAGGGGCGGCCAGCGGAAAAAGCGAGTATGCGGAAGAGCTTATTTTGAAGGCCGGACCGATGCCCCGCATCTATATTGCCACTATGGAACCTTTTGACAGCGAGAGCCGTGCCCGTGTCGCCCGTCACCGCGCTCTCCGTGCCGGAAAGGGCTTTCAGACGATAGAATGCTATACAGGTCTGGAAAAGATTCAGCTGCCTGGCCGTGGGGCGGTACTGCTGGAGTGTATAGGCAATCTGACCGCAAACGAGCTGTACAGTCCCGCGAGAGCGGCCGCAAACGCCGAAACCGATGAGACTGACGAAACCGACAAGGCCGCCGAAGCCGCAGTCCTGCGGGGAGTGGACAATCTGTTGTCTCAGTGCAGGGAACTGGTGGTGGTCAGCAATGAGGTGTTTTCCGGCGGATGGAACTATGAGGGGGATACTTTCCGTTATCTCCGGGTTCTGGCGGACATTAACCGGGCCCTGGCCGGCCGCGCCGGCCGTGTGGCGGAGATCGTCTGCGGCCGTGCCGTGTATTACAAGGGAGGAGAGCTGCCGTGATCATTGTTTTTCAGACGGTTGCCGTGGCATTTGCCATGTTCAGCGCCGTGCCGGTGCCCCAGTTCAGCTGGAATGAGAGAAACATGCGCTTTGCACTGTGCGCCTTTCCTCTGGTGGGCGTGGTGTGCGGCCTCTGCTGGATGATTCTGCTCTTTCTTCCCCTGCCTGTTTTTCTGCGGGGAAGCCTGCTCTGTCTTGCGCCTCTGGCCGTTACCGGCGGAATCCATCTGGACGGCTACGCGGACACCTGCGACGCCATGGCCAGCTGCGGCGACGCGGCCGGAAGGCAGGAGATCTTAAAGGACCCTCACTGCGGCGCTTTTGCCGTGATCCGGCTTTGCGGTTACTTTATATTCTATCTGGCGCTGTGCGTCACCCTGACGCCCTCGGTGCCCGCGGCCGTCTGTGCCGGTCTAGGCTTTGTCCTTTCCCGGGCGCTGTCTGGGTGGGCCGTTGCTTCCCGGCCTCTGGCCAGAGAGACCGGCCTTGCCCATGCCTTTGCGGCGGCAGCGGACCGGCGGATCGTAAGCCGGTTTCTGGCTGGTTTGGCCGCGGCGGCAGCAGCGGCGCAGATCGCGGCGGGAGGGGTTGCCGGTCTGGCCATGGCCGCGGCGGCGGGACTGACTTTGTGGCGCTATATCTATGTGGCCAGAGTCCGTTTCGGCGGCGTCTCCGGCGACCTGGCAGGATGGTTTCTGCAGAAATGTGAGCTTTGGCAGCTGGCGGCCCTGGTTTTCTGCCAGCTTTTGGAGGTGGGATTATGATCTTTATTACCGGACCGCTGTTCAGCGGCAAGAGGACTTACGCCCGCACGATCTGCGGCGAGGATGAAATATGTCCGGACACCCGGGACCTGGCCGCCGGCGAGAAGGATCTGCCGGCTCTGGCCGATAGGCTGGCGGCGCAGTACAAGGTGGTAATATCCACGGAAGTGGGCAGCGGGGTGGTGCCTGCGGACGCGGATGAGCGTGCCGCCAGGGAAGCGGCGGGGCGGCTTGCCTGCCTGCTGGCTGAACGGGCGGATACGGTTATCCGGGTGTTCTGCGGCCTGCCCATGGCCCTTAAGGGAGAGCTGCCGTGAGCTTGACTTTTGCTGTATTCTGCGCCTTCCTTCTGGATCTTCTGCTGGGGGACCCGGTCATTCCCCATTTTCCCCATCCTGTAGTAGTAATGGGGCGAATTATCGCCCGGTCAGAAGACTGCCTGAGAAAGATTTTTCCGAAAACTCCCTGGGGAGAGCTGTCCGCCGGGCGGGTGCTGGCGGTTTCCCTGCCCGCCGTCGTTCTGACTGCTGCCGGTCTTGTCTGTCTGCTTGGGAGGCTTTTGCATCCTTTCCTGGGATTTTTCTTCCAGACTCTGTGGTGCTGGCAGGCGCTGGCCATGAAGGATTTGCTTCTGGAGAGCCGGAAGGTATATCGGGTGCTGCAGACCGGAGATTTGTCTGCCGCCAGGAAAGCGGTAGGGCGCATTGTGGGACGGGACACGGGAGAACTGACGGAAGAGGGAATTATCAAAGCCGCGGTGGAGACCGTGGCGGAAAATTTTTCCGACGGGGTGCTGGCTCCGCTGTTTTATATGCTGCTGGGCGGCGCGCCTCTGGCAATGGCGTACAAGGCGGTCAATACTATGGACAGTATGATAGGATACAAAAATGACCGATACCTGTATTTCGGCCGGGGAGCGGCCAGACTGGACGATGCCGTCAATTTTCTGCCGTCCCGCCTGGCGGCTCTTTTCTGGATTGCAGCATCCGGGCTGGCGGGACAGGATATGGCCGGAGCATTCCGCGTCTGGCGGCGTGACCGGCGCAGTCACGCAAGTCCCAACTCCGGCCAGTGCGAGGCGGCCTGTGCCGGTGCGCTGGGCATACAGCTGGCGGGACCGGCCAGTTATTTCGGCAAGGTATATGAGAAGCCGTTCATAGGGGACCGGAAGCGTCCTGTCTGCACGGAGGATATTCTGCGGGCGGACCGGGTGATGTCCATAGGGAGCGTTCTGGCTCTGGCGGCCGGGCTGTCCCTGCGGCTTGCGGCGGAGGTGATATTATGAGAATGGTACATGGCGGGGACTGGGCCGGATTTGAGGAGAAATATGGACGGACGCCCCTGGATTTTTCTGTCAATATCAGCCCTCTTGGCATTCCTGACGGGGTGCGCCGGGCTATCGTGGAAGGGGCGGAAGGGGCGGATCGCTATCCGGATCCTTTCTGCCGGGCTCTGCGGGAGAAGATCGCGAGAAAACACAGGCTTCCGGCAGAGTGGATTCTATGCGGCAACGGCGCGGCCGGGCTGATCTTCCGGGCGGTTCTGGCGTGCAGGCCCCGGCGGACTCTTCTGACGGCTCCGGCCTTCGGCGAGTATGAGGCGGCGCTGCGGGCGGCAGGCTGTTCTGTCGTCTGGTACAGCCTTCGGCGGGAGCGGGATTTCATTCCTGACCGCGGCATCCTGGAGGCTATCCGGCCGGGAGTAGATATGGTGTTTCTCTGTCAGCCCAACAATCCCGCGGGAACGGTCATACCGCGGTCTCTGCTGCTTCAAATTCTGGAGCGCTGCCGGGATGCGGGGGCGCTTCTGGTCTGCGATGAATGCTTCTGCGATTTTCTGGATGAACCGGAGGCCTGCAGCCTGGTTGAGAAGCTGCCGGAGGCAAAGAATCTGCTTATTCTGAAATCCTTCACCAAGCTGTACGCCATGGCAGGCGTGCGGCTGGGCTATTGTCTCAGCTCGGATCCGGCCCTGCTTAAGGCCATGGAAGCTTCCGGTCCGCCCTGGGCCGTGTCCTCTCTGGCCCAGGCTGCCGGCATGGCGGCCCTGAAGGAGACGGACTATGTCCGGAAGGTCCGGGCTCTGATCCGAACGGAACGGCCCTGGATGGCCGCCCGGCTGGAGGAACTGGGCCTTGGGGTATGTCCCGGCCAGGCTAATTACCTGCTTTTTCGGTGCAGTGTGCCGCTGGCCCGTCCTCTGGGGGAAAAGGGTATCCTGATCCGGGAGTGCGGCAGTTACCGCAGTCTGGACGATACCTGGTACCGGGCGGCGGTGCGCACCCATGATGAAAATCTGCGCCTTATTCAATCCATAGGGGAGGTATTGACCCATGGCTAAGTCCATTATGATACAGGGGACCATGTCCGGCGTGGGCAAGAGCCTGCTCTGCGCGGCGCTGTGCCGTATTTTCCGGCAGGACGGCCTGCGGGCGGCGCCATTTAAAAGCCAGAATATGGCTCTCAACAGCTATGTTACCCGGGACGGCCTGGAGATGGGACGGGCTCAGGTCATGCAGGCTCAGGCGGCGGGAACGGAGCCGGATGTGCGGATGAATCCCATTCTGCTCAAGCCCTGCAGCGATACCGGAAGCCAGGTTATCGTAAACGGAGAGGTGCGGGGGCAGATGCCGGCCGCACAGTATTTTGGTTATAAGACCCGGCTGATTCCCGAGATTCTGGCCGCCTACCGCAGTCTGGCCGCGGAATACGATGTTATTGTCATCGAGGGGGCGGGCAGTCCGGCGGAGATCAATCTCAAACAGAACGACATTGTCAACATGGGTCTTGCCAGGCTGGTGAACGCGCCGGTGCTGCTTGCAGGAGATATCGACCGGGGAGGCGTGTTCGCCCAGCTGGTGGGCACGGCGGTCCTTCTTGAGCCGGAGGAGCTGGCCCGCGTCCGGGGGCTTATTATCAACAAATTCCGGGGAGACGCGGAAATCCTGCGTCCGGGTCTTGCCATGCTGGAGGAAAAGACCGGACTTCCGGTTCTGGGCGTGGTGCCTTATCTGCAGGCGGATATAGATGACGAGGATTCCCTGGCGCCGCGGTTGGAGCGAACCGCTTCCCGCAAACCTCTTGATGTCGCGGTCATCCGCCTGCCCCATATCTCAAATTTTACGGATTTTGCTCCCCTTGAGGCTCATTCTCTTATGGGCGTGCGGTATGTCAAGCGCTCCGATGAGCTTGGCAGGCCGGACCTTCTTATTCTTCCGGGGACAAAGAACACCACGGGGGATCTGCTGTGGCTTCGGCAGAGCGGGCTGGAGGCCGCCGTGCTGAAGCTGGCGGAGGCGGGCATCCCCGTTCTGGGCATCTGCGGCGGCTATCAGATGCTGGGACGCACCCTCCGGGACCCGGAAGGGACAGAGGGCGGCGGGCCCCGGTTTCTCAGGGGCATGGGCCTGCTTCCCACAGATACCGTGTTCCTGCGGCAAAAGACCCGCGCCCGCGTAAGGGGTGAGGTGGCGGCCGGAATCCTGGCCGGGGCCTGTGTGGACGGCTATGAGATCCATTCGGGGATCACCGCGAGGGACGACTGCGGGGAGGGACTGGATTTCTGCCGCCTGGAAGGCGGCAGGGCAGACGGCTGTGTCAGAGGAAATGTCTCCGGCACTTATCTGCACGGCCTGTTTGACTCCGGCGAGGCGGCGGAAGCGTTGGCACAGGCTCTGTGCAGGCAAAAAGGGCTGGACTATGAGACGGCTTCGCCTGTGGAGAGGACTGCCTATCTGGATGTTCAGTACGATATTTTGGCGAAGGACGTCAGAGCCGCCCTGGATATGGAGGCGGTTTACAGGATTCTGGAGGAGGGCGCATGAACGAGAGAATATCTATAAATGAAATCAGGCACAGGCTGCCGGCCGATATTGAGCGGACCAGCATGGATATCATCCGGAAGGAGCTGGCCGGACGGAACATAGAACCGGATCCGGAAAATGAGGCCGTCATTCTGCGTGTCATTCATGCCACGGCCGATTTTGACTATGGGGAGACCATGACCTTTACGCCCGGGGCAGTCAGCCGGGGCGTGTCCGCTCTGAGGGCCGGAACCGGCATTGTCACCGACACCAATATGGCGAAGGCGGGAATCAGCAGGCCTGCCCTGGCAAAGCTGGGCGGTACAGTGCACTGCTATATGGCGGAAGGATACATAGCGGCGGATGCCAGGGCGTCGGGCACCACCAGGGCGGCGGCGTCCATGAGGTTTGCCGCCCGGATTCATCCG
>CANQSK010000131.1 GCA_947626475.1 uncultured Lachnospiraceae bacterium
GATGATTTCCCAGGTGGAGGCGGGAAGGGAAGAAGCGGCATCCGGATAATATTTACGGAGCTGATCCAGGACACGTTCCTGGTAGGCGGCATGGCCGCCAATGTTAATGGGTTTCAAAAGAGAAACACCCCCAATCAAAAAGTGTGTACCGGCAGGGCCGGAACGATAAGTCTTTTTGATCAAGGGCGCGAAGCGCCGCATTTTTTTGGCGTTTTGTCAAGCCCCTTTTTGAAAAAAGTTGGGGGAATTCATAAAAATGGAATCCCAGAGGCCGCAAAAAATAAGGCTTTGAGATTCCGAGAGTCTATTTTAAGATAAAGGAGGAATTTGTAATGTCTAATATACAGTTAGATTATTCTGATATTACAGATATTTTTAAGGAGAAATTGAAGATAGAAAATATTGTTAAAAAAGTCTCATCAATTTTTTTAAATCAGAGATATTCAGGAAAGATAGATTATAAACCATATTTTCAAAGAAATTATGTATGGGATGAAGAGAAAGCTACATATTTTATCGAAAGTATTTTATTGGGGACGGAAATCCCACCTTTGGTTTTATTTCAAACTAAAGACAAAAATGAGGTTATAGACGGAAGGCAAAGATATGAAACCATAAAACGTTTTTTAGAGGATAAACTTGTTTTGAAAGGGAAAGGGTTACATACCCTAAAGAGTCTCGAAGGAAAAAAGTACAGTCAATTAGACGAGAATACAAGAGAGGTATTTGAAGATACAAGGATTCGTATTTTGCAATTTAATGTAGTTGATGAACCTAAATTGGATGAGGAAAAAGAGGAAAAAATTAAAAAGGAAATATTTAGACGATATAATTCTGGAATTACTCCCTTGCAGCATTACGATATTGATAGGGCAGCATATATTGATGATAATTTGTCAAACCAATTGTATAGTAAAATATATAATGATGATGAGCTTTATAATTTTTTGTGCGAAATTATACTCCCTAAAAGTAAAAAACAAGCAAATAAAAGAGATAAAGTAAATATTGTGGTTTCGTTAGTCAGGAATCTTATAACGCTACCACACATTCCAATATATAGTTATTCAAAAGGCAGTTCAAAAGCGGAAATAATATGTAAATATTATTATTCTAAAGTAGTAAAAGAAAATGAAACAACGATATTGGACAAATTTACTGCAATTATAACATTTCTAAATAAATTTAATGCGATATGTAAAAAGAAGAATACATATTTATGTAATAATAATTTATTTTATGAAGTTTTATACTGGGCAGTAGATATTATTTTGAATAATAATAGAAGAATTGGTGATGATCATATTGAAGAAATATTTGAATATATCAACAATGCAGAATCTTATCCGGAATTATGGGATCATATAATAAATAATCCTCAAAAAAGTAAAGAACTGATTTTTGAATCTACAGGTAGTCATTACTATTCAGCAATTAATAATAGATATAATTTCATTGCAAATATATTCCAAAAAACTTTTGGAGTCGATTTTCAAAAATATTTAAAAAATCCAGAAGTCTTTTCACAAATGATGGAGGTTACTAATGAAAAAAGCGAAATTTCTCATTATAAAATTAACAAACCATTACCTGAGACTTTAACCATAGAAGATATTATTTCAGACATGGAAAAATCCAGGTTTTTGATAAGACCTAATTATCAAAGATCTGAGGTAAAGGATTTACAAAAAGCCTCTTATCTAATGGAAAGTATTTTGTTGGGTATAAATATACCACCATTGTTCATTTATAAAAGGAAGGATAAAATAAAAGAAGTAGTGGATGGTCAACAGCGATTGCTTACAATATTGGGATTTTTAGGAAAAACATATTTAGATGAACGTGGGGAGACCGTTTGTACAGATAAAGATAAATTTAGGCTATCTAGGTTAAAAATACTATCTGAACTAAAAGGAAAAACTATAGAAACAGTGGGGGATAAATTTGAAGAGAAAATTTTAGAATTTCCGATGGACATTATTGAGATAGATGCTGAACAGAATCCAGATTTTAGTCAAATAGATTTATTTTTACGTTTGAATACCAAGCCGTATCCTATAAAAGAAAATACATTTGAGATGTGGAATGCGTACGTTGATAAGGATATAGTAATAAAAGTAAAGGAAATCGCAGTTCAATATGAAAAAAGGGTCTTTAGAGCTAGAGATACGCGAATGAAATTAGAAGAGTTAATAACATCATTGGGATATTTGGATTACAGAATGGATCAATCACATACAGAAATAATAAATCTTTTAAATATCTATAAACGAAATGATAGAATGTGTGCCAGAATCATGAGTAAAGATAATGTTACAAAAACATTGAGTGAATTATCAAATAGTAATCCAAAAGTATTTGTTAATGCGCTTAATAATGTAGAATTGTTTGCAAATAAAATATTAATATTGATAGAAGACAATCCGGAAAAGTTAAGAGAGTTGTTTAATCATTCAAAGAAAGGAGTTCAATATAAAACAGATCAAAATTTTTATTTTTTATGGGCGCTGCTTTTGAAAATTTCTATAGAAGAACTTCAAAAAAGAAGGCAAGAAGAATTTGAGAGAATATCAAAAATCTTCTCATTGATTCAAAAGACGCCAGTTAATTATACAACTGAAATGTTTTTAAAGGAATTATAAAACAAGGAAATTAATATATCCCTACTTACGAACGAGGGGAAAACGTCGATACTTTATATTATTTTATTCAACCGGTTCATGCTTGAGTACTTGTAGTAGTGCCCTTTTCTTTCTATTACTTTTTTACTACGATTGACGTCTCCAACTAACCCCGATTTACCACGTTTTGCTCATGATAATTTGACCAGTAAAGTAAAACAGTGTAAATTGCGGTAAAACAGGGTATATCAAGGCATTTCAGGAGGATTTTTATTTATGATAAAGGTACTATTCGTCTGCTTGGGCAACATCTGCCGTTCCCCCATGGCCGAGTTCGTCCTTAAGGACATGGTTGACAAGCTTCACCGCTCGGCTCAGTTTTATATTGCGTCTGCGGCCACCAGCACCGAGGAGATAGGCAATCCGGTTCACTACGGAACCCGCGAGCTGCTCCGAAGGAAGGGAATTTCCACCGCCGGAAAGTATGCCCGGCAGATGACGCGGCAGGATTATAAGGAATATGATTATTTGATCGGCATGGACCAGTGGAATATCCGCAACATGGTGAGGATCACAGGCGGGGACCCGGAGGGGAAGATTTTTAAATTGCTGGATTTTACAGACCATACCAGGGACATTGCGGATCCCTGGTATACGGGAGATTTTGAGACGACTTACGCGGATATACTGGAAGGGTGCCAGGCCCTTTTGGAGAAGCTTTTGGCAAAATAAACGGTAAAAAGGAGGGATTTCCATGAAACCACTGTCGTTTGTCATTATCGGTTCCGGCTGGCGGGCCATGTTCTTTGCCAGGATTGCCAGACGGTTTCCGGAACAGTTTGAGCTGAAGTACCTGTACTGCCGGACGGAGGAGAAGGCAGAGCGGATTGTCCGGGAGCAGGGTGTGCCGGTCACAACGTCCATTGAGGCCTGCGAGGAGGCCAGGCCGGATTTCGTAGTGGTGGCAGTGTCCAAGGCGGATATCTGCGCCGTGACAAAGGACTGGGCGGCCAAGGGCTATCCCGTTCTTATGGAAACGCCGGCGGGCTGTACCGTGGAAGAACTGAAGGAGCTGTGGGAGCTGAAGGAGAAGTACGGGGCGAAGATTCAGGTGGCGGAGCAGTACCACCGGTATCCCATTATGGCGGCAGGTCTGAAAGCCGTCAAAGAAGGAAAATTGGGAGATCCCTACGCGGTGTCCCTGACAGTGGCTCACGATTATCACGGAGCCAGCCTGATCCGGAGGATGCTGGGGATGGGATTTGAACCCATGACCCTTCACGGGAACCGTTACCGGCTGCCGGTGACGGAGACGGATTCCCGCTATGGCCCTGTTATGGGAGGCGGCGTGAAGGAACAGCCCAGAGATCATGTAACCATCGAGTTTGCCTCCGGAAAGACCGCGTTTTACGATTTCTCCGGGGTGCTGTACCATTCCTTTATCCGCTCCCGCCATCTGAATGTTCAGGGGCAGAACGGGGAGTGGAATGACTCCTGGCTCCGGTATCTGGGAGAGGACGGGCTGCCGGTTCTGGAACAGATGAAACCTTATCTTGATCCCAGGTATCAATGCCTTGAGACGGAGGAGCTGAGGGAAATCTGCGGCCGGTGGAATCCGGTTTTGACGCTGGAGGGACAGCAGGACGAGTACGCCATTGCCACCATGATGTTTGATATGCGGGACTATCTGGCCGGGGGAGCGGAGGTGTATCCGCTGGCGGAGTCTCTGGAGGACGCTTACATATGGCTGCTGATTCAGGAAGCGGCGGAACATCCCTGGACGGAAGTGAAGTCCCGGCCCATGCCTTGGCACGGAATTGGTTCCGTTCAGAAGCAGGACGCATAATCAGGTGAGGATATGTTTTCACAACGAAATGAGAATAGCGGTCCGGCCGGTGCCGGAGATCTTTTTTCCGGACAGGTGCGGCGGCATATCTGGTTCTCCGGACGGGTTCAGGGCGTAGGCTTCCGCTACCGGGCGTATTATATTGCCGTAGGGCTGGGCCTTACGGGCTGGGTCCGAAACCAGTGGGACGGCCGGGTGGAGATGGAGGTGCAGGGCCGTCCCGGTGATATTGACACACTGGTGGACCGGCTGAGCCAGCAGCGGTTTATTGAGATCGAGAATCTGGAAGTGCGGACGATACCCTGCGTGCGGGAATCCGGCTTTGACATAGCGGACTGAGATGGAGCGGACTGAGCCGGTGCGGATCGAGACATAGCGGACTGAGATGGGTTTCCGCGGAATCTTTCTGATTGTCAGAAATTTATCTCGCAGTTTCGATGAAAATATGGTAAAATAACGAGGAAAATGACGGTCGTGCCTGCATGAACCGGCATTTGACGAGTATCTCCATCGAGACGCTAGTCGAGATGGCAGGATAACAGGCGAAAAAATATTGACCGATTGGCCACAGATTCTCAAGGAGGACAGGTAATGAAAGACAAGGTTATAATATCCGGTTTCGCTGATGAAATCTGTACGGATTTCGAGGAGCAGCTGAAGACCGTGACGGAGCTGGGCATGGGCTACATCTGCTTGCGGGCCGCGGACGGCAAGGGAATTGCGGACTACACGGCGGAGGAGGCGGAGGAAAAGCTTCTTCCCAGGCTTCAGAAGGCCGGTGTGAAGGTGTCTTCGATCGGCTCTCCCATTGGAAAGGTGAGCATTGAGGACGAGGAAGGTTTCCAGAAGCAGCTGGTCCAGCTGGATACCCTTTGCCGGATGTGCAAAATTCTGGACTGCCGGTATATCCGCATATTCAGCTTTTTCATGCCGGAGGGCAAGGACCCGGCGGCCTACAGGGACGCCGTTCTGGAGAAGATGGAAAAGTTCATGGAGATCGGCGAGAAGTACGGCGTTACGCTCCTTCATGAAAATGAGAAGGATATTTACGGCGATATCGGAACCCGCTGTGTGGAGATCATGGAGAGATTCGCTCCCCGGGGCATGAGAAGCGCCTATGATTTCGCCAACTTTGTCCAGTGCGGCGAGGACACGGTGAAGTGCTGGGATATGCTTCAGCCTTACGTTTCCTACATCCATGTAAAGGACGCCCTCTATTCCAACCGTGAGAACGTGCTGTGCGGGACGGGCGACGGCAGGATTAAGGAGATTCTGGACAGGGCGATCAACAAAGAAGGCTACGAGGGATTTCTGACGCTGGAGCCTCATCTGCGGGTGTTCTCCACATTCTCGTCACTGGAGACCAATACGAAGGATAATCTGCTGAGAAACCGATTCCAGACGGGAGCCGAGGCCTATGGGGCTCAGTATCATGCTCTCTGCCGGATTCTGGATGAAATTTGATTACGGGGGAAATGAAAATGGATAAGAAAGTTCGTTATGGCATTATCGGCGTGGGAACTCAGGGAACATCCTATTCCAGGCATCTGACCGGAACCTCCGGGGCGCAGCCCATGCCTCACAGTATGCTGGGAGCGCTTTGCGATATTGATCCGGCCAAGGAAGAAAAATGCAGGGAAATGTATCCGGATGTGCCCTTTTATAAAGACTGGAAGGACCTGATAAATTCCGGAAATGTGGACGCGGTCATCACGACGGTGCCCCATTATCTGCATCCGGAGATCGCCATTTACTGCATGGAGCACGGTATGAACGTGCTGGTGGAAAAGCCGGCGGGCGTGTACGCCAAGGCGGTCCGTGAGATGAACGAGTGCGCGGCGGCTCATCCGGAAGTGGCTTTCGGAATTATGTTCAACCAGAGGACCAACACGCTGTATCAGAAGATCCGTGAGATCGTGGCGTCCGGCCAGCTGGGCCAGATGCGGCGCACCAACTGGATCATCAATTCCTGGTGGCGTCCCGACAGCTATTACCGCCAGAGCGCCTGGCGCGCGACCTGGGGCGGCGAGGGCGGAGGCGTCCTGGTGAACCAGGCTCCCCACCAGCTGGATCTGTGGCAGTGGATCTGCGGCATTCCCAGCAAGGTGTACGCCAAATGTATTTACGGCTGCCACAGAGACATTGTTGTGGAAAATGACGTTACCGTGGTGACCGAGTATCCCAATGGGGCGACAGGAAGCTTCATTACCTGCACTCATGACCCTCTTGGTACTGACCGTCTGGAGATCGATCTGGACAACGGAAAGATCGTAGTGGAGGGAAGCGTCAAGGCTACCGTATACCGGCTGAATAAGACAGAGGACGAGATGAATGCCACCATGACCATGGGCGAGGTGGAAAAGCTGACCAAGGGCAATTCCGCCGGCGCGGGAGACATGTATACCACGGAGACCATTGAGAGCAAAGAGGTCTGGGGACAGCAGCATATTACCGTTATGGAGAATTTCGCCAGACATATTCTGGAAGGAGAGCCTCTTCTGGCTCCCGGTTCCGACGGCATCAACGGAGTGAACCTGGCCAACGCGATTCTTTTGTCCTCCTGGCTCGGAAAAGAAGTGGATAATCCGGTGGATGAGGATCTGTACCTGGCGGAGCTGAACAAAAAGATTGCGGCAGAAGGCAAATTTCCCACCCGCTAAGGAGGCTGTTGGTTTATGAAAAGAGCGGCTGTCATAGGCCTGGGAGATATTTCCGGAACGCATATTTCCGCGATCAGGAACAATCCCAATATTACGCTGGCGGCGGTCTGCGATACCGACGAAGCCAAACGGGCGGAAGCTCCTGAGGGAGCGGCCTTTTATACGGATTATGGGGAGATGCTTGAGAGGGAGCGGCTGGATGTGGTCCACATCTGCCTTCCCCATTATCTCCATGTGCCGGTGTCGGAGGCGGCGGCCGAAAAGGGCGTTCATGTATTCTGCGAGAAGCCAATGGCCTTAAACAGCAGGGAGGCGGAGCAGTTCGCCGCTTTTGAGGAGGCCCATCCGGATATCCATATGGGAATCTGCCTGCAGAACCGTTACAACAATTCCGTGGAAGTCCTGAAATCCCTGATCGACAGCGGAAAGTACGGGCGGGTGACGGGGACCAGAGGTCTGGTGGCCTGGTGCCGTCCCAGAGAGTATTATGAGAAAAAGCCCTGGCGCGGCAGGTGGGCCACGGCAGGAGGCGGCTGCCTGATCAATCAGGCCGTGCATACCCTGGACCTGCTGTATTTTCTGGGCGGACCGGTCGCGTCGGTGAAGGCTTCCGTCAGCCGGATGCTGGATTATGACATTGAGGTG
Organism: uncultured Lachnospiraceae bacterium; assembly: GCA_947626475.1. Classification (GTDB taxonomy): domain Bacteria; phylum Bacillota; class Clostridia; order Lachnospirales; family Lachnospiraceae; genus UBA3402. The sequence goes on from CANQSK010000131.1 coordinate 7,773, forward strand.
GAGGACACGGTTACGGCCCGGCTGGATTATGCGGGCGGCGCCTGCGGCCTGTTCATGGCCACCAACGCCAACTATCGGAATGAGAGTGTCCAGATCCGCGTGCAGCTGGAAAAAGGGGAGTTTATCATTATGGATAATACTCTGTTTCAGCTGAAGGAGGACGGCAGCAGGGAGAAGCTGGCGGAGGACAAGCGGCTTCCAGGCGCAAAATTCTATTACGGATCAAGTCATGAGAAGCTGATCGCCGGATTCTATGAAGCGCTGGAGACCGGCAGCAGTGACTATCTCCATGTGAGGGACGCCCTTATGAGCATCCGCCTGATTGACGCCATTCAGGAGTCGGGCCGGAGCGGCAAAACAGTGAGAGTGTGACGCATAAATTTGCGTAAAAATGTTGACACCTTTTTGGAAATATTGTAAAATACAACCTGTCCGGCGCAGTGAAGACACGGCGCCGGATGAGCCTTGGTAGCTCAGTTGGTAGAGCAGAGGACTGAAAATCCTCGTGTCACTGGTTCGATTCCGGTCCAAGGCAGACG
>CANQSK010000132.1 GCA_947626475.1 uncultured Lachnospiraceae bacterium
CGGATACAGAAGAAGCGCCTGACCGACCGCAAGCCGGTAAGGATATTCCAACTGATTGACATAAAGCAGCGTTTCCAGATCCGCGCCGGTGTCCGCGGCGATCGAATCCACTGTGTCGCCCGGCCGGACCACATAGATATCCATAGACGCATCCTGTGGTTTTTACTGCAGTATATGCCTGACCGGCCAATTCAAGCACCGCAATCACTGCGTCTGCCCAGCCGTCCCTATCGGGCCCCCTACCGGACTTTTCGCCTGCGGAGAAAGACCGTAATTCGTTCCGTAGGTCTCATAGATCTCACCAAAGGTTCCAAACGGCGCAAGCGCGATGTAGCACCGGCCGTCGCCGTATTTGCCGTACAGGCGCATGAGTTCGATCATCCTGTCCTTATCGATCGCCACACAGCCCATGGTTCCGTCCTCATTCACCTCTTTGCAGTGAATGAACAGAGCCGATCCCCGCTCTTTGTAACCATATTTATTATAACCCATGTCCAGCACATACTGATACTGGGGCAGATAACCGGCGGTTCCGACCCGCTCGCCGCTTCTGGTATGATCCCGAACCAGCCTGTTCGTCTCCTCATCCCATACATAGTTTCCATCTACCTGGATATAATTCTTCGGAAAACCCTCCAACGGCTTCTCCTGGCCAAAAGGCGTATTCATCTGAAATACGCCGATCGGCGTCGTTCTGTCTCCGACTACTCTGTCGCCGCACAAACCATTATAGCCCAGCCAGCCGTTGACCTGGAACCGCTTCTCCCAATTCCCCTCGTTCTTCTCAAACGCATGGACGAAGCATTCCGTCCCGAAGGTTCCCTCCACGACAACGAGCACGGACGCATCCTCGGGAAGCAGGAATTTCTCCACGTCAAAGGACGGTTCATAAATAACCCCCTGCGGACCTTTCTCCAGCTTACCTGCCGCCGGAACGCCGGTCTCCGCTGTTCCTGCCGTCGTGACGCCGGACGCCGGGGCATCGGCCACCGGACCGGCAATCACAGAAGCAGCGGCTGTTCTCACGCCCAACGGCATACTGACGGCAAGAACAACCGCACAAACGCCGCTTAATATTCTCCTTCTCATAACTGCTCTCTCCTTCCATTCATTTCCGGCCCTGGACGCTTTCCGGCCGGATTCGTTTCTTATTTGCACCAGACCATCCAGTTTCCGTCACACTGGATCTGTCCCTCGCTGGTCCATCCGGTTCCCGCTGCATCAGATTTTTCCCTCATCAACTCATCCGATTCCCGCAGCATTTTTCAGAAGCCACAGATGCCTCCTGTCCGCCCCGGGAACAATCTTACTTCAGGCTGAAATTCTCCCGGATAAACTCCCGCCGCGCGGTCATTTCCTCATAATCATAGAAAAACCGGATCTTCTCTTCCGCCACCGTATCGCCCTCCGGCTTATCGCCCAAGACGAACAGCGCAAATGTCTCCGCGAAATCCTCCCGGATATCAGTACCCGCATAACTGTCCACATACTCCTGCGGCTTCTCCTTATACCTCTCGATGCCGCTTCTTACGTCCTGGCCGACCCAGAATTTCTCATAATACGCCCGCAGATAGGCGTCCTGCGCAAACGCCTCGTCCTGATACATCATGACCGGCAGCGTGTCGTCCGCCGCCCGCGCGGTACCGCTCACATCCACCTGTCCCGCGTTCTCCGCCAGCGCATGACCATACTCATGAACCATGGTCTTCAGCGTCTTATTATAATCCCGCCATACGGCCTCTCCGTCTTCAAACGCGTCCGCCACGTCGATGGAATACTGCATGCGGGTATTGTCGTCATAGGAAATACCGGCCGTCATACCGGTGGAATTATGGTATCCATCTGTATACAGCTGCAGTTCGATCATCGGCCGGTCCTCCGGACAGACCACCTGCAGCGCCATTTCCAGCATCAGAAGGTCCTGCTCCGGATACTGGGCCGTCTCATACGCCTTCTGCTCCAGCGCGGAAAGCTCCTCGCCAAGCGGATAGGCGTTCTTAATATCCTGGCCGTAGTTGTCGTCCAGCACATAGACTTTGTATCCGCCGTCCTCCTGCGGAGCTACAGCGGTAAATTTGTGGTAAATGGGATCATCCCAGCTGGTCTCGCCGCCGTACTCTTCGCCAGTCCCCGTAGGTTCCCCAAGAAACGCCGTCAGCGTCTCCACCGCCTGCTCCATGGTCTGCCCTGTGGCCTCCTCATAAGGGATGTCCACTTCCTCCAGGAAACCATTTCGATAATAGAAATCCGTAGGAATCTGCTCTTCCATGCCGAACCACCGGATTGGGTACCGGACCGTCTCCGTCTTATCTCCGTATTCATTGGTCCCGGCCTCGGTCGTCTCGCCGGACAGACCCATCATATTCTCCACGAAATTCCGGTCATTGCCGAACCACAGGGACGTATCCGCCTGGACCGCGTAACCGAGATTCGGACTTACCGCCCGGGAATCCGCCGCGTACGAGTCCGCCGGATCCGCCATAAGCACTTCCAGCGCGTCTGCCAGATACCGGGCCGCCGCCGCGCACACGCGGGTATCGATCAGATCCGGCGTATCCAGAATCGAATGGTTCTCAAAGGAATAATCTCCCTGCTCCAGCAGCACCGCCGGAATCCCGGCACTGACAAAGGAATTGTGGTCGCTCAGAGCCTCCCTGTAAATCTCCTTCTCCAGGATCACGCTGTCGCTGTCAAGCTCCGCTCCAAGCAGAAGATTCGCCAGAAACGTTCCTTTCCCGTCCACCGTACAGAGCTTCAGAGAATCACTGCGCTTATAGCCGATCTCGTCGACCTGGATCTGCCCCAGCACCCGCGCTTTCTCCTCTTCCGTCAAAGACTCCGCGTAGTACCGCGAACCGACGCGCCCGTCCTCCTCGCCGGAGAAACTGACAAACCGCAGCTCCGTGTCCGTGGGAACTTCCGCCAGAAGCCTGGCCGTCTCCAGAAGCACCGCCACACCCGACGCATTATCGTCCGCGCCGGCGATCCCCGGCTTCGCGTCGTGATGGGCGCCAATGATGACGATATCCGCGTCCGCCGCGCCGCTGTCTGCATGGCGCACCGCGATCACATTGGTTCCCGAAATGACAGAGTCCGACTCCCGGACCGGTTCCTGCGCAAATGGCATCTGGGTAGTCTCATAGCCGAGGGCGCTCAGATACTGATCGATATAAGCGGCAACCGCCTTCTCGCCGGCTGTGCCGGTGGAATGAGGCTGCGATGTGATCGTTTGGATCGTCGATTCGATGCGGGAGGCTGACGCCTCGGGGGAATCCGGCTGCACTTCTGACTGGTCCTGCCCGTCGGATGCGGCTGTGTCCGCGGCGCCTTGCTGCGCGGTCCCTGTTCCGGCATTCCCCTGTTCTGCGTCGGTATTCTCCTGCGCTGCATCGGTATTTTCCTGCGCTGCGCCCGACACTTCTGCTTCTGTACCTTGAGCCGCCCCGGCTTCTTCCGCGGCCGTCGTCACCTCCGATGGCGCCGGCTCCTTCTGAGCGCTGTTTCCGCAGGCGGACAGCAGAACCATCGTTGCTGCCACAGCCAGAACACAGAGGACGCGTCTCTGGCGGTCTCTTTTGCATACTGATATAATTCCGGAGCAAAACGCGCCTCGGATATTTATCTTTCCCATCACATTTTCCTCCCGCCTTCTCCCATATGGCATTTCTTTCGCCTTTTCTATTATGAATCTGTTCCGGGAAAAGGTCAAGAGCTAAATCTCTTACGTACGGGCAGAATATCCCCCGGATGCGAGCAGAACGTCACCAACATTCCATCCGCGTGGAAATACAAACTAATCTCTACGACACTGCTTCTGCAGTATCAATCCTATTTACGAATATTGCCATGAATTACAGAGCGGATGCATCGCGGAGGCCATCGCCGATGCCCGCCCGGAAACCCGTCATACGACAGGCTCTAGATAAAATGATCATCTAAGAACACTGATATGATTCTTCACACTCGCGCCCGGCCATGCCGGGCTTGCTTCCGTCAGATTACTTTCTCTACAGGTGGTATTTCTCAAGCATCGCCGCCAGAAAGTCCGGTTCCTGACTCAGACGTGGGATCTGGTCATTCTCCCCGGCCGCGGCCATAGCCTCGATCAGCCGAAGAATGCGGACTGTCGCTTCTTCGCGGCCGACTGTCAGCCCTTCTTCGCGCCCCTTCTTCTCACGTTCCCTCAGAAGTTCTTCAAACAACATATACCTCGCCTCCCAAGTCCTGCTCTGCTTCAGACTCATGACACGCTCATGCAGTTTCCGCCGTAGCGGCGAACAGAAAGTAATTCGACAGGTTAAGATCCTGAAATCTGGTTGCCATATATATCCCCCTCTTTCTTTGACATTTCCGGGGGATATCCTGCCAGGAAATATTGTAACACATTACGAGCGGTTTTGGAAGATGTGTGGAAGAATATTTGATCTGACTTTCTTTGTGACTCGTGAAATACTATTGACACAATCTCTTCGTTTTTTTTAATGAATCAGTTCCAGAAAAAGATCAAGAAAAAAATATCTTACATATGCGCAGAATATCCCCCTGAAAACAACTTTAAATCTGTAATGCTATCATTGCAGCACCAAAATAAATTGCAAGTACTGCTATGAATCTCAGGCTAGATATATCATCGAAGATCGATGCCGGCCCGGAAGCCCACCATGCGGCAGGCTTAAGATAAAATGAATGAATAAGATTACTGATAATTCTTCGCATGTACACCCGGCGGAGCCAGGCTTATTTCCATCAAATTACGTTCCTCTATAGGTGGTATTCCTCAAGTATCGCTGCCAGGAATTCTGACTCCTGACCAATGCGCATCATGTTCGGTCAGTTTCCGCCTCCTCTCTCCTTGCCGCACAGATGCACAGCAACACCCACATCACCGGTGTGGAAATCGGCTGGTTGATATTCACCACCGCCTGCGCATGATAACATATCACCGCAAACAGCGCCGCCATCGCCATCGGATTATCCAGTTTTCTCTTCACTGTCGTCCACACGGTACTGAAGAATATTCCCAGATACGCTACCAGCCCAAACGGCCCAATCGTCACAAAATACTGCAGATATTCGTTATGCGCACTGTCGTATCGCACACCATGCTCACTTACCATCTCCTCCCAGTTATTTATCCGCGTCACAATGCCGAACGTATCCGGTCCATAACCAAATATCTTTTGCAGTAATGGAAATTCCTTATAATCCTCCACCGCGATACGCCATGCATAACCGCGCCCTGTCCCCCATCCATCATTGAACTGTAGATACTCAAGCATCCTGCCATACCGCTCCGTATGTCCAGTCACATTCACATCATACAACGCATATACCACCACTGCAGCCATCAATATGATCACGATCCACCAGGAGCGCGACAGCCAAAGGGACGGCTCAGGCAGACAGAAATTCTTTAATTTTGAGTTCCCATACCTTTTACACGCCCATAAGATAATTTCAATACCATATATACATAAGACAGCCACCCACAGGATCCATATAATCGGATAAATCTGCAAGAATTCAAGCAGATACTTGTAAATGTTTCCCATATCCACATAATTGATCCCATACCGCTCTGTCACATAGCCGATCCCCCGCACTGATGATAAGAACATCGTCAGCAGAAGGAAATACTTTTTGATTCCCTTTTTGCTACGGAACAGATACAGCGGTAGGAAACCAAAGAACGCCGCAAGTGACAAGTATGCATTATCGCTGGCGCCTGTCACCAGTGCAACAAACGATATCGCCACGCAGAATCCATGCCATATATTCCCGGGAATTCCGGCATCAGCCGCAAATAGTACCCCTGCCACTGCCATGACCAGCGCAACACAGGACGTATATGTGTTGATATTTCCAATCGTAGACGTAAATGTAAAACGTTGTTCTGGCATCATCTGCGCCTTGAAATGCAGGATATCCATGCCACAGAAATCTGTGATTCCATGCAGGCACATAAGCATTCCTGCTATTAAAAACGCTTCCAGATGCAGTTGTTTAGGATGATAATACCTGGACAGACAGAAATAGACTGCCGTATACAGAAGAATCAAAAAGGCCCCTGAATACCGTCCCTCATTTCCCCAGAACGCCTCATACAGGAATGGCGATAACATGGCGGAAATCAGCGCAATCAGGGCAAATAAGATTACGCATACATCCGTGATATTAAGAACCGTTTTCAAGTTCATCCTTTTCATTTTCTTCTTTTCCTTTGCAATCTTAGGAATCATAAGCAGAACATATATCCCGAATAAAGCCAACATGATAACAGAGCAGGCAACAAAATAATAATACTTTGTCTGTAAGATATCAAAATAATAGTCATGATATATGAGAAACTGGCCTATCAAGACAGCCAGAACAAATAAGCTGGTCGTAAAAAATAAAAAAGAAGGATGTCTCCTGCTCATATGCTTTCTTTTCGTCATACTAAACCCGCCCTTTTATCATTTTCTACAAAACTGATGGCATCAAAAAACACTTAGAGTCTTCATAATTCATATTATTCTTTCAAAAAATCCATAAATATTTTCTTATTTTCCATCGCCGTTGTTGTCGGTCTACCCAAATCTGTCCGCGCGCCAATCGCACACTTTACCTCGATCAGTCCGAGGATATCCTGCTTCTTCGCAAGATTCAGTTCTCTATCAAGACTCTCAAATGAATCTACAGATACTGCCAACGGATAACCGCAGGCCCTGGCGATCCCTACCAGATCGATCTCCGATGCCACCGTAGGTATCCCTCCTACCGACTCATGCGCTCCATTATTGATAACGACATGCACCAAGTTCTTCGGCTTATTCGCCCCAATCACTGCCATCGCCCCCATATGCATCAATGCCGCTCCGTCCCCGTCGATACACCACACTTTCCTATCCGGCTGATGGAGCGCCACTCCCAATGCGATCGATGACGAATGCCCCATGGATCCCACTGTCAGAAAATCACACTGATGTCCCTGATGGTTTGCCTCCCGAAGCTCGAACAGTTCCCGGCTGGCCTTTCCGGTCGTCGATATAACCGGGTCATCGCCGGACACCTGCACGATATGCCGGATGACTTCCTCCCTCAGCATGCTGTTCCCATTGGAATAATCTATCTTCTTATCATAGGTCAGGGCACCCTTTTTCACTACGAACGCTACACTCTTCCCCTGGCTGAACAGCTCATGAAAGTGTTCCATTGCAGTCTGTATCTCATCATCCTTCGTCTCCGTGCTGATCACGAATGTTGCGATATCCATATCCTCCAGAAGCTTCAGTGTCACCTGCCCCTGGTAAACATGCTGCGGCTCGTCATGGACTCCCGGCTCCCCACGCCAGCCCACGATGAAAAGGAGCGGTATCCCATATACATGGTCGTTCAAGAGCGACGCCACCGGGTTGATGATGTTCCCTTCCCCGGAGTTCTGCAGATAGACCACTGGGACTTTTCCGGTCGCCAGGTGGTATCCTGCAGCGATCGCCGTACAGTTCCCCTCATTCGCCCCTATGATGTGATGCAGCGGGTCTGTCCCATAGGTATCCATCAGGCAGTCACATAAAGCCCTCAGCTGGGAATCCGGCACCCCCGTATAAAAATCAGCCCCGGTCTCCCGGAGCAGTTCCCTTACATCCATTTATATTCTCCTCCATATCTTCTGAAAAAACAGTACCGTATACCCCGTTCTTTTCAAATGAGCCGTTTCCGACCATTTTCCCTGATATTCTCTATATCCACCTACAATTCATCAATCAGCGAGATGATCTCCTTGATCGGCATCAGCCTCGAATCCACTTCCTGCGCTCTATGGTACTTAAGGATATCCTTCGCCGTCTGCTCCATCGCCGGAAACGCGCTCCTTGTTAGCTGGTTGGCGTAAATCACGATATTCACACCATGGGCTGCCAACTCATTCTCTGTCACGCTGTTGAACGACGACGGCACCACCACGATAGGCGTCTTCTTATCCTCCGCCCGGAACAGGTCACAAAATTCAAGGATCTCCGCCGGGTCCTTCTTCCTGCTGTGGATCATGATCCCGTCAGCCCCGGCCTTCACATAGGCCCTCGCACGCGCCAGCGCGTCTTCCATCCCCTGCTCCAGGATCAGGCTCTCGATCCGGGCAATGATCATGAAATCATCCGTCAGCTGCACCCGTTTCCCGGCGCTGATCTTCTCGCAGAAATGCTCGATCGTATCCTGGGTCTGCTTTACCTCCGTACCAAACAGGGAGTTCTTCTTAAGCCCCGTCTTGTCCTCGATAATGACCGCAGAGA
>CANQSK010000133.1 GCA_947626475.1 uncultured Lachnospiraceae bacterium
GACTTAAAATCTCTCGGGAGCAATCCCGTGCCGGTTCAAGTCCGGCTACCCGCATGAAAAAGCCCGCGGATGCGGGCTTTTTTGGTGCTCATTCCGGGCGCTGCGCCGCCGGTTTCATTTTGCGGATGATTCCTCCGGTATATCAGGCATTCGCCGGATGCTCACCCCGTTCACCTCCACATTGTCGTTTACGGCGATGACCAGGCACTGGCGGCCGTCAATGACGCGGGTTTCGACCATGGACGCAGCTTCCGGTTTTACCTGAACCACGATGTCCGGCGTCTGGATGCGGAAATTGCGGGTGCTGGCGATGTTGGCGGCCATGAAGGAGGCGTCTTCTCCGGCCCGCTCATTGTAGTAACCGTCAAAGTCCTCCAGCTGTTCATCGGTCACGCCGCTTTCCTCGAAAAGCCTGCGCATATCCTGTTTGCCCAGCTCCAGAGGCTCCGGGTCGTCCTTGGTCTCTTCCAGCCGCTCGTTTAAGGTTTCATGGATGCTGCGGATGAGGCTGTAGTCGCACTGGCTGCCCAGCGTGTCGGAAATCAAAGCATGAAAGGTTTCTTTCTGGGCCTTGGCCGGAAGAGGAATCCGTCCGAAGCCGAACATCTCCCGCAGGAAATCCTCCTGCAGCTCCGCGGCGTTTTTGGTATAATAGACGATGGAGTGAAGATCCGTGTAGCGGTCGTTGAAGGCCGGGAACAGGAAGCCTTTCATGGGAGGCTCTACGATCCAGTCCTGTGTGCGGTTCTCGATCCGGTTGGTATCCGTATTGTAGCCCAGGCCCGGCTTGGACAAATGGACCGGACAGATACTGCAGAGAAGGTAGCTGTATACATTGTCGGAAGCGTCGTACATCTCCATGCCGTCGCTGGCCTTTCCCGGCACGTCGTAATCTACGTGGATGATGACGATGTAGTAGTTTTCCCCGTAGACGAAATGTTCGATGATCCGGTTATAAAATTCTTCGATCAGACTGTCGTCCTTCAGGCGGCTGTCGCGCAGGTTCAGAAGAAATTCCTGCCGTCCGCCGGCCCGCTCTTCCTCAAGGGGAAAGTCCAGGTTGATCAAGTTCTTTCCCACAGCTCCGGAGAGGGTTTTCTTGAAAATATCCAGATATTTGAAAGCATCTTCCTCCGGAAGAGAGAAAAACGCCTCCTTCATCTGTGTTTTAATATTTTTTTCCGCATCTATATAGCAGCCGCAGATTCTTGTGATGGTGCAGCGGTCAGGAGTGAACTGCCGGCGGATTTCCGCGATTTCCTTTTTATTCATCTCGTATCCTCTTTCCGTATATTTCGCCGGTATTGAACCAATAACCGGGCGTCATTATGATAGCACAAAAGGAGGGAGCGGGCAAAGACTTTCGCATATTTTTTGAAAAATGAGCAAAATTCAGATATAGGTACTTGATTTTCGGAAAAAGATATGGTAAAATAATTTCCGTCGTCAAAAAGAGAATCAAATGATGATTATGCGCGAGTGGCTCAGTGGTGGAGTATCGCCTTGCCAAGGCGAGGGTCGCGGGTTCGAATCCCGTCTCGCGCTCTTTCTTTTTGTTCGGGAATCCCAAAAAACAGCGGGATTCCCGTTTTTAATGCCCTATATTTGTACCACTTTGTATTACAATTTATATTGTGTTAGAGCTTAGACGGGGAATTATTCTTTCATAATAAACTTTCTCGAATTATGGACAAACCGGAAAAGATTGGTTATAATGGAGAATAGCTGAGTGTTTGAAATGACAGGGAGTGAATATGCGTTACAAGAAAAGCGTGTTTCGCAGTCTGGCTATGGTAACCCAGCTGGGACTGTGCGTGCTGACGCCGGTTCTGCTTGCAGTGGCGGCAGGCAGTTATATGGATTCCAGATTCGGAATAAGGATCATGCTGCCGCTTTTGATCCTGGGGGTGCTGGGAGGCGGCCGCGGCGCTTATGTGATGGCGAAGCGGCTGATCGAGCAGGACGCCAGGGAGGAAGAGGCGGAGCGGGAACGCAGGCGGAAAGAGGTTCTTGACCGGCCTCAGACCGTGTCCAGGCCCAAGCAGCCGAGCCGGATTCTCCGGAGCTCACAGGATGAGGAGGCGGATTCATGACAGCTTCTACCAGACGTCTGGTTTTTGAGATGTGCATGGGCATGCTTCTGTATGTGCTGGTTCTGTGTGTTCTGGCGGCGGTTTTCCAAAAAGGACTGGCGTCCATGGGATTTTCCCTGGGGCCGGTGCTTCTGGGGCTTCTGGCCGGGTTTGCCGCTGATGTACTGATGCTCCTTCATATGGCGGTTGTCACGGAAAAGGCGGCCGGCAGCATGGATGAACAATATGCCAACCGGATCACGGTAGTTCAGTCTGTGATCCGCAAGGTGGTTTTTATTGCAGCTCTCTTTTTTCTGGGGAGCCGGCCGCAGGTTGACGCGGTCGCAATGATCATCGGAGCCCTGGGGCTTCAGGCCGGTGCGTTTCTGCAGCCGGCCGTTCACAGAATGTTCTTCCCGATGAAAGATGGGAAAGGGGAAGAATGTATCTCGGAAGAAAGGAGGAAGGTATATGGGGATGATGAAGATTCCGATGGTGCAGGCTGAGCCGGATTTCATGATTCACGGAGTGCTGAAATACCACGCGTTCGGACAGGAGCTGTGGATCTCGGATACGACTGTGGGCGCATGGATCATCACGGCGGCGCTGCTGATCATCGGTTTTATCGTCAGCCGGAAGCTGAAGAATGTGGATGAAAGCGATACGCCCGGCATGTTTCAGTGCGCTCTGGAGATGGGCATGGAAGCGCTGGAGAACATGGCGCAGGGTATTCTGGGAGCCAACAGCAAACGGTTTTTGAACTATATCGGGACTATTTTCCTGTTCATTCTCTTCTGCAACCTCAGCGGACTTCTGGGCCTGAGAGCGCCTACGGCGGACTTCGGCGTCACATTTCTGCTGGGTATGTTCACATTTTTTATTGTGAACTATCAGGGGATCAAGAACAGGGGAGTAGGACATTTTACCAGCTTGTTCCAGCCTGTCCCGGTATTGTTTCCCATCAATCTGATCGGTGAGATTGCCAACCCCATCTCAATCTCGCTGCGTCTGTTTGCCAACCTGCTTTCAGGCGTGATCATTATGGGACTGTGGTACGGCATGATGCCCTGGTTTGCCAAGATCGGTATCCCGGCGGCTCTCCATGTGTACTGCGATCTGTTTTCTGGAGCCATCCAGACGTATGTATTCTGTATGTTAACAATGGTGTATATCAACGACAAAATGGAATAAAGCCCGCCGGAGGCGGACGCTGCCCGTAAGCGGCGGCGCAGAGGGCCGCGGAGCTCGGGCTTCCCATGCAAAATCTTTTAGGAGGTAGAAATATGAACATTTCAGGACAGGACTTTATCTATGGTTGTTCCGCAATCGGCGCAGGTCTGGCGATGATCGCCGGTATCGGACCCGGTGTAGGACAGGGTATCGCAGCAGGTCAGGGCGCGGCCGCAGTAGGACGCAACCCGGGCGCGAGATCGGATATCACATCTACCATGCTTCTGGGCCAGGCAGTCGCTGAGACTACCGGTCTGTACGGTCTGGTTGTTGCCATCATTCTGATGTTCGTGAAGCCTTTCGGTTGATGGAAGAGAGGTTAGCGAAAACAGGAAGGAGGCAATATTTTGGATAGGTTAATAGGATTTGACCCGCAATTGCTTTCCGAACTATTCTTTACGGCAATCAATATTTTCATCCTGTTTTTCGGACTGTCGTATCTTCTGTTTAACCCGGTGCGCAGCGTGCTGGAGAAGAGACGCCAGAAGATAGCGGGAGAGCTGAAGAGCGCGGCTGAGGATCAGAAGGCGGCTGAGGCTCTGAAGTCCGAGTATGAGCTGAAGCTGAAGGATATCCACAAGGAGGCGGACGCCATCCTTGAGGAAGCCAGAAGAAAAGGGAAAGCCAGAGAGGCGGAGATCATAGAGGAAGCCAAGGCTGAGGCGGCCAGGATCGTCGCCCGGGGCAGCCGCGAGGTGGAGCTGGAGAGAAAGAAGGCTCTGGACGATATGAAGCAGGAGATCGTCACGATCGCGTCCCTCATGGCCGGCAAGGTGGTCTCCGCGTCTATCGACACGACTGTGCAGGATTCTCTCATTGAGGAGACTCTGAAGGAAATGGGTGAGAGCACATGGCAAAGTTAGTATCAAAGGTGTACGGCGACGCGCTGCTTCAGGCGGCCCGCGACCGTGACTGCCTGGACGGGCTTTACGAGGAAGTGCAGGCACTTGACGCAGTGCTTCGGGAAAACGGGGAGCTGCTCCGGCTTTTGAACCATCCCCAGGTGGTGAAGGAGGAAAAACTCCAGATCATTGAAAATGTATTTCACGGCAGAGTCTCCGATGAGATGATGGGATTTCTGAACGCGGTGGTGGAGAAAGACCGCCAGAATGACATTTTCGATATTTTTCAGTATTTTATCGGTCAGGTGAAGGAACAGAAGCGGATCGGAACGGCCTGCGTGACTACGGCTGTGGAGCTTTCTGAGGCTCAGAAGAAGCAGGTAAAGGCAAAGCTTCTGGAAACCACTTCTTACGTGGAGTTTGAGATGAACTACGCTGTGGACCCGTCGCTGATCGGCGGCATGGTGATCCGCATCGGGGACCGTGTTGTGGACAGCAGCATCCGGACCAGACTGCAGAATCTGAAGAGACAGCTTATGGACGTGCAGCTTGCGCAGTGAGTGATTATATTTTAGGAAAGAGGTGCGAACCTTCATGAATTTGAGACCGGAAGAAATCAGTTCTGTGATCAAAGAGCAGATAGAAAAGTATTCGACCAAGCTTGAGGTGTCAAACGTTGGGACCGTGATCCAGGTCGCCGACGGCATCGCCCGTATCCACGGTCTTGAGAGCGCCATGCAGGGAGAACTTCTGGAATTTCCGGGAGAGATCTACGGTATGGTGCTGAACCTGGAGGAGGACAATGTCGGCGCCGTTCTGCTGGGCGATACCAGCAGGATTAGTGAGGGCGACACGGTAAAGACCACAGGCCGAGTGGTGGAGGTTCCGGTAGGCGATGCCATGACCGGACGAGTTGTCAATTCTCTGGGACAGCCTATCGACGGCAAGGGCCCCATTGAGACAGACCAATACCGCCGCATTGAGCGTGTGGCCCACGGCGTGATCGAGAGAAAATCCGTGGATACTCCCCTGCAGACCGGAATCAAGGCGATTGACGCCATGATTCCCATCGGACGCGGTCAGCGTGAGCTGATCATCGGAGACCGGCAGACGGGCAAGACCGCGATCGCCATTGACACCATTATCAACCAGAAAGGTCAGGGCGTACATTGTATCTACGTGGCGATCGGTCAGAAAGCGTCGACCGTAGCCAATATTGTTAAGACACTGGAGGAGTTCGGAGCTATGGATTACACCACGATAGTGGTCTCCACAGCGTCTGATCTGGCTCCTCTGCAGTATATCGCTCCTTATGCCGGCTGCGCTATCGGCGAGGAGTGGATGGAGAGAGGGGAGGACGTGCTGGTTATCTATGACGACCTGACCAAGCACGCGGCGGCTTACCGTACCCTGTCCCTGCTTCTTAAAAGACCGCCGGGGCGTGAAGCTTATCCCGGCGATGTGTTCTACCTGCATTCCAGGCTTTTGGAGCGCGCCTCCAAGCTTTCTGATGAGCTGGGCGGCGGTTCTCTTACGGCCCTTCCCATTATTGAGACTCAGGCGGGCGATGTGTCAGCTTATATCCCTACCAACGTGATTTCCATCACCGACGGCCAGATTTACCTTGAGACGGAAATGTTCAATTCCGGATTCCGTCCCGCTATTAACGCGGGTCTGTCCGTATCCCGTGTAGGCGGCGCGGCTCAGATCAAGGCGATGAAGAAGATTGCGGCTCCCATCCGTGTGGAGCTGGCCCAGTATCGCGAGCTGGCTTCCTTTGCCCAGTTTGGCTCTGAACTGGACGCGGCCACGACGGAACAGCTGGCCCAGGGCGAAAGGATCAGGGAGGTATTAAAGCAGCCTCAGTATAAGCCCATGCCGGTAGAGTACCAGGTTATCATCATTTACGCGGCTACCAGGAAGCATCTGCTTGACATTCCCACCCAGGATGTCCTGTCCTTCCAGGAGAAGCTGTTTAAGTTCATCGACACCAAGTATCCGGAGATCCCGGCCAGCATCCGCGAGACCAGGGAGATTTCGCCGGAGATGGATGAGCTTTTGAATAAGGTGATTGCGGAATGCAAAGCCCAGGCGTAGAAGGCAGGTGAGTATCCATGGCAACCATGAGAGATATTAAACGCAGACGTGACAGTATTCAGAGCACGGAGCAGATAACGAAAGCCATGAAGCTGGTGGCCACCGTAAAACTTCAGAAGTCCAGGGTAAAGGCCGAGAACACCAAGCCGTACTTTAATATGATGTATGATACCATCAGTTCCATTATATCCAGGTCCGGCAATATACGTCATAAGTATCTGCAGGCGGGCAGCTCGCCGAAAAAAGCGGTGATCGCCATCACCTCCAACCGGGGCCTGGCCGGCGGATACAATAACAATATTGTGAAGCTGGTAAATTCCCGGCTGCCGGCGCAGGATACGTATGTATACGCGATTGGCCGCAAGGGGCGCGACGGCCTGGCCCGCCGGGGCTTTGCGGTTAAGGCCGACTATTCCGAGGTGATCAACGAGCCCATGTACCGGGACGCAGCGGATCTGACCGTTGAACTGCTGGACGCCTTTTCCAGGGGAGAGATTGGGGAGATCTATCTTGCCTATACTTTCTTCAAGAATACGGTGGTCCATGTGCCGACGCTGGTGAAGCTTCTGCCGGTGGAGCTTGAGGTTCGTCAGGACGGAGAGGACAGCGGACCCCATGCGGTCATGGATTATGAGCCCGATGACGAGACGGTGCTGGATTCCATCGTTCCCAAATACATGAGCAGCCTGATCTACGGAGCTCTTCTGGAGTCGGTTGCCAGCGAGAACGGCGCGCGCATGACGGCCATGGATTCGGCGACCAGCAACGCGGAAGAGATGATCGAGGATCTGAGCCTTCAGTATAACCGGGCAAGACAGGGCGCCATTACCCAGGAGCTGACCGAGATCGTAGCCGGCGCCAACGCAATCGGCGGATGATTGAAAATATGATAAAAGGAGAAATAAGATGGCAGAGCAAAATGTAGGCAAGATCACGCAGGTCATCAGTGCCGTTCTGGACATTAAGTTCAGCAAAGGCAAGCTGCCGGAGATCAACGAGGCAGTCAGCATTGCCACCCGGGACGGGGGCAGGCTGGTGGCCGAGGTGTCCCAGCACCTGGGTGATGATACGGTGCGCTGTATCGCCATGGGCAGTACAGACGGCCTGGTCCGCGGCATGGAGGCCGTGGCTACCGGCGGTCCCATTTCCGTGCCTGTAGGCGAGAAGACCCTGGGACGCATCTTCAATGTTCTGGGAGAGCCCATCGACAATAAAGAGAAACCGGAAGTGGAGAAATATCTTCCTATCCACCGGCCCGCGCCCACTTTTGAGCAGCAGTCTACGGAGACGGAGATCCTGGAGACCGGCATCAAGGTGGTAGATCTGCTTTGTCCCTATCAGAAGGGCGGAAAGATCGGCCTGTTCGGCGGCGCCGGCGTAGGCAAGACGGTGCTGATTCAGGAGCTTATCCGCAATATCGCCACGGAGCACGGCGGCTATTCCGTGTTCACCGGCGTAGGAGAGCGTACCCGTGAGGGCAACGATCTGTATCATGAGATGACGGAGTCCGGCGTTATCAATAAGACCACCATGGTGTTCGGTCAGATGAACGAACCGCCGGGGGCCCGTATGAGAGTGGGCCTGACCGGTCTTACCATGGCTGAGTATTTCCGTGATGAAGGCGGCAAGGACGTGCTGCTGTTCATCGACAATATTTTCCGTTTCACCCAGGCAGGTTCCGAGGTGTCCGCACTTCTGGGCCGCATGCCCTCCGCCGTAGGCTATCAGCCTACGCTGCAGACGGAGATGGGCGCCCTGCAGGAGCGCATCACTTCTACCAAGAACGGCTCCATCACTTCCGTGCAGGCCGTCTATGTACCTGCTGACGACCTGACGGACCCGGCGCCGGCCAATACCTTTGCCCACCTGGACGCGACTACGGTTCTGAGCCGTTCCATCGTGGAGCTGGGCATTTATCCGGCGGTGGACCCGCTGGAATCCACTTCCAGGATCCTGGATCCCCGTAT
>CANQSK010000134.1 GCA_947626475.1 uncultured Lachnospiraceae bacterium
CAGGCCTTCCTTACAGAGGCCCGTGTCTGCATTACGAGTTCCATTATACTTCCTATAATGGAAATTATAGAAGACAGCGAAAACGCAGGAAAAACAAGGGTTTTTCGGTGATTTTAGGGTATAATAAAGGTCAGATTTTGTAGGAGAAAACAGCAGATTGAAGCCGGTGGGAAAGGCATGTTTCTTGATCAAAAAAGAAAGTCGCTGTCCGCTGATGAGCGACAGGAACAGAGTGTCTTTTGTCCACTCTGTACAGCGTAGAAGAGGAAAGAACGATTGACATCTCTCCCGTCGCGCTGTATCATAATGATACAGACAGGTTGATTAAAAATGGCCGGGATTGATTGAAAGAAAGGATGGAAGGAAAGATGTCAAGACCTGAGGTATCCGAGATCATACATGAATTATATGAGGTCTGCAAGGATATAGATTTTGACGAAGCAGATGATCTTATCATCCACGCGGAGGATACGGAAGAAAAGGGATTTACACGTATACTGATGGATTATATCCTTCAACAGAAGCAGAAAAAGATCATTGCAGAAAAGAGGTTTTAAATTTGAAGAGATATCTTATCTTTGCTGGAGTAAACGGTGCGGGCAAAACAACCCTGTATCAGACGCATAGCGAATATAAGAACTTGCCGCGTGTAAATATGGATGAGATTGTCAGAAGTTTTGGTTCATGGAAAAACCGTTCTGACGTTATGAAAGCCGGGAAGATAGCGGTAGGACGGATAAGAGAGTATTTTGAACAGGGAATGTCATTTAACCAGGAAACGACTTTATGCGGGCACAGCATTTTTAGAAATATCAAAAGAGCTAAAAATCTGGGATATGAAGTGGAACTGTACTATGTAGAGTTATCTTCAGCGGAATTGGCCCAAATCAGGGTAGAACAACGCGTAAGGGATGGAGGGCATGGAGTCCCGGCGGAAGATATCAAAAGAAGATATGGGGAATCATTGGAAAATCTGAGAAAGATATCCCCATTATGTGACCGAGTGATAATTTATGACAATACGACAGCGTTCAAAAGAATCGCTTCTCTTGTTCGGGGAGAGATAAAAGACTGTGTGGAGGAAGTCCCGGAGTGGTGTGCAGATATCTTAAGATACTCCCTTTAACATCGAGATTCAATTTACAGACAGGCAAACCGAAAAAACGGATGTATTGTGTGATGGATACGTATCTTGATGCTATTTAGCTGCAATGGATTGCCACTGCACAATCCCTCCTTTACCAATCTGGCAGGTATGTGCCGCATCATATCGGCAGGAAAGATACGCGGTCTCGAAAAGGACAGCGATGAGATTACGGTATGTAACTTTTTATCGAAAAGGAGTATTTATCATTTTTGGCCAAGGAACACTATCGAGTCTCTGAACCGCTGTAAGTATTCCCGCGCCTCTTGTACATTGCTTCTGTCAGCGTCAAACGCTATGTCTGCTCTCTTTTTGCCCGCTCGGGTACATTTCCATTTATTTTCTGATATAAATGTTTGAAAAAATTGGATATCGTGATATAATAGCATATATAAAATCTTGTTTTCGTGAAATATCGTGGATATGAAATCCTTGATTTCGTGAATAGATAAGAAAGGAGTCCGTATGAAGCGGAAGATCTATGATAAACTGGTGGAATGGAAAGCGGACAGCAGGGGAACCACCGCTCTTCTGGTGGATGGGGCCCGCCGGGTGGGAAAGAGTTATATCGTGGAGCAGTTTGCCCGTGAGAATTACAGGTCTTACATCCTGATCGATTTCAACAGGGCTGGTGATGATGTCCGGGATCTGTTTGTCAGGTATCTTAATGACCTGGATACCTTTTTTCTGTATCTTTCCGCCTATTATAATGTAAAGCTGTATGAGAGGGAGTCCCTGATCATCTTTGATGAGGTGCAGCTCTTTCCAAAGGCGCGGGCTGCTGTCAAATATCTGGTAGCCGACGGACGTTATGATTATATCGAGACAGGCTCACTGATGTCTATCAAGAGAAATGTCAAGGATATCGTGATACCATCTGAGGAACGCCATATAAAGATGTATCCCATGGATCTGGAAGAGTTCCTATGGGCTCTGGGAAATGATACGCTGATGCCGGCAGCCTGCAGATGTTTTCAGTCGGGTACTCCTATGGGGCAGGCACTCCACCGCCGCGCGATGGATCTCTTCCGACAGTATCTGATCGTGGGCGGCATGCCGCAGGCCGTACAGCAGTATGTGGATTCCCATGATTTTGATCGTGTGGATCGGGTGAAGCGGGATATCCTTAACCTGTACCGCGCTGATGTGGCCAAACACGCGGAGGGCTATGAGATGAAGGTAAGAAGTATCTTTGATGAGATACCTGCTCAGCTCCAGAAACATGAAAAGAAGTTCCGTCTGTCATCCCTGAAGAAAGAGGCGCGCTTCCGGGAGTATGAGGATGCTCTCTTCTGGTTGGAGGATGCTATGATCATAAATGCCTGTTATAATTCCACGGAACCCAGTATCGGATTAAAGCTGAACATGGACCGCCTGACACTGAAGTGCTATATGGGAGATACCGGCCTGCTCATAAGCCATGCGTTTGATGAAAATGGTCTCGTTAGCGGGGAGATCTACAAAAAACTGCTGTTTGATAAACTGGAGGTGAACCGGGGGATGATCGTGGAAAATGTCGTAGCCCAGATGCTGGCAGCCAGCGGACACCAGCTGTATTTTTACTCTAACGCTTCCCGAACGGATCGTTCCTCCCGGATGGAGATCGATTTTTTGATCGCCAAGAGTAAGATCAGCAACAGGCATAACATCTCTCCGATCGAGGTCAAGTCGAGTACAAACTATACACTATCTTCACTCCGGAAGTTCAAAGCGAAATATGCGGAACAGACTTATATCCCATACGTGCTGCATCCGGGCGACCTGAGAGAAGAGGATGGAATCCGGTTCCTGCCTCTTTACATGACCCCGTTTTTATGAAAGAGCAACAGACATAACCTCTCCGATATTAATCGGTTAAAAATGGTTTGAGGTAACCGAGGGGGATGATCATGGAGAATGCTGCAACCTGGATGGACAGCAATCATATCCCCTGCATGCTGCGTCCAGATGACCTGAGAGAGAAAGAGAGGGATCGATATACTCTGATGATAAGCTTTTATTCCCTTGCCAGCGTCACCCTGCAGCTCTTTTTATAGCAGGAAATTCCATACTTTAGTACTTTTCTAATTCCGTCATCATACAGTTTCTCAGCGTAACGGCGCTCCTCGATCTGTTTGAGCGCCTGTTCCGCGCCATTTTCCAGGCTGCCGTCACCGGCATACTTTACCTCGATCACGATCCCCAGATCATCATCCTCCGTCTCGATCAGGATATCCCCATAACCATCACCAGTCTCATAGTTGCTGGTCACATACCAGTTCCCCTTAAAGCCCAGGATACCCAGCAGGATGCCATGATAGAAATTCTCTTTTAGGTTCCGCCTCGCAAAAGTATCGCGGATGCTGACGGTCTTCCTCAGATACTGGCCAAACAGCGTTTCCGCCGTCCCGGCATCGCCCGCCTTCAACGCTCCGCAGAACTCCCTTACCATCGCGCCGTCCTGGGCTACCTGTTCCTTGAAGAGGTCCAGGACCTGCGTCTTGAAGATATCCCGGATCTCCATGTTGGGGATCGTCAGGGGAACCATTCGTCCATCCGATCCCCCGCGTTCCGTCAGATACCCGGTCATATATAACAGGCTCCATAGATTTTCCACGGTGCTGTACATTTCACGGTAGGTCAGTTCCGGGCGGATCTCCTTTCTCACAGCCTCACCTGCCGTTAACTGTTCCAGCTCCCTGGCTGTCACGCTCACATCCAGGCGGCGCACAAACTCCTTCACCGCGTCATTCCCGCTGGAGTTCGCCCAGAAGTTTTCAGGCTGGGCCTTCGGATTCCTCAAAAGGCGTTTCGCGTAGCTGACCACATCCCAGGGACAGTACACCTCTGTGCTGCCAAAGCGGTAACCGTCATACCAGTCCCTTACCGCGTCATAGCGCTCCTCCAGGCCATAGTACCCCAGAAGCTCCCGCACTTCCCTGTCTGTGAACCCGAAGCAGTCCGAGAATTCTTCATCAGATACCGTCATCACGCATAAGTTGTTCATTCCCGTAAATATGCTCTCTTTCGATATCCTCAGACACCCGGTCAGCACCGCGAACTCCAGGCTGTCGTTGGTCTTCAGCGCCTGGCCGAACATTCCCCGGATCAGCTGTACCATCTCGTCATAATAACCATTATAAAATGCTTTCTGCAGCGGTACGTCATACTCGTCGATCAGCAGGATCACTTTCTGCCCATAGTGTTTTTCCAACAGCCTGCTCAGATCCCACAGGCTGCCGCAGAGCGTTTCACGGTCCATGTCCCTGCTGAGCAGGCTGACATACAGGTCCCGTTCCTCGTCAGTGAGCGATGGGCTGGTCCGCAGGAAATAGAACCGTGACGCCTCCACGCTTATCCTGGCGGCGATACGCCTGCAGGATGACCGGAGATCCGGTCCCTCTGCGTCTTTAAGCGACAGGCAGATCACCGGATATCTTCCCATATGCCGCCTACAGAGCTCACTCTCCCGGGAGATACCCAGTCCATCGAAGATAGTTCGCTCCCGTCCGATCTCAAAAAAGCATTTCAGCATGCTCATGTTCAGGGTCTTCCCAAATCTCCTCGGACGCGTGAACAGGTTCACTTTCGCGCAGCCGCGCAGCAGTTCCGCGATCATCCCCGTCTTATCTACATAGTAAAAACCATTCTTTATAAGCTGTTCAAAATCCTCTTCTCCGACAGGCAGCATCCTTTTTTCCGAAACCACTGTATCACCTCCGGCCTGATCCCATCCCGGTATCTTCTTAGTCTAAGTATACTGAAAATGTAGGGACAGTGCAAGGGATTCCTGAGAATTTAAGTGATAAGTGACCTCTGAACAGTAACCTGTTAAGAATTATTAATCTTTTCATAATACAAAAGGCTTGAATTGCAAGTGGAAATATGGTATCCTTACCACGAGGCTTGGATATGACATTTTCATACAAAATGTTGTATCCGGGCTGCAGGGTCCGGGTCAGGCCCGGGCCATATCGCAGAAAAACGGATAGCGGTGAACGGGGTGCAACTGAAGCTTGAAAAGGGGCACTTTTTCAATGCATATCTGCAGATTCTGTGTTCAAAACCTGAACGGGAGCGGGAGTTTGACGGCTACGCTTGACTGAGAAGGGGTTATACTGACCGTATTGCGCGGTAATCTGAATTCGGGATAGCTGAAACAGCATTCGCAGAAAGGTTTTGTGTTTGCATGTTTACAGAGAATATTGCGGAAGGGGCGAAGCTTACCCTTCATCTTGCATCTGTATACTTGCGTTCCGGAGCAGGTTGCCGGCAGAAGACGGTATCATTGACTGACGGCGAACAGCAAGGGGGATTTGCATGTGGTACGTGATACAGACCATGACAGGACATGAGGAAGAACTGGTACGGATGATAAATCGGGTGCTGCCGCAGAACGTTTATGAGGAATGTTTTGTGGCGTATTTTGAGCGTATCTGGCGAAAGCAGCAGCAGAGTCTGATTCATGTGGAGCGGTTATTTCCCGGATATGTGTTCGTCGTCTCAGATGACCCCAACGAGTTATACCAGTGCCTGAAAAAGGTTCCCGCCATGTCCCGGCTGATGTCCGATGGACTATTTCATTTTCTTCCTCTGGAGGAGGGGGAAGAGGAGTTTTTCAAAGACATGCTGGACGGCGATCATATTGTCCGCCTGTCCTATGTTGAAAAGGACAGCCGTGGGCATGTTTATCGTTTGACCGGACCTGTGAAAAAATATATGGAGCAGGTGGTCCGCTGGCAGTACAAGAAACGCTATGTGCTTATACGGCTGAAGTTGTTGGGTAAGGAGAAGATCGTCAGCCTGGGGATTATCCTCAATGAGGACGTCCGTCAGGAAATCGCCTACGGCAAAGTAGAGGCCCCTCTGACTGTGCCGGATGTTTACCGGATTGAGATTCCCGGCGCGGACAAGCCGGATATATCGCCCATGTACGAGGTCGGAGATTCTGTGGTGGTTGTGTCGGGTGCCCTTGCCGGCATGGCCGGAGTTGTCTGGAAGGTCAAGAAGAATACGGTAGAGATAGGCATCCGGCTTTTCGGGCAGGACATGGCTATGGAGGTTCCGGTGAGGGATATCTGCCGGGAAGAAGCGAGGGCGAGCGGGTGAAAGTAAAATATCGCCCTGAGGTTAAAACAAAATGTATTATGATGAAAGAAGATTCCACTTCTGGCGGATGGCCGGAGGTGGAATTTTTGGTTGTATGAGATTGAAGAGGAAATGAGTATAAGATACGCGGAGAAGTAGTTCATGAAGCAGATGAAGCGAGACCTGGGGATCAGGGCCTTGAAAGTGCTGAATGCCATACTGATGACTGTACCATTTGCGGTCTGTTGGTACGGATATTACGCGCCGAGGACCTATTCTCCTTTCTATAACAGAGGGAACTGGGCTGTGATTGCTCTGTTCCTCATAGTCTATGTGGTCTATGGGAAGGTTTATGACGCTTTTATGGTGTCATTGAGCCATACGGCTGAACTGGTATACAGTCAGGGCCTTGCCGCTGCCGTCGCTGACGGCATCCTGTATGTGGTTACATATCTGCTGACAAAACGTCTTCCCAGCCCGCTGCCATTGCTGCAGGCCTTTCTCTGTCAGGTATTCCTGGCCTGGGCCTGGTCGACGCTGGCCAGGAAGTGGTATCTGGCGGTCAACCCGCCCAAAAGGACGGCAGTCATCTATGACAGGCGTCCTGGTCTTGAGGACCTGGTCAGTGAATACGGTCTGTGGAAGAACTTTGATGTCCGGATAACGGCCAGCGTTGGAGAATACCTGGCTGACGTTGCAATGCTGGACGGAATGGAAGTGGTGTTCCTGAGCGGTGTGCACAGCCATGAGAGAAACGTCATCCTAAAGCAGTGCGTTGCCAGAAATATCGATATCTATGTGATACCCCGTATCGGGGATACCATCATGAGCGGAGCGAGACAGATGCATATGCTGCACCTGCCGATCCTGAACGTGGGCTGGCATAACCCGCCTGCGGAGTATCTGATCGTGAAACGTATGATGGATATTGTTATAGCCGGGCTTGCGCTGGTAATTGCGTCTCCTTTCATGATAATCACAGCAATCGCTATAAAGGCGACGGATGGCGGACCGGTTTTTTACAGACAGAAACGCCTGACAAAGAATGGCCAGGAATTTTATGTGATAAAATTCCGTTCCATGAGAGTGGACGCGGAGAAGGATGGGGTAGCCCGGTTATCAACCGGGAGCAGGGATGAGCGGATCACGCCTGTAGGACGGTTCATCCGGAAGTGCAGGATCGATGAGCTGCCGCAGTTCTTCAACATTCTGTCAGGTTCCATGAGTCTGGTAGGCCCCAGACCGGAGAGGCCGGAGATCGCTGGGCAGTATATGAAAGAGCTGCCGGAGTTTGCTCTGAGGCTGAAGGGTAAGGCGGGTCTGACCGGTTACGCCCAGGTGTATGGGAAGTACAATACCCAGCCCTATGACAAGCTGCAGATGGATCTGATGTACCTGGCGCATCCCAGCATTGTGGAGGATTTACGGATTATGTTCTCGACGGTGAAGATTTTGTTTATGCCGGAGAGTACGGAAGGTGTGGCGGCGGGGCAGACGACGGCCGCCGAGATTATGAAAACGACAGAACGTCAGAGACAAATTAACACTTGACGGATTCACACCGATACGTATATACTATGGATATACGAGAAGGAGTGATGGGAAGATGATCACACAGGTAAAAACATGGGGCAACAGCCAGGGCATTCGCCTGTCCCGGGAGCTGCTTTCCCTGGTAGGCATTAAAAATAACGACTATTTGGATGTGGAAGTGCTGGATGGAGCGATTGTTCTTAAAAAGGTTAGAAAACGCCACCGCACGCTGGAGGAACGGACGAGGGAATTCAATGGGAAACTGGGCCCTTATGAGGAATTTGACTGGGGTGAGCCCGTAGGGAGAGAGAGGTGGTAGCTTTTGACCGTCGGACAGGGAGATATCATCGCGGTAGAAAATCTGAAAGGCCATTACCTGATCGTCAGCAAGGATTATTTCAATAAGACGGAACAGGCCATCCTCTGCCCGGTTGT
>CANQSK010000135.1 GCA_947626475.1 uncultured Lachnospiraceae bacterium
CGGAGAGAAAATTTATATAAAAGGAGCAAGAAAACCCAGTAAAATCAATGGGTTTGGCAATTTAACAATTGCCTAATATGTGAAGACAAGGAGAACAGAGACAATGTCTATTGAAAGAGCTAGAGCGTACTTAAGAAAATTCGGTCTGGAGGAGCGGATTCTGGAGTTTCCCGTATCCAGCGCCACGGTGGAGCTGGCGGCGGCAGCTGTAGGCTGCGAGCCTGCCAGGATTGCCAAGACGCTGTCTTTTCTGGTGGAGGACAGGGCGATACTGATCGTGGCCGCGGGGGACGCCAAGATAGACAATCCCAGATACAAGGCTCAGTTTCATACCAAAGCCAGGATGCTTTCACCGGAACAGGTGACGGAACTGATCGGACACGCTGTCGGCGGTGTCTGTCCCTTTGGCGTAAACGACGGCGTCAGGGTATTTCTGGATGTATCCCTGCGCCGGTTTGAGATGGTGTATCCGGCCTGCGGCAGCAGCAACAGCGCGATCTGCATGACCATGGAGGAGCTGGAGCGGTATTCCGGCTATGAGGCGTGGGTCGACGTGTGCAAGGGATGGAGAGAGGATACGGATCCGAACGCGGCGGTGTAATAAGATAAGACCAATAGGGCGGCCCATTCCGCAGATTCGCGGGATGGGCTTTTGTATGCCTGATAAATTATTGAATATATGATTAAATATAATGATATTTGTATAAATTATTGACTTATAAAGGACTGTATGATATTATTTTATTAAATTGTTGAATCTGAGCAAATAGAAACGGAAAGGGGAAGGATATATGAATCGTGAGCAGTTGATGGCCATGCGCCCTACGGCGCAGGTGCGTACCCTGGCAGCTGAGCTTTTGCAGGACGGAAGGATACATTCCCGCCAGGAGATTGTAGAGTATGTGAAAGAGCAGGGAAGAAGAAAGAACCTGCCTGTCTTTCGCGAGGGACATCTTGCGGGAGGAATCCGAGAGGCGGTCACGAATCTGGGGTGTGAGAGACTGGAACGGGGGACTTTTCGGATACCGCCTCAGTCTGAAGCGGTTCCGGATGGTGCAGAACCGGCAGAAGTGCCGGAAGAGATACCGGTAGTTGTTTCCTGTAGCCGCCGTGCGGAAGAAGTGTGTGACGACGCGAGAAAACGGCTGACGGAGATTTCCCGGGAGATTGATTATGTTTCCGCAGATGAAGCAGAGCTGAAGCTTCTCCTGAGGCTCCGGGAGTACGTGAGGCTGCTGGAAGAATTCGGAAGGGCACAGGAGGCAGAGGAACAGGGTAACTGAATTTGGTATTGACATATCCGGAGACTATGCTATTATTAAATTAACCATTTGGTTAATCGCAAGGCGGTGAGCAGTTGAATATAACTTATGCGAATGCTAAAGTGGAAAAGTACTTTCAGGACTATGGAGAGATGCAGAAGAAGCTCCCCTATGACTGGGTAAGAGCTGTAAAAAAGCATATGAATCATCTGAAAGCGGCAGAGAGTTTTGGAGATTTTTTAAGCCTGGGACTGGGCCGGCCGGAACCTCTGAGCGGATATGAAAGACAGCGTTATTCTCTGCGGGTCTCTGCAAACGCAAGACTGATTATAGAGCCAAACGCAGCGCAGGATGAGATCCTGGTCTGCTCGGAGATTGAAGTGGAAGGAGTGAGCGATTACCATGGAGGAAAGGAAAACTGGTATATCCCGTGATCTGATCATTCATCCGGGTGAAACGATTGGCGATATTCTGGAGGAACGGGGGATTACGCAGGCGGAACTGGCCTTGAGGACAGGTGTTTCTCCCGCATATGTCAGCAATATCATAGCGGGAAAGAAAAATATTTCCCTTAGATTTGCCGGGGGACTTGAATATGCGCTCGGAGTACCGAAATCATTCTGGCTGAACCTTCAGGCGAATTATGATTCGGAGCTTATGGATTTTTATGAGGCGGAAACCATTACGGAGGAAGAGCGAGTTGCCTGCAGTGAGTTGAAGGAAGTGATAAAATACCTGCAGAAAACGGGAATGATGCAGAATGCGGAAAATGACGAAGCGATTCTTGCATTGAGAAAAGTCCTGCAGATCAGCAGCATTGCCAATCTGAAAAATGTGGTTTCGACCGGGGCATTTCGGATGGCGGCGGGGAAAAAGATGAATCCTTACGTGTTAGGAGCATGGGTTCTGCTGTGTCAGATTTCAGGGAGCAGGATGACAGTAAACACCAGATTTGACGTCTCGCAGCTGGACAGTCTGATTGCGGAGACAAAGAATGTGATGTTTCAGGCGGGAAGCGATATCCAGAGAGGGCTGAAGGCAGTAATGGCCAGGTATGGGATTGACTTTTCCGTCATGGTGAATTTCAGGGGAGCGCCGGTTCAGGGATTTATCAGTCAGAAAGCGGACGGAAGCTATCAGATGGTCTTGACGATTCGCGGTGCGTATGCGGATATCTTCTGGTTTTCGCTTTTTCATGAACTGGCTCATATCGTTAATGGGGATACGGACCGGGCAGCAAAATTCATTGATAGCGGCGGAGATGTGGAGGCTGAGGCTGCGGCAGATTGTTTTGCGCGCGATGCTCTTTTGAATCCGGGCGATTATTCTGTTTTTGTAAAAAACGGGGATTTTTCCATAGAAGCGGTCAGACGATTTGCGGATTCCCAGAGGGTAATGCCATACATTGTAATAGGAAGACTGCAGAAGGAGAGGCTCCTTGACTACAGATGCTACAGCGAACATAAGCTGCGGTACAGATGGGCGAAATGAGGAAAAAAGCAGCTTCTGTGTATTTTAGGCAGATATTTGGCAGAAAACACTTGAAAAGACCGAAAGGATATTATATGATACTTTTAGAACGTGCGACTGGCGGAGTCAGTGGATTACCACGAGGGAGCACGTGAGAGAGTAAGCCGACCGCCTGGGCACCATATTTTGTGATGCCCAGGCATTTTTTTATCCATTACATTAAGGAGGAATTACCATGCAGAAACTGGATCTGGCAGCTGAACTGAGTAACAACGCATATCCGGGGCGGGGAATTGTTATCGGAAAAACGGCGGACGGGACCAAGGCTGTGGCGGCTTATTTTATTATGGGCCGCAGCGTCAACAGCCGAAACCGCATTTTTGTGGAAGACGGCGCAGGGATCCGCACCCAGGCCTTTGACCCGTCAAAGCTTACGGACCCAAGCCTTGTTATCTACGCGCCTGTGCGGGTTCTGGGGAACAAGACCATTGTCACCAACGGAGACCAGACCGATACCATTTACGAGGGTATGGACAAACAGCTGACTTTTGAGCAGTGCTTAAGAAGCCGGGAGTTTGAGCCGGACGGACCCAACTTTACTCCAAGGATTTCCGGCATCCTGCACATTGAAAACGGCGGTTACAATTATGCCATGTCGATTTTGAAGACCAGCAACGGCTGCCCGGATTCCTGTCAGAGATTTACCTTTGCCTATGAGAAACCTCTGGCGGGAGAGGGACATTTTATTCACACGTACCTGCATGACGGCGATCCGCTGCCCAGCTTTGAGGGAGAGCCTAAGTTGGTGTCTGTTCCGGATTCCATCGATCAGTTTACAGATCTTCTCTGGAGCAGTTTGAATGAGGATAATAAAGTGTCCCTGTTTGTGCGGTTTATCGACATTAAGACCGGTGAGTATGAAACTAGGATCGTGAACAAGAATCAGTAGAAAAGGAGAATCCATTTATGAATGAACTGGAACTGAAATATGGCTGCAACCCGAACCAGAAACCGTCCCGCATTTTTATGGAAAACGGCGGCGACCTGCCGATCAAGGTTCTCAGCGGCCGTCCGGGATATATTAATTTCCTGGATGCTTTCAACGGCTGGCAGCTGGTGCGGGAGCTGAAGAATGCCACCGGGCTTCCGGCCGCGACGTCCTTCAAGCATGTGTCCCCGGCAGGAGCGGCAGTGGGGCTGCCCCTCAGCGATATTTTGAAGAAAATTTACTGGGTAGATGATATGGGTGATCTGTCACCGCTGGCGTGTGCTTATGCCCGGGCAAGAGGAGCCGATAGAATGTCCTCCTTCGGCGATTTCATTTCTCTGTCCGACGTGTGTGACGTGGATACGGCCCGGATCATCAAGCGGGAAGTGTCGGACGGCATCATCGCTCCCGGATATGAGCCTGAGGCGCTGGAGATTCTGAAGGCGAAGAAGAACGGCAACTACTGTGTGATTCAGATCGATGAGGAGTATGTTCCGGACCCCATTGAGAAAAAGCAGGTGTTTGGAATCACCTTTGAGCAGGGCCGCAATGAGCTGAAGATTGACGACGAGCTGATGTCCAACATAGTGACAGTCAACAGGGACATTCCTGAGACGGCAAAACGGGATCTGGCGATTGCCCTGATTACGCTAAAATATACTCAGTCCAACTCCGTCTGCTATGTGAAGGACGGTCAGGCCATCGGAATCGGCGCGGGACAGCAGTCGCGGGTCCACTGCACCAGACTGGCAGGACAGAAGGCGGACAACTGGTTTTTGCGGCAGGCTCCCCAGGTGCTGAACCTCCAGTTTGTGGACGGAATCAAGCGGGCAGACCGGGACAACGCCATTGACGTTTATATCGGCGATGAGTACATGGATGTGCTGGCTAAGGGACGCTGGGAGAAGACCTTCAAGGTGAAACCGCCGGTATTTACATCGGAGGAGAAGAGAGTGTGGCTGGACCAGATGACGGACGTGGCGCTGGGCTCCGATGCTTTCTTCCCCTTTGGCGACAACATTGACCGGGCGAAGAAAAGCGGCGTGAAATACGTTGCCGAGCCGGGCGGTTCCGTCCGGGACGATCAGGTGATTGAGACCTGCAATAAGTACGGCATGGCTATGGTGTTTACGGGAATCCGCCTGTTCCATCATTAATTGAACTGTGTTTTTCAGATTATCCAGCTAAACCGGTATTATTTCAGCGGGAGCTGCTCTTTGGGGCAGTTCCTGCTTTTTATATTGTGCCGGTTTTCTGGTTGAATCGTTGAATGACAGCAAAAACAACTAAAAATTGTCCATTGTTATTTCTTTCCGATTGTGTTATTCTGTCTTTACTTCGGAAGGCTTTCCGCCTTCCGTCTTGTATCTGGTATCAGGACCGGACGATTCTCCGGTGGATTCCATGGATAGTATGTATATGCAGCAGTGAGACGACAGCACAAGGAAGGAGATACATGGGGATCATCAATACAGAAGTAAACGCCCTTTTGGAGCGTCCGGCCATCTTCGCGGACCTGGTCAACGGACTTCTCCACGGGGGAGAGCAGGTATTAAAGCCGGAGGACCTGACGCCGCTTCCTCTTCGGTACGGAGTGGTTGTGGAGGAGGACGGTCGGAGAAGGGCAGTCGAGGGTACTGGGGATGTGCGGATGAAGGTGGAGAATGATATCTACGCGGTGACATTTTCCGGCGAGACTCAGGCAGAATCAGATTATACGATGCCGGTCCGTGGGATGCTGTATGACGCCCTGGAGTACAGCAGACAGCTGCGGGAACTGGAGAAGAGTCATAAGGAAGAGAATGATCTGAAGACTTCTGCTGAGTTTCTGTCCGGCATCAGGAGAGAGGACCGTCTCCGCCCGGTGGTGAACCTGGTGCTGTATCTGGGGAAGGAGTGGGAGGGGAGCCGGAGTCTCCATGAGATGCTGGCCCTGGACCGGGAGGATGAGCGGGTGAAGGAGCTGCTTCCCTACATTTCAGACTACCGTGTCCATGTGATCCCGGTCCGGGAGATAGAGGAGCCGGGGCGATACAAAACCTGTTTACAGCACATATTCCATATGTTAAGATTGAACCAGGATAAGAAGGAACTGTATCAATATGTGAAGGATCACCGGGAAGAGCTGGGAGAGATGGACCGTGTGGAGATGACGGCGGCGCTTGCGCTGCTGGGAGAGCAGAAGCGACTGAGGGAGCTGCTACGGCAGCAGGAAGAGGAAGGGAAGGAGACAGACATGTGCAAAGCAATTGACGATCTGATATTGGATGGGAAGAAAGAGGGAGAAAAGATTGGAGAGACCCGCATGGCACGTCTGATCATGGCACTGTCGGAGAATCAGAAGGATGACCTGATCTTGAAGGCCGCTTCCGACAGTGCTCTGAGAAATGAACTTTACAGGGAATATCAGATCTGACGAACGGGATGCTGCCAGATGCCGGGAGCCTTGTCACGCGCCTTTCATGGGATATGGCCTGTCCCGGACCGAAATAGTATAAGCCGCCCGCAGGGGTGTAAAAGCACTTGAAAAGCCGCTGAAGCATAAACTAGATTAAGTTTTGCTTTCAGGTGGCTTTTTCTTTTGAAGACATTTTTAAAACCCCTGTCGGCCAGCGAGGAGCGGGACTGCCTAAGGCGCATGAGGGACGGAGACAGGCAGGCCCGGGATAAGCTGATAGAACATAATATGCGTCTTGTAGCCCATGTGGTGAAAAAATATCAGAACACGGACTATGACATGGAAGACCTTTTGTCTGTGGGAACCATCGGCCTGATCAAAGCCGTGAACACCTTTAACGCCGAACGGGGATCCCGGATGGCGACGTACGCGGCGAAATGTGTGGAAAATGCTATCCTCTCACAGATGCGTTTATGGTTCCAAACCAATCTCCCCAGAGCAGAAAAGGACCAAAATGGCATATTCTGGCGAGGGCACTGAAAAACTCCCATTTTTTTCTTCTATCCGATGCCGGATCTTCATTCGTTCCTGAAAATATTCACTCTCTTCAAATTTAAGCCTTTCCAGATTCTTTTCACTTGCCTGTGTGATACTGTAACTCTTCTCTTTCGATTTCCCTCTCCCTACGCGGCAGTTTTCTCTTTGTGGACATTTCCGACATTTAACCTTACTGATGCAGAACTCTATCAGGTTCAAGACCTCATAAAGGTATAGAAAAAGCAGGTGTTCAAACCTTAGCGGATTTGTTCACCTGCTTTCTCTATGGATGCGGATTTGATAACCGCATCCAGTAACTGTACCTTCTGTTCGGAAGGACAGTTCAGTTTTTTAATGTACTGGTTGACTAAGCTTGCGTGGACACTGGCAACGCGCGCTGCCAGTTCATGCTTGCCTTCTTCAGTTTTGGGATAATGGACAATTACATTGATTGGAGCACTCTTTCTTGCGATACCACGCACCTCCCTCGGTATTTCAGTCTATGAGAGAGAAGTTGTCCGCTATACCCAGCTTATAACGCTTGCTTTCCTGCTTCAAAAAATGGCGTTTCTGCTATAATATAGCAGACATCTTGATGGTGTAAAATTGGCACATATAATTGCCACGAAAGCATATAATATGATTGCAGAATAGAAAAATGCGACAAGTCACAAAAATCTATTCTAAAAAGCGGATGATATATTGATTTTTGAATTTTGTCTGGATATAATAGAATAGAAAAATGCAACAAGTTGCAAAAATCTTTCGCAAGGAGGTTTGGTGATGGAGATTCGAAGAGATTTTTATTTGGATAAGTTGATAAAAAGAAAAAACAATGGACTGATTAAGGTAATTACCGGTATTCGTCGATGTGGCAAATCCTATTTACTGAATAATCTGTTTTATCATCATTTACTGGAAAGCGGAGTTGATGCTGACCACATTATCCGTTTTGCCTTTGATTCAGCAGACGATCTTTATCTGATTGGCGAAAGCCTGATTCAGATTGAAAAGGAAAAGCGTGGAGTTGACCCTGAAAAGTTCATGGCATATATCCGTTCCAAAGTTGTAGATGAAGGAATGTATTATCTGCTTCTTGATGAAATTCAGATGTTGGATTGTTTTGAAGCTGTTCTGAATGGTTATCTTCATAAAGATAATATGGATGTATTTGTGACCGGAAGTAACGCAAAACTCCTGTCCAAAGACATTGCCACCGAGTTCGCCGGCCGCGGCGACGAGGTTCATATGTATCCCTTGAGCTTTGCCGAGTTTATGACCGTTTACAACGGTGATAAGTACATGGGATTATCTGAATATATGCTGTATGGCGGTATCCCTCTGGTTGTTCTTCGTGAGGGAGCAAATGATAAGGCAGTTGCATTACAGAATCTGTTCCATGAGATTTATCTTCGAGATATTACCAGGCGTAACCGGGTGAAGAACATTGGGGAACTGGAAGATCTGCTGAATATCCTTTCCTCTGCTATTGGTTCGCT
>CANQSK010000136.1 GCA_947626475.1 uncultured Lachnospiraceae bacterium
CAATACATAAAAATAAATTTGACATAAAAAAATAAGCCTGACAAGGCTTTCTAGAGATTGGGGGTGTCAAAAACCCGAGTGAGACGCACGGAGATAAAGAGTTACAGTCATGGCTGTAACTTTTTCTTTTTTCCCTTGCCCATACCCGGCCTTTGTATTATAATTACATAATGGGGTTAGTATAGACTGCGGCATAACCCCTGATTACTACTCGCAGAATGCGGAAAGGATGGGTACCGGTTATGATGAGAGTTGGAATGTTGACCAGCGGCGGAGACTGCCAGGCTCTGAATGCGACAATGAGAGGCGTGGCGAAGGCTCTGTACAAGATGTACGGAAACGAAGTGGAGATTATAGGGTTTGAGGATGGATATAAGGGACTGATCTATACAGATTACCGTATCCTGAAACCGTCGGATTTTTCCGGGATTCTGACCAAGGGAGGGACCATGCTGGGAACTTCCCGCCAGCCCTTCAAGCTGATGCGGACGCCGGACGAGAACGGACTTGACAAGGTAGAGTCCATGAAGCAGACCTACCGGAAGCTGCGTCTGGAGTGTCTGGTGGTTCTGGGCGGCAACGGCAGCCAGAAGACGGCCAATCTGCTCCGTGAGGAGGGGCTGAACATTATCGCTCTTCCCAAGACCATTGACAACGATCT
The DNA here is from genome assembly GCA_947626475.1 of uncultured Lachnospiraceae bacterium. GTDB lineage: Bacteria > Bacillota > Clostridia > Lachnospirales > Lachnospiraceae > UBA3402. The sequence continues at coordinate 662 of CANQSK010000136.1, forward strand.
GTGGGGCACAGAGATGACGTTTGGTTTCCAGAGCGCTGTGGACGTGGCGACCAATGCCATTGACGGTATTCATACGACGGCGTCCTCTCACGGCCGTGTGTTTATTGTGGAGATCATGGGCCACAAAGTAGGCTGGCCGACGCTGCACGCAGGGATCGCGGGCGGCGCGGACATTATCCTGCTTCCGGAGATTCCTTACGATATTAATATTGTGGTAGACGCTCTGAAGGAGCGCAACCGCCAGGGCAAGAGATTCTCGATCCTTGCAGTGGCGGAGGGCGCCATTTCCAAGGAAGACGCGAAGCTTTCCAAGAAGGAGCTGAAAGAGAAGAAGGCGAAGGATGTTGTTTATCCGTCCGTTGCCTATGAGCTTGGCGCCAGGATTCAGGAGATGACCGGCCAGGAAGTCCGGGTTACGGTTCCGGGCCATATGCAGAGAGGCGGAGAGCCCTGCCCCTATGACCGCGTGCTTTCTACCAGACTGGGAGCGGAGGCAGCTTATCTGATCCACAAGAAAGAATACGGATACATGGTCTGCGTGAAGAACAACGATATTGACAAGATTCCGCTGCAGGAGGTTGCCGGCAAGCTGAAGGTGGTCGATCCCAAGAGCTCCATCATCCGGGAGGCCAAGATGGTCGGTATCTGCTTCGGCGACGAGAAGATGAAATAAAAGGTTCGGCCTGCTGTTCTCAGACCCGGAAGGGCCGGGGGCAGCAGGCCGGAAAGGAAAGGCTTCATGGCATACACGGCGCTGTACCGCAAGTGGCGTCCGGCATCTTTCGAGGATGTGAAGGGGCAGGACCACATTGTAAGGACTCTGAAAAATCAAATACTGTCTCAGCGCATAGGTCATGCCTATCTGTTCTGCGGTACCAGAGGTACCGGAAAGACTACGATCGCGAAGATTCTGGCCAGGGCGGTCAACTGTGAGAATCCGGTGGATGGGAGTCCCTGCGGCCGGTGCCGCACCTGTCAGAATATCAGCGCGGGAGTATCTCTGAATGTGGTGGAGATCGACGCCGCGTCCAACAATGGCGTGGACAATATCCGGGAGATCCGGGATCAGGTTCAGTATCCGCCGACGGAGGGACGATACCGGGTCTATATTATCGATGAGGTTCACATGCTGTCCACAGGCGCGTTCAACGCGCTGCTGAAGACGCTGGAGGAGCCTCCGTCTTATGTGATTTTTATTCTGGCCACCACGGAGGTACAGAAGATTCCCATTACGGTACTGTCCAGATGCCAGCGGTATGATTTTAAAAGGATTACGCTCCAGACTCTGACAGACCGTCTGCGGGAGCTGTCGCAGGCGGAGCAGATCGACGTGGAGGACAAGGCCCTGACTTATATCGCCAAGGCCGCTGACGGCTCCATGCGTGACGCCCTCAGTCTTTTGGATCAGTGCGTCGCCTTTCATTTCGGGGAAAGGCTGACTTACGACCATGTGCTGGATATTCTGGGGGCGGTGGATACCAGTGTTTTCAGCCGGATGTTTCGGGCTGTGGCTGAGAATCAGACGACGGAATGTATCCGTCAGCTGGAAGAGCTGCTGATCCAAGGCAGGGAACTGACCCAGTTTGTGACGGATTTTATATGGTATATGAGGAACCTCCTGCTGATTCAGACGGCGGAGGACGCGGAAGGTATTGTAGATATGTCTTCTGAGAACCTGAAGCTTCTGGAGGAGGATTCCAGGAAGGTTTCAGGGGAAGTGCTTATGCGCTATATCCGGGTGTTTTCTGAACTGTCCGGACAGATCCGCTATGCGGCCCAGAAAAGGGTGCTGGTGGAAGTGGCGTTTATTAAATTGACAAGACCTCAGATGGAAGAGAATTATGATTCGATTCTGGAGAGATTGAATAAAATAGAAGAGACGCTGGAGGAGGGAGTTCCGGTCTCCGCGTCCGCCCTGCCTCAGGCGGGTCATGGGGCGGCTCCTGAGGGGGACCGGATTTTGCCGGAAGCGCCTCAGCAGGTGACGCTCCCCCGTCCGCAGCTGGAGGATCTGCAGCTGATCCGCAGCGAGTGGGGCCGGATCATCCGGGGACTGGGAGGAGTCGTCCGTTCCAGTTTCCGCGATACGGTGGTGGAGCCCAGCGGGGAAGACTGCCTGTGCGTCGTATTTTCCAGCAGGGATAATTTTGAGATCGGCCGGAGGCCGGTCATTATGGGCCAGCTGGAAGATTATGTAAAAAAAACATACGGAAAAGACATTTATTTTAAGGCGAGGCTTTTGGGAAACGGCGAACGCACCGATACTATTTATGTCAGCGCCGAGGAACTGAAAGATCATATCCATATGGATATTGGGATTGAAGAAGATTAAACAGATAAAACGGAGGAATCGATTATGGCGAAACGCGGCGGATTTCCGGGCGGCATGCCGGGGAACATGAACAACCTGATGAAGCAGGCCCAGCGTATGCAGCGGCAGATGGAGGAGACGACCAGGGAGCTTGAGACTAAGGAATATACAGCGTCTGCCGGCGGCGGGGCGGTCAGTGTGACCGTGTCCGGCAAAAAAGAAGTAACCGGTGTAAAGATTTCGCCTGAGGCGGTGGATCCGGACGATGTAGAGATGCTGGAGGACATGATCATGGCGGCCGTCAATGAGGCGTTCCGCCAGATGGAGGAGGCTTCCAGCAGTGCCATGTCCAAGCTGACCGGCGGTCTGGGCGGCATGGGTATGGGCGGAGGATTCCCCTTCTGATATGGAATACTACAGCGGTCAGATCGCAAAACTGATAGAAGAATTGTCCGGGCTTCCGGGAATAGGAGCCAAATCAGCCCAGAGACTGGCGTTTCATATTATCAATATGCCGGAGGAACAGGTTGACAGGCTGGCGTCAGCCATGGTTGACGCCAGAAAAAATATCCGTTACTGTAAAGAATGTTATACTTTGACGGATCAGGATCTGTGTCCTGTGTGCAGAAATCAGGGAAGGGACCACCGTACCATTATGGTAGTGGAGACGCCCAGAGATTATGTGGCCTATGAGAAGACAGGCAGATATGAGGGAGTATACCATGTGCTGCACGGGGCGATTTCTCCCATGCTGGGAATCGGCCCCAATGAGATAAAGCTGAAGGAGCTGATGCAGCGCCTTCAGGGAGATGTTCAGGAAGTGATCATCGCCACCAATTCCAGTCTGGAAGGCGAGACAACAGCCATGTACATAAGCAAATTAATCAAACCTACGGGTATTAAGGTCAGCCGGATCGCAAGCGGCGTCCCGGTGGGCGGAGATCTGGAAAATATCGACGAGGTAACGCTGCTGCGCGCCCTGGAGGGGCGGATAGAACTCTGACCGTTTATAAAATCTTTTGTAGGAGATGCATACGATGGATAAGTATGAGTTTAACGTCAAGGTTGAACAGATTAAGAAACTGGTGATGAAAGAGGATTTTACAACGGCTATGAAAATAGCCGATACCATAGACTGGCACAGAGTGCGCAATGCCAATCTGCTGGCCATGATTTCCCAGGTGTATGAGAAAAACGGGGAGTATCAGGAGGCCAAGGAGGTTCTGCTTCAGGCCTATGAGAGAGCCCCTGTCGGAAAGCGGCTTCTCTTTAAGCTGACGGAGCTGGCCCTTCGGGAAGGCAGCGTGCACGAGGCAAAGGATTACTATAAAGATTTCTGCGAGGTGGCGCCCGGCGATCCCCGCCAGAACCTGCTCCGCTATCTGATCTTAAAGTCCGAGGGCGCGACGGTAGAGCAGCTGATACCGGTTCTGGAGCGTTATGTGTCTACGGAGATGGATGAGCAGTGGATGTATGAGCTGGCGGAACTGTATTCCCGGGCCGGCAGGGCGGATGACTGCGTCAGGCTGTGCGACCGGATGATGCTCATGTTCGGTCTCGGCAAATATGTGGATAAGGCCAGGGAGCTGAAGATCCAGTATGCGCCCCTGACGGATTATCAGGTGGATCTGGCGGAAAACAAGGAGAAATATGAAGCGAAGCTGAAAGCCGTGGAGGAAGAATTTTCCAGAGGCCCGCTGGATATGCTGATGGACGATGACCGCGGCTACGGCTACCCGGAGGAAGAGGCCTATCCGGAGATGAGGGAGTACCCGGCGGACGACGAAGTTCCCATAACCCCGGCCTCGGATGAGGAGCTGGTGGCGAATTACCATCAGGTGAGGGCGGAAGAGAACCTGGCTCAGGAGGTGTCCAGAATAGCCTATGAGGATCAGGGAAATAAAAGAGTGGTCATAGATGCGCCTACAAAGCCGCTGTATGATATTCGCAGGTCGAATCTGACGGCAGCGGCCGCCCGGGAGGAGGAGCCGCAGATCGAAGTGGAGGAGATCCGTGAAGAGGCGGTATCCTGTCATCTGGCGATTGAGGCCCGGACTCCTGAGAAAGGGCTTCAGATCGCGGTTGAGGCGCTGAAGAAGTACCATCTGGATCATAATATTCATCATCAGGTTCTTAAGATAACGGGAAGCAAGCTGAACAGCCGCGGAATTATGAATGTGGCGGACAAGCTTCGCGGCAGAGACCTGATTGTTGAGGAAGCCGGAGATTTGTCGGAGGAGGAGATCGGCAATTTATCTGAGCTGATAGCGGAAGACGCCAGCGGGATGGTAGTCGTGCTGGTGGACAATCCGCTTCAGATGGAAGAACTGTATCAGAAGAATCCGGAATTTCTGCAGATGTTCGAGCATATGGATGCGGAGCACGCAGGAGGGGATTCCAGTCAGGAAAATGAGAACCGTCAGATAGAGGAAAATGGCCCCGGCGCTCCCAAGGAGGAGGCGGAGCCTGAGTCTGCTGCGTCTGAAACGCCGGTTCAGACGGTTCAGGAGCAGAAGGAAGCGGCCGGCCGGCCGGAAAGGGCGGAACAGGAGCCGGAGGAAGCGGAACCTGAGGCTGCGGTTCCGGTTACGGAAGCTCAGGAAGCGAAAGAGACGGAATACGAATCGGAAGCCCGAAAAACAGAAGAGGAAGAATACGAACCGGAAGCCCGGGAAGCGGAAGAGGCGGAATACGAACCGGAAGAACAGGAACCGGAGGAGGAGCTGGCTGAGGCCGGCGCTGCCGAACCGGAAGAAGATGCTTATGAGGAAGAGATGGATGCCGACGCGTTCGCGGAGTATGCCTGCCAGTATGCCAGTCAGATCGACTGCAGCATTCTGGGCAAGAGCATGCTGGCTCTTTATGAGCGCGTAGAGCTGATGGAGGAGGACGGCATTCCTCTTACCAGGGCCAACGCCGAGGAGCTGATAGAAGAGGCTGCCGACAAGGCCGAGAAGCCTTCCCTGAGCAGACTGATCACCGGAGTGTTCTCTCCCAAGTATGACAAGAACGGCCTGCTGATTCTGAGGGAGACGCACTTTATATAGAAGGATTATGAATGGAGATTCGATTAGTTGCCTTTGATTTGGACGGAACATTGTTAGATGACAATAAATGCCTGTCGGAGAGAAACCGGCGGGCATTGGAGGCCTGCGCGGACCGGGGAATCTGCCTCGTGCCCTGCACAGGGCGGATCAAAAACGGGATTCCTCCGGAGGTTATGGCCATCCGGGGGATTCATTATGCTGTCGTGATAAACGGGGCAGGCATTGTGGATATCCGGGAAGAAAAAATGCTGGACCGGAAGCTGATGCCGCCTGAGACGGCGCTGGCGGTCATGGCTGTGGCCGACGCTTATCCCGGGATTATGTATGACGCGTATATTGACGGAGGCGGGATTTCCGAAGAAAAGTTTTACGACCATCTGGAGAAATTTGCCATTCCGCCCGGGATTCAGAAAATGATCCGGCAAACCCGTGTCAAGGTGCCCAGCATTATGGGGTATATTCGTGAGACGAACCGGGCGGTTGACAAAATAAACATGTATTTTGCCGATCTGGAGGACAAGGAAATGATGCGGCGTCTTTTGAGGCAGTTTCCTGACACATTAGTCTCGTCTTCCGTATATAATAATCTTGAGATCAACGGCGAGGGCGCCGAGAAGGGCGACGCGCTGCTGCGGCTGGCGGCGTATCTGGGAATTGACCGTTCCCAGATCATGGCGTTTGGCGATGGAGAAAACGATTACTCTATGATTGAGAAAGCCGGGGTCGGCGTAGCCATGGGAAATGGCGATGCCAGGCTGAAGGAGCTGGCGGACTATGTGACAGCCGGAAACAATGAGTCCGGCGTAGCCGGGGCCCTGGAGGAATTGGTGCTGTCCGGAGATTAGCGGAGATATGGATAACTGGTTGGAGATTACAATAGGAGTATTTTTGCTGGGCATGGTATTGTACGGCCACTGGAAAGGGCTGATACGGCTGGCGGTTTCCATGCTGGCGCTGATCGTCACTCTGGTGATCGTTCGGTTTGCCATGCCTTATGCGACAGAATTTATAAAGGAGAATACGAGCATCTACAGCTGGATGGTGGAACGGATGGAGACGGCGTTTCAGGTGGAGGAACCGCCAAAAGACGAGTGGCCGGAGGTGTCCGGGGATACGTCCGCTGCGTTCCAGCGCCGGTTTATTGAAGAAATGGAGCTGCCCGAGGAGATAAAAGAGCTTCTTATTGAGAATAACAACAGCGAAGTTTACCGTATGCTGGGAGTAGACGCGTTTGCGGGGTATATTGGGAATTATCTGGCGCATCTGATGCTGAATTTCATAGGATTTGTGGTTTTGTTTCTGCTTGTGTATGTGGGGCTTCGGCTTCTGGCGGGAGCTCTTGATCTGGTTGCCAGGCTTCCGATCCTGTCAGGCATGAACCAGTTGGCGGGGGCAGTGCTTGGCGGCGTTCACGGGCTGATCTATGTCTGGATTTTTTTCCTGATACTGACCATATTTTCCCGTTCCGCCCTGGCGGGCAAGCTGATGCCTCAGATTCGGTCCAGCGTGTGGCTGTCGTATCTTTACCGGTATAATCTCATATCCAGGCTGGTCCTGGGGATTGTCCGGGGCATGTTTTCCTGAGCCGCGCACCACAAAATATAGGGCAAAATACAGGAAAAACATATATCTTGTGTCAGGCCGGAACAGGCAAAAAATTGTTGTAAAAAATGGCACAAATCCCCTTGACAATTTTGGCGTCCGGATGGTATATTATAATCCCACCGCTGAGAAGAGCGGCTGGGGAAAAATTAAAAAATTTTTAAAAAGTTGTTGACAAAGGGAAAGCGGTGTGGTAAGGTATAAAAGTTGCCGCTGAGACCAGTCGGCAAGCGGACCTTGATAATCGAAGACTGAACAGTATGTAAGACCCTGAAGATTTCCGAGGACACCAGCCCGGTGGCTTTTCAGCCGTTGGGCATAAGGGAGAGGGGAGACCCGCTTCCGGGTGTTCAAATGAGAGAAATTCAGAAGCGATACAGAAATGTATACGAACCAAACAGCAGTAAAGAGGGAAAAGGATT
>CANQSK010000137.1 GCA_947626475.1 uncultured Lachnospiraceae bacterium
ATAAGAAAGCGGAAGACCCAAATGGGTTTCATAACCCCATCGGTGCCTTTCGCAGAAAGGCGGATTATAGAGATGAAGCATTCAGAGATGAAGCATTCAAAAGTGTGGAAGCACTTCTATACGATAACGGAGCACAAATGGCTGGTTATGGTCAACTGTTTCCGCGTAGGCCTGTTCCGTCAGGGCCTGCTTCATGACCTGTCCAAGTATTCTCCGGAGGAATTTGCCGTGGGAGTCAGGTATTATCAGGGGACAAGGAGTCCCAACGCGGCGGAGAGGGAAGAGAAGGGATTCTCCACGGCGTGGCTTCATCACAAGGGGCGGAACAAGCATCATTTTGAATACTGGATCGATTTCTCCCTGGACAAGGAGAAAGGGCTGGTAGGTCATCCCATGCCGGTCAACTACGTGGTGGAGATGGTCATGGACCGGATCGCCGCCTGCCGGGTCTACAAGGGGAAAGATTATACGGATTCCAGCGCCCTGGAATATTATGAGAGGGAAAAACCTTACGTAAAGCCTCTCATTCATCCGGACACGGCACGCCTTCTGGAAAAACTTCTTAAGATGCTGAGCCGGGAGGGGGAGGAAAAGACCTTCCGGTATATGAGAAGGCTTCTGAGAAAAGCCCGCTGAACACAGGCGCGGCGTATATTTTGTGCCTTTTTCAAACAGACTATGAGTAATGACAGAAAAACGTTTGAAAAAGGAGCGGCCCATGAGTCAGAGTCAGGAAGAGAAAAAGACGGAGAAGGAGATTCAGGAGAAGAACGACGAGAAACTGGAGGAGTACGGGCAGATCACCCTGGAGGAGAACCGGGGCAGGCGGAGGATACACCTGCTGTCCATTATCGGGGAAGTGGAAGGACATGAGAATGCCCCTGGCAGCGCCAAGACCACCAAGTACGACCATGTGCTTCCAAGCCTGGCGGCCATTGAGGATGATGACCGGGTGGAGGGACTTCTGGTGCTTCTCAATACCTCCGGCGGGGACGTGGACGCCGGTCTTGCCATCGCGGAGATGATAGCTTCCCTGTCGGTTCCCACGGTGTCCCTGGTGCTGGGAGGAAGTCATTCCATCGGAGTGCCCCTGGCTGTGTCCGCGGACTATTCTTTTATCGTTCCTACGGGTACCATGATGATTCATCCGGTGCGGATGAACGGAATGGTGATCGGCGCATCCCAGACCTACGAGTATTTTGAGATGATTCAGGACCGGATCTTAAGCTTTATCGCCAATCACGCGGATATCCGCTACGAGCAGGTGAAAAAGCTGATGCTGAACACGGAAATGCTGACCCGTGATCTGGGAACGGTGCTGGTGGGCAGGGAAGCGGTGGAGCAGGGGCTGATCAACGAGGTGGGCGGAATCCGGGAGGCCCTGGCGAAGCTCCATCAGATGATAGAGGAATCCGGAGGAAGAAAACGGGATTCATAGGGAGTCAGAAGGATTAGGAATCGGAGGCGCCGGCAGAGGGCGTCCAATAAAACAAGTTCAGATTGTTTTCGGAGTGCGGCATGATTTCGGTTATGCCGCGTTTCTGTTTATGAGGTTGTTCAAAAGCGAGGCCGGGAGTATCCCGATGTAGTTGTAGCTGATGTCCACATCCTGCACTGGTGTCCATTGGACTTGTCTGATGTATGAACATAGACCGCTTGCTGATCAGGTCGCAAGTTGGTCGCAAGTTAGTCTTAAGTTAGTCGCAAGTTGAACGCAAATACACGTCCAAAATTGCTGGTAGATCACTTGACGACAAACCATCTTGCAGCGCTGGTTTTGCCTTTGCAAAGCACTTTTCCGTCTTTCTTGAGTTCTTTCATCAGTACTTGAATCTGATTGCGATTGAGGCCCGGCAAAACCTGCTGCAATTCTTTGAATGGAGTGCCAGCTTCATTATACACGGACAAGGCCTTATATTGTCAACGTACCTGACGGCGAAAGCACAACAACGGGCGTTGTTGTTTCGATACTGTTTTATTGGAAGCTACCCGATGGCGTCTCTTTTTGATGGGATAGCCTTGCAATTTGCTCCCATTTTTTGTATACTATATTTTGAGGTATTGTTGTAAGGAGGCAATAGATAGTGGCTGGCAAATCAAAAAACAGCAGAAATACAGGGGGAAAGAAGAGTTCTTCCTCATCCGGCGCAAAGGGCAGAAAGAAGGTCCAGGAGGAGGAGAGCAGTTTTATTTACACGGAAGTGGCGATCATCCTTTCCTTTGCCGTCGCCGTCTTGTGTTTTTTGTGTAATTTCCGTCTCTGCGGAGCGTTGGGAGAGGTTCTGCGGTCGGTGCAGCTGGGAATTTTCGGGATTGTCGGCTATGCCGCGCCGATCCTTTTGTTCGCGGGGACATGCTTTATTTTGGCTAACAGGGGCAGCGCTCTGGCCAGGATTAAGATGGCGGCTGTGATCGCGGGAGTCCTCGTGCTCTGCGGTCTGGCCCAGATGGTGCTGGGCGGCGGCTATGTGCCCGGCATGAAGTTCAGCGAGATTTATGCCCGCTGTGCCCAGACAGGTATGGGCGGCGGAGTTCTGGGCGGCCTTCTGGCCCAGGGGATCGGTTCGGTGCTGGGAACCATAGGCACCTATCTGATCCTTCTTGTAGGCCTGGTCATCTGTATCGTGTGTATTACGGAGAAGTCTGTGGTTTCCGTTGTGAAGAAGGGAAGCGGCAGGGCCTATCAGTATGCCAGGGAGGATGTGGAGCGGCGCCATGAGATTCACCAGGAAAAGAAGGAGGAGCGCCGCAGGCTCCGCGAGGAGCAGAAGGTCCGCGGCGTGAACTTAAACTCCACCAAGCTGGAGGCCCCCACGGGGCCGGAGCAGGAACCGGCGCGGAGGGCTGCGGATGGCTACAGTCGGGACGCCCGGACCGGAGAGATGCCGGAAGAGGACTACGGCCGGGAAGAGGATTACGGTCAGGCTGAGGACTACGGCAGAGCGGAAGATTACGGCCAGACAGAAGATTACGGCCGCGCGGGAGAGTCTGCCGGGGATTACGGTTACATAGACGAGGATTCGGTGCCAGGTCCGGCTGTTTGGTCCGGACGGGATTCGGATGGAAATCTGCCTGAGTTTGACCCGGAGGTGGGCAATCAGGCCTTTATGAAGGATCTCTTGCCTGACGCCCAGGAGAAAGGCTGGGATCCGGCGGATGTCTTTAGGGGCAGCATCAACCGGCCGCCGGTGTACATTGATACGGAGGACGATACGGTGCCCTTTGACGGCGAGGATCAGCGCTGGAATGAAAGGGATGATTTCGCCGGGGAGGACGATTTCCGGACAGACTATCGTTCGCCTGATGCCGAGACAGAAGCGGAGTCTGAGGCGGCAATGACGGAGCCGGCGACAGAAGAGTACAAGTCTGAGGCGGCAATGACAGAGTCGGCGGCAGCAGAGTACAAGCCGGCAGCAGCGGAGTACAAGGCTGAGGCGGCAGAGTACAAGCCGGCAGCAGCGGAGTACAAGGCTGAGGCGGCAGAGCCAGAGACAGAGACGGAAGAAGAGCCGGAATGGAGCGGGGAAGCAGAGCCGGAGGCGGAAGCCGGCGCAGGCAGAACCGCGGCCGAAACGCTGCGGACCACCGGGGAGTTTGTGGTTCCGGAGGAGGGCCGCAGGATCGTGACGGCCACCGGCAAGATCATCGAGAGCGATACGGAGGCTCTGCGGAAGAAGATCGAGACCAGCCGCAAGGAGGCTCAGGAGACGAAGAACGGCGGCGTGAACGCGGAGATCGCCAGGAAGCCTGTGGTGAAGAAGGAGTATGTGTTCCCGCCTATGAACCTGCTGAAACGGGGCAGCGGAAGCGTTGGGTCCAAGTCGGACAAGGAGTACCGGGAGACTGCCATCAAGCTTCAGCAGACGCTGAGAGATTTCGGCGTGGGCGTCACGGTGACGGATGTAAGCTGCGGTCCTTCTGTGACCCGGTATGAGCTTCATCCGGAACAGGGAGTGAAGGTAAGCAAGATTGTAGGCCTGACTGATGATATCAAGCTGAGCCTGGCGGCTGCCGATATCCGGATTGAGGCTCCCATCCCCGGCAAGTCCGCGGTAGGCATTGAGGTTCCCAACAAGGAGAACAATGTAGTGTACCTGCGGGAGGTGCTGGAGACGCCGGAGTTTCTGGAGAGCAAGTCCCGGCTGACCTTTGCCGTGGGCAAGGACATCGGCGGTCAGGTGGTAGTGACGGATATCGCGAAAATGCCCCACCTGCTCATTGCCGGTTCTACCGGATCCGGCAAGTCCGTATGTATCAATACGCTGATCATGAGCATTATTTATAAGGCTGATCCCGACGACGTGAAGGTCATCATGGTGGACCCCAAGGTGGTGGAGCTGAGCGTGTACAACGGAATCCCTCACCTGCTGATCCCCGTAGTGACTGATCCCAAAAAGGCGGCGGGAGCCCTGAACTGGGCTGTGGCGGAGATGGATGACCGCTATAAGAAGTTTGCCCAGTACAATGTCCGTGACCTGAAGGGATACAACGCCAAGGTGGAGTCCATTCAGGATATTGAGGATGAGAACAAGCCGGCGAAGATGCCCCAGATCGTTATTATCATCGATGAGCTGGCGGATCTTATGATGGTGGCTCCCGGCGAAGTGGAAGGCTCCATCTGCCGTCTGGCCCAGCTGGCCAGGGCCGCCGGAATCCATCTGGTCATTGCCACCCAGAGACCGTCTGTGGACGTAATTACCGGACTGATCAAGGCCAATGTGCCTTCCAGGATCGCCTTCGCGGTGTCCTCCGGCGTGGATTCCCGGACGATTCTGGATATGGTGGGAGCGGAAAAGCTTCTGGGCAAGGGCGATATGTTGTTCTATCCGGCAGGCACCAGCAAACCCGTGCGGGTGCAGGGCGCTTTTGTGTCTGACGGGGAAGTTTCCAGCGTAGTGGAATTTCTGACCAGGCAGAATCTGGGAACTGAGTACAGTGAGGAGATTCAGAACCAGATCGCCATGCCGGCAGCCGCGGCGGGAGGAGACGGCCGGGGAGACCGGGACGAATACTTCGCCCAGGCTGGAAGATTTATTATCGAGAAGGAAAAAGGATCCATCGGCATGCTCCAGAGGATGTTTAAGATCGGTTTTAACCGGGCTGCCAGGATCATGGATCAGCTGGCTGAGGCCGGAGTCGTGGGAGATGAGGAAGGCACCAAGCCCCGGAAGATTCTCATGACCATGGAAGAATTTGAGGCCATGCTGAGGGACGAGTAAGGATGCTGTAGAAGTAACTATACAACCCTGAAAAAAGGAGGACTGCACATGAAGACAGACATTCAGATTGCACAGGAGGCAGCCATGCTGCCGATCAGAGAGGTGGCAGAGCGCTACGGCATTCAGGAGGATGACCTGGAGCTGTACGGCAAATACAAAGCCAAACTGACTGATGAGCTGTGGGAACAGATAAAGGACCGCAGGGACGGAAAGCTGGTTCTGGTGACGGCCATCAACCCAACCCCGGCCGGAGAGGGAAAAACAACCACAAGCATCGGTCTTGCGGACGCGCTGAACCGCCTGGGCCGGAAGACGATGCTGGCCCTGAGGGAGCCGTCTCTTGGCCCCTGCTTCGGAATCAAAGGAGGCGCTGCCGGCGGCGGCTACGCCCAGGTGGTTCCCATGGAGGATCTGAATCTGCATTTTACCGGAGATTTTCACGCGATCACATCAGCCAACAACCTGCTGGCGGCGCTTCTGGACAACCATATCCAGCAGGGGAACGCGCTGCGGATCGATACGCGCCAGGTTCTGTGGAAACGGTGCCTGGACATGAACGACCGGTCCCTGCGCAACATTGTGATCGGCCTGGGAGCCAAGGCGGACGGATTTGTCCGGGAGGACCATTTTATTATCACGGTTGCTTCTGAGATCATGGCGATCCTGTGCCTGGCGGACAATATGGCGGACCTGAAGGAACGCCTGGGCCGCATTATCGTGGCTTACAATTACGCGGGACAGCCGGTGACGGCCAAGGACCTGAACGCGGTGGGAGCCATGGCGGCTCTTCTGAAGGACGCCATCAAACCCAACCTGATCCAGACCCTGGAGCACAACGGTGCCATGGTTCACGGAGGCCCATTTGCCAACATTGCCCACGGCTGTAACAGCGTCAGGGCCACCAGAACGGCTCTTAAGCTGGCGGATGTCGTGGTGACGGAGGCGGGCTTCGGCGCGGATCTGGGCGCTGAGAAGTTCCTTGACATTAAGTGCCGCATGGCGGGCCTTAAGCCGGACGCGGTGGTTCTGGTGGCTACGGTCCGTGCCCTCAAGTACAACGGCGGAGTGCCCAAGACGGAGCTGGGGAAGGAGAATCTGGAGGCTCTGGCCAAAGGCATTGTGAACCTGGAGAAGCACATTGAGAATATTCAGAAATACGGCGTGCCGGTGGTTGTCACCCTGAACTCCTTCCTGACGGATACGGAGGCGGAATATGAATTTATCCGTAAGTTCTGCGAGGACAGAGGCTGCGAGTTTGCCCTGTCCGAGGTGTGGGCCAAGGGCGGCGAGGGCGGCGAGGCCCTGGCCAGGAAGGTAATGGATACCCTTGAGAACAAGGAGAGTCATTATCATCCCCTGTACGCCGACGACCTGAGCCTGAAGGAGAAGATTGAGACAGTGGCCAGGGAAATCTACGGCGCGGACGGCGTGGATTACGCTCCCGCGGCGGCAAAGGCCCTGAAGCAGATCGAGGACATGGGCTTCGGAAAGATGCCGGTCTGCATGGCGAAGACCCAGTATTCCCTGTCTGACGACCAGAATAAGCTGGGAAGGCCGTCCGGATTTCGGATCAACGTCCGGGATGTCTACGTGTCGGCGGGCGCCGGCTTTGTAGTGGCGATCACGGGCGCGATCATGACTATGCCGGGACTCCCGAAGAAACCGGCGGCGGATAATATCGACGTAAATGAAGAAGGAAAGATAGTGGGATTGTTCTGATGCAAGCTATGGGCGGGCTGCCGTAGGCGGCCCGCCCTGTGTCAGGTATGCCTCTGAATGAATACTATAAGATTATGACTGGTGGAGGTTGATTATGAATCTGAAGCAAAATTTGTCGGCCCTTTCCTGTGAGATCCTTATGGGAAATCCTGACGTGGAAGTAAAGGATGTGGTTTACGATTCCAGAAAGGCGGAGCCGGGCGATGTGTTTGTCTGCATGGCCGGTTCCAATGTGGATTCTCACCGGTTTATTCCCGATGTGATCAGCAGGGGCGTCCGCGCTCTGGTGGTGGAGAAAGAGCCGGAGGAAGAGGCGCTGAGGACCATGCCGGAGGGGATGGTGATCGTCCGTGTGGAAAACGGCAGGTCGGCCCTGGCATATCTTTCGGCCGCCAGGTTTGACTATCCTGCCGGGAAGATGATCTGCATCGGAGTTACGGGAACCAAGGGGAAGACCACCACCACCTATATGATCAAGGCGATCCTGGAGGCCGCGGGCAAAAAGGTGGGCCTTGTGGGAACGGCGGGAGCCGTCATCGGGGAGCACACATACCCCACTTTGAACACGACGCCGGAGTCCTATGAGCTGCATCACTATTTTTCCATGATGGCGGAGGAAGGCTGTGAGTACATGATCATGGAGGTGTCCTCCCAGGGGCTTAAGATGCACCGGGTGGACGGAATCCAGTTTGATTACGGCCTGTTTACCAATATTTCCAGAGATCATATCGGCCCCAATGAGCATGCGGATTTTGAAGAGTACCTTTACTGCAAGTCCCGGCTTCTGACCATGTGCCGGGTCGGGCTTATCAACCGGGACGACGAACATTTTGAGGCCGTTATGAAACAGGTGTCGGACATGGGAACTTCCGCGGAGATTTATACCTACAGTCTGGACGGCCATGCAGATTTTATGGCCAGGAACATCCGGTACGTGACGGAGCCGGATTTTGTGGGCCTGGACTTTCAGGTGGAGGGCCGGTACCGGCTGGAGGTGCGGGTGAACATTCCCGGGCGGTTCAATGTCTATAACTCC
>CANQSK010000138.1 GCA_947626475.1 uncultured Lachnospiraceae bacterium
CATATTTATCAAGAAAATGCAATAGTTTATAAATAATTTCTCACTACATATGGCTTGAACTTAAGTTAATGACATTGTTATTGTAGAGCGGTTTCTTCAGATGAATGAAGAAGATAATGGAGGTTTCTCCTTCCTGCGCTGGATTATCAATAATGCCGCACTTAAAAGGAACTCTCTGTTGATCTTGATGTCGAATTATGTGAGAGGAATGGTCATGCTGAGAGTTGGAAGTGATACCGAAAAAGGATTCTGGCCCAGTGCAGTAACCAATATGTTTTTTGAATCATTGGAGGATAAGGGAGAGTTAAATAAATTTGAAGAGTTTTTGAATTTTATGGGAATTGAATGTAAGCTCTATCTTCAGAGACTGCCGGATGGGCAGAGGGAACTGTATTTCTCTCATGATCAATTAGTTCCGTTTTATGAAAATGCTTCAAGCGGAACGTTGGCATTAATGAATTTGTACCGCAGATTCATAAGAAAGATACCGTATGCTTCTTTTATGTATCTGGATGAATTTGATGCGTTTTACCATTATGAGATGGCAGAAAACCTGGTTGAATTTCTAAAAGAAAAATACCCAAATTGTCAGATCATCATGACAACCCATAATACGAATCTTATGACAAACCGGCTGATGCGTCCGGACTGTCTGTTTATACTTTCAAGAGAAGGCAGACTGACCCCGCTTTGCCGCGCGACCAGGCGCGAACTGAGGGAAGGACATAATCTGGAAAAGATGTATATAAGCGGAGAATTTGAAAAGTATGAGTGATATTACCGGCGCGAACCGCAGAATGAGAGGGCAGACAGATGTTGATCTGCCTTTTCTGGTTGCGGAATACAGTTTTGCGCTGGTAATGCCGGGTGTTTAAAGGAAAGAGGAGCATTTCTCCCCGCGCATGCAAAAAACTCCGGGGCAGCTCCCCGGAGTTTTCATCTCATCTTGAAATATGCCGGATCAGGCTCTCTCAACCAGACCGGACCGCAGGCAAGAAGTACAGACATACATCTTCTTGGTTCCGCCGTTTACTTTCACCCTCACGGACTTTACGTTCGCTCTCCACATCTTGTTGGACCTTCTATGGGAATGGCTTACCGCATTACCAAAGTGGACAGCCTTTTCGCAAATCGCACATTTTGCCATAATCGCACCTCCTTAACGCCTACTTGAATCCCCTGTATCAGGAATCCACAACATATGTATCTTAACAGAAAGACATACATTTTGCAAGCGAAATTTACATTTTATCCAGAAAAAAATATGAATTGTTGCGATAGACACGATATTTGTGATATGATATACTTAGATAGTCAAAGATTGGAAATACTGTTGGAGAACCGATAAATGAGTAAGGGGGTTTCTATATGAAGGGGCGAATCAACAACAAGCTGGGTGAGATTCAGATCAACCCCGATGTTATCGCCAAATACGCGGGTCTTACTGCGATAGAGTGTTTCGGTATAGTAGGCATGGCGGCCGTCAGCATGAAGGACGGACTGGTGAAGATTCTAAAGAGAGAGAGCCTGACTCACGGGATCAATGTGGAGATTGAGGATAACCATATTATTCTTGATTTCCATGTGATCGTGTCCTACGGTGTCAGCATCTCGGCGGTTGCGGACAACCTGATCGAGAATGTAAAATATAAAGTAGAGGAATTTACTGGCATGGAGGTTGACAAGATCAATATTTTTGTCGAGGGTGTCAGAGTGATTGATTAAGGAGGACGCAACCTGTGGGTATGAATACAATGGATGCAAGGGCCCTGCAGAAGGCTTTTCTGTCCGGAGCGAAGGGTCTGGAGGCGAAGAAGGAATGGATCAATGAGCTGAATGTGTTTCCGGTTCCCGACGGAGACACAGGCACCAACATGACGATGACGATCATGTCGGCGGCGAGAGAGGTGTCCGCTCTGGAGAATCCTACGATGGAGACGCTGGCCAGAGCCATTTCTTCCGGTTCTCTGAGGGGCGCCAGAGGCAACTCCGGCGTGATCCTGTCACAGCTTTTCCGCGGATTTACCAAGGAGATCAAGACGGTGGACGTGATCACCACCACCACTCTGGCCAACGCTTTTGTCCGGGGGACGGAGACGGCCTACAAGGCGGTCATGAAGCCGAAGGAGGGCACGATCCTGACGGTCGCCAAGGGCATGGCCGACAAGGCGGTGGAGCTGGTGTCCGAGACGGAGGACATCATCGAGTTTACCCAGAAGATCATTGAGCACGGCGATTATGTGCTGAGCCAGACGCCGGAGATGCTCCCGATCCTGAAGCAGGCGGGTGTGGTGGATTCCGGCGGTGAGGGCCTTATGCAGGTGATGAAGGGGGCTCTGGACGGCCTGATGGGCAAGGAGATCGACCTGTCCATTGAGGGCGCCGCGGCGCCGGAGCACAGGGAAGCGCCCATCTCCGTGGATACGTCCAATCTGGATACGGCCAATATCAGATTCGGCTACTGCACCGAGTTCATCGTCAACCTGGAGAAGAACTATGACGGCCAGGAGGAAGAGAGCTTCAAGGGATTTCTGGAGTCCATCGGCGATTCCATTGTGCTGGTGTCTGATGACGAGGTTGTGAAGGTGCATGTCCATACCAATGATCCCGGACTGGCGATTCAGAGGGCCCTGACTTACGGCTCCCTGTCCAAGATAAAGATCGACAACATGCGGGAAGAACATAACGAGCGTCTGATCAAAGACGCGGAGAAGCTGGCGGCCCGGCAGAAGCAGGAACGTGAAGCGGCCAGGGCCGCGGAGGAGGAGGCTGCCGCCGAGAGGAAGGAGTACGGATTTATCGCGGTTTCCATGGGAGACGGTTTCCGTGAGATCTTCCTGGGCCTGGGCGCCGATTATCTGATCGAGGGCGGCCAGACCATGAACCCCAGCACGGAGGATATGCTGAACGCCATCGACCAGGTGAACGCGGATACGATCTACATTCTGCCCAACAACAGCAACATCATTCTGGCGGCGGAGCAGGCGTCCCGCCTGGCGGAAGGCAAGCGGGTGGTGGTGATTCCATCCAGAACCGTTCCCCAGGGCATTACGGCCATCATCAACTTCACGCCGGATCTGTCTGTGGAAGAGAATATTGAGAATATGACCGAGGAGATGAAGAAGGTCAAGACCGGCCAGATTACTTACGCGGTCCGCCACACGATGATCGAGGATAAGGAGATCCAGGAAGGCGATATCATGGGCCTGGGCGATCAGGGCATTCTGGCAGTGGGCCAGTCGGTGGAGATCACCGCTTTGGAGACACTCAGGAACATGCTGGATGAAGAGTCGGAGCTGGTCAGCGTCTATTACGGGCAGGACATTAGCCAGGAGGACGCGGAGCGGTTCCTTGAGAAGGTTCGGGCCGTCTGCTCCGGCTGCGAGGTGGAGATGAACAGCGGCGGTCAGCCGATCTACTATTATCTGATATCAGTAGAATAGAAGAATAATTGAAAGAGACGGGAGGGCGCTGCCGCGGGGATAGACGCCCTCCCGCCGTATCTGCGGGGAAATATGAACAATCAGGAGGGAATCCGTTCCCTGAAGGGAATCGGAGACAAATCGGGAAAACTTTTTGAAAAACTGGGCGTATACACGGTGGACGACCTTCTCCACTATTATCCCAGGGCTTACCATGTCTATGAAGAGCCCAAAGCCGTAGGCAGTCTGGTCCCTGATCAGACGGCCGCGGTGGCCGGGGTCATCCAGAAGGACGCGTCTGTCCGCCGGTTCAGCCATATACAGGTCATTACAGTGCCCTTCCGGGATGCCACCGGGACGCTGCAGCTGACCTGGTACAATATGCCTTTTCTCAGGAATGTGCTTCAGGCCGGGACCTTTCATGTGTTCTGCGGAAGAGTGGTGAAGAAGAACGGCAGGCTCACCATGGAGCAGCCTGAGATTTATTCCCGGGAAGCCTACGAAGAGATCATGACGGCCATGCAGCCGGTTTACGGCCAGACCAGGGGACTGGGCAACAAAGCCATCTCCAGAGCCGTGGCTCAGGCACTGGATACGCGGCAGATGGAGCGGGAGTATCTGCCTGCGGAGCTGAGGCGGAAATATGAACTGGCGGAGTACAATTTCGCCCTTGAGCATATTCATTTTCCGAAGGACAGGCAGGAGCTTCTCTTTGCCAGAAAAAGGCTGGTGTTTGATGAGTTTTTCCTGTTTGTTCTGGCTGTGCGGGGCCTCAAGGAGAAACGGTCCGACCGGAAGAGCTGCTGGGTCATGAAGCTGGCGCCGGAGGCCGAAAGGTTGAAGGAAAGCCTTCCTTACCGGCTGACGGCGGCTCAGGAGAGAACTCTTCGGGAGATCGAGGCGGATATCAGCGGCGGTCAGGTGATGAACCGCCTGATTCAGGGAGACGTAGGCTCGGGAAAGACGATCATTGCGGTGCTGGCCCTGCTTCACGCGGCGTACAACGGATATCAGGGCGCCCTGATGGCGCCGACGGAGGTGCTGGCCCGGCAGCACTATGAGGGGATCACGGAACTTTTTGCCGCCCACGGAATTGACAGGGTTCCTGTTCTTATCACCGGCTCCATGACGGCGAAAGAGAAGCGGACAGCTTTGGAAAAGGTGAGAAACCATGAGGCGGATATTATCGTCGGGACCCATGCCCTGATCCAGGATAAGGTGGTCTACGACAATCTGGCTCTGGTCATCACCGACGAGCAGCACCGGTTCGGCGTGGGACAGAGGGAGCTGCTGGGCGGGAAGGGGCGGGAGCCTCATGTGCTGGTCATGAGCGCCACGCCGATTCCCAGAACGCTGGCGATTATTCTTTACGGCGATCTGGATATCTCCGTCATCGACGAGCTGCCGAAGAACCGTCTTCCGGTGAAAAACTGTGTGGTGGGCACCGGATACCGGAAGAAAGCCTATGAATTTATGGAAAAACAGATAAAAGCCGGCCGCCAGGCTTACGTGATCTGTCCCATGGTAGAGGCCAGCGAGATGATCGAGGCGGAAAATGTGCTGGATTACGCCAAAATGCTTCAGCAGGAGCTTCCCGGAATCGCCGTGGGATATCTCCACGGAAAGATGAAGGGGAAGGAAAAGAATCAGATCATGGAGCGGTTTCTGGCCGGTGAAATACAGATCCTGGTATCCACCACCGTGATCGAGGTGGGCGTCAATGTGCCCAACGCCACGGTGATGATGATCGAGAACGCGGAGCGGTTCGGTCTGGCCCAGCTGCACCAGCTGCGGGGCCGGGTCGGAAGGGGAGAACATCAGTCTTACTGCATCATGGTCAACTGCGGGGATCAGGAGGGGACTCAGAAACGGCTGGAGATTCTCAACCGCTCCAACGACGGATTTTACATCGCCTCGGAGGATCTGAAGCTGAGGGGGCCGGGTGATATCTTCGGAATCCGTCAGAGCGGCGATATGGAATTTAAGCTGGCGGACATTTTTACGGATGCCGATATCCTGAAGACCGTATCGGAGGAAGCCGACGCGCTTCTGGAGGCGGACCCCCATCTGGAGGCGGAGCCCAACCGTGAGCTGCGGCGCCGTCTTGACGCCTATCTGGAGAAAAGCTACGGAAAGCTGAACCTGTAGAGCGGAAAACTTTGCAGAGCGGAAAAACTCTGTAAAGCCGAAAGCTCTGTAAAGAAGAAAAACTCTATGCGGATGCCAAAACATCTGCATAGAGCTTTTCTATTTTTGCCGCAGCTTCAGGTCAGCGAAGGCTTACTTTCCGGCCATCTGCTTCTCCTGCGCCTCGATCATTTTCTTAACCATATAACCGCCTACAGAACCGTTCTGAGCGGAAGTCAGGTTGCCGTTGTAGCCGTTGGTCAGCGGCACGCCCAGCTCGCTGGCTACTTCCATTTTGAACTTGTCCATAGCCTCTCTTGCCTCAGGAACGTTGGTGGTATTAGAAGAACTGTTTGACATAATGAAACGCCTCCTTCTCTCTAATGAGTTGTTTTTGTGTTACAATCCTATTATGCGTTTACGAAAAAATAATACACTGGCACATTTTTGAAAAATTACCATCTGTGAGATTTCGGTAAAAAGGCACTTGTGCAGTCTGTATTTTTATATTATACTGAAGAGCGAGAGGTGTATGGCAATGCGTGTGATAGCGGGAAGCGCCAGAAGGCTGCTGCTGAAGACGCCGGAAGGCATGGATACCAGGCCGACGACAGACCGGATCAAGGAGACCCTGTTCAACATGATCCATCAGGACGTGATCCAGTGCCGGTTTCTGGACTGCTTCAGCGGAAGCGGAGGCATCGGGATCGAGGCATTGAGCCGCGGAGCCAGCCGGGCCGTTTTTATTGAAAAATCACCCAGGGCCGCCGCCTGCATCCGGGAGAATCTGAGGACGACCCGTCTGGAGGACAGAGCCCGGGTTTTAAACTGCGACGTGCTGGCGGGACTGAGGCGGCTGGAGGGGCAGGAGGCTTTCGATATTATTTTTATGGATCCGCCCTATAACTGCCTGTGGGAACGGCAGGTGCTTACGTATCTTCAGAACTCGGCGCTGGCGGGGGAGGATACTCTGATCATCGCGGAAGCCTCTCTGGAGACGGATTTTTCCTACGCGGAGAGTATTGGTTTTTCCGTCGCCCGCGAGAAGGAATACAAGACGAACAAGCACGTTTTTTTACATCGGAAATAAACAGATCAGGAGAAGAATTATGGCGATCGCAGTATACCCCGGAAGCTTTGATCCGGTCACGTTGGGACATTATGATATCATTGAGCGCAGCGCCAGGATCATGGATAAGGTGATCGTAGGGGTTTTGAACAACAGCGCAAAATCCCCGTTGTTTTCTGCAGAAGAACGTGTTAATATGTTAATAGACGTCACAAAGGGCTTTTCCAATGTGGAGGTCTGCGCGTTTGAGGGTCTTACAGTAGATTTTGTGAAGAAATGCAATGCCAGCGTGATCGTCAGAGGTCTTCGGGCGGTGACGGACTTTGAGTATGAGCTGCAGCTGTCCCAGACGAATCATGTGATCGCGCCCGGAGTGGATACTATTTTTTTGACGACAAATCTGAAATATTCCTATCTCAGCTCCAGCGTCGTGAAGGAGATCGCCATGTACGGCGGAGATATCAGCGCGTTTGTCCATCCGGAGATTGCCGAAAGGATTTGGGCCAAAATGGCCGGTATAAAAAAATAAATGTGAGGGGGAGTACATATCATGAGCCGAATCGAACAACTGATTGAAGAAATTGAGGAATATATTGACAGCTGCAAGACGCAGCCGTTTTCCAATAATAAGATTTTAGTGAACAGAGAAGAACTGGAGGAGCTTCTGGTAGAGCTCCGTCTCAGGGTTCCCGATGAGATCAAGCAGTATCAGAAGATCATCAGCAACCAGGACGCTATTCTCAGCGACGCCAGGACCCAGGCGGACGCCATCCTCAAGGAGGCGACCGCCCATACCAACGAGATGGTGAACGAGCATGAGATCGTGCAGCAGGCTTACGCGGCGGCCAATCAGATCGTGGATGAGGCCAACGCTCAGGCCCAGCATATCCTGGACGCGGCTGTGAACGACGCCAACAACATTCGTCAGGGGGCAATACAGTATACGGACGATATGCTGGCCGGCCTTCAGAATATTATTTCCCATTCCATGGAGTCGGCTCAGAGCCGGTTTGAGTCCTACATGACCTCCCTGCAGTCCAGCTATGATGTGGTTACCGGCAACCGCAATGAGCTGCGGACTCCGGAAGCGCCTGCTACTCAGGGAGAAGAATACCCGTCAGAAGAATAAAGATCAGGCAGGAGACTGCCGTATGGAGCAGCTTCCACAGAATATAATGCCGGATGGACAGTCCGGCATTTTCTTTTTCTTCGCCGGATCGGCAGAGGCTGGCCGAAGCGTTTACGCTTCTGGTCTGGAAGATGCCGGACAGGCCGCCGAAGGCGGTGACGGCAGTGATGCAGAGGCCCTGGAG
>CANQSK010000139.1 GCA_947626475.1 uncultured Lachnospiraceae bacterium
CTGAACACGGCCATCGAGGGCCTGATCCGCCCCGGCGACCATGTGATCACCACCGTATGTGAACACAATTCCGTTCTCCGGCCCCTCTACCGCAGGGAAGCGTCCGGCACAGCGCTGACCATTCTCCCTGCTGATGAGCTGGGCCGGGTGGATTTCGGCGCTCTGAACACCTCCCTGCGGCCCAACACCCGGGCGGTAGTCGTCGGCCATGCCTCCAACCTTACAGGAAATGTGGCTGATCTGGAAGCTATCGCTTCTTTCACCCGGAGCCACGGCCTGCTGCTTATTGTGGACGCGGCTCAGACCGGCGGGACCATTCCCATTTCCATGGAACAATCCGGCATCGACGTACTCTGCTTCACCGGCCATAAAGGCCTGATGGGCCCCCAGGGAACGGGCGGGATGTGCCTTCGTCCGGGTCTTGTGATTCCTCCCCTGACCGTCGGCGGAAGCGGAATCCACAGCTTCAGCCGGACTCACCCCTCCATGCTTCCGGAAGCGCTGGAGGCAGGAACTTTAAACGGCCACGGCATCGCCGGACTGAGCGGCGCCCTGGATTATATTCTGGAAACCGGCGTGGATTCCATCCACCGCACCGAGGATCGTCTGGCCCGCCGGTTTGCCGCGGGAGTAAAAGAGCTTCCCGGAGTAACCCTCTACGGAGACCTGGACGCGCCGGTCCGCGCCCCTATCGTCACCCTGAACATCGGATCCGCAGATGCCGCCGAGGTCAGTGACCGTCTGTGGGAGGAAGCTGAAATCTGCGTCCGGGCAGGCGCCCACTGCGCCCCACTCATGCACCGGACGCTGGGCACCGCCGAACAGGGTGCAGTGCGGTTCAGTTTTTCCTGTTTCAACACAGAGGAAGAAATCGACCTTGCAATCCGGGCGGTATCGGCCATCGCGTCAGAAAACCGTGATGGCCTGTCCGAACAGAACCGGTAACAGAAAGGAACGATATGCGCGAGAAAAAACACTGTACGGTGCTTGCGTTCTACACAACCACAGACGCCATAGCCATGGAGAAAAAATGCGCGGAGCAGTCCATTCCCGGCCGCCTGATCCCCATCCCCCGGCAGATCACCGCCGGCTGCGGTCTGGCCTGGCGCATGACCACAGAGGAATACGAACAGTTCCGCACAGATCTGGAGCAGTCGGGAATCCCCGTTCAGCAGACGGCAGAACTGCTTCTTTATTAACTCAAACAGTCTTCAAACATCCGAAAGAAGCCGCACCTCTCACACCTTCGCCGCGCCGCCCGAGCCTGCCATCATGGCGAAAGCGTTGATCAGCATGAGGATCGGCATAAACAGACCGACTCCTGTCAGGGCCGCTGCCCATGTCGCGCTGAGCGCTTTGAGTCGTCATAGAAAATACCTCTTTTCCTTCTCCTTATTCTCCCGCCGCTCAAAGAACCAGGTAATCAGTCTGGAATCGAGCAAGCGGCTGTAATCTATTTAGTATATAATAACCACTTCTCTATCCGTGAATATTCCATTAATCTCTTTTCGCACAAATTTATGGCAGATAGAAAATTATGCGTCTTCTCAGGCGCCGGCATTTTTCTTCGCGATACCCTTCAGGATCACATATGCGGCATTGATCTTCTGGGCGTAGGCCGTATTCTCTTCGCCGTTATCCGGGTGGAACGCCTTGATCAGAACATCACGCTGTCTCTTAAGGCTTTCCTCCGTCACATCCGCTATGCTGTCGAACATGAACAGGGCAAGCGCTTTATCTGTTTCAGCAGCACGGAGCTCCTCCTGCCGGGCGCCGCCGTTCTGTGCTGCCTGCCTCAGCGCCGCGCAGAACATCACGCAGAGCAGGAACCGGATAATGATATTATTGAACTCCTCCGGCAGTTTATATTTATAATCCGGATTGAGGATCCCCTTCTTTTTGAGGTCATAAGTTGCGACCTTCAGGGTCCTCTCGATGGTGACCCTCGGCTGGATCAGCTCAAAACGGATAAATTCTTTTCCATTGACCTGATTGCCCAGGAAGCTGGTATCGACCTTTTCCGGCACGAACTCCAGCTTATAATTGACGATATCAGCAAACCGGAACACTTCTCCCGGCTGTTTCTTCGTACCGACGCGGAACAAGAGGTTTTCCGTATCGATCTCCAGGGTATTCTCACCGGCCCATGCCGTTCCTCCTTCGTATGAAGCGTCCGGCTTGAACCTTGCCCGCTCCTCCGCGGTCTCGTCGTACCATGCGAGGCAGTCGAGATAGTCCTGATACGTCCATTCCTCGTCCCCGGCAGCGTCCAGAATCTGTTTGTGGATCTTCGAGGCGCAGTCGCTGCAGAGGATGAACTCATTTTCGCCCGCTCCTATCACTGTCTGCTCTGTCCCCTTCAGTTTCTTACCGCAGTGCCTGCACTCTCCCTTCTTGCGGAAAAATCCCTTATGCCACAGGACAAATACTACGATCAGCAGTAATACAGACAACATTTAACATTTCCTCCTTGTCGTTATTATTGTAAATGATAAAGATGGGCGCAGATTTACGCCGGCTCTCTTAATAAAAGTATGCCTTATTTTCGTGACGTTTTGGGGCATATGGATAGCTGCTTTTTAACTTTTTCCGGGCTTTGTCCTCTGATTTATCCGTTTAAACACCTTTCAGTCACCTTTTCAGTCCCCCATAATAAAAAATTCAATGCGTCAGAGTTTAATTAGCTCTTTCGCATTGAATTACTGGTTCCCTTTATACGTCCCACAGTTCTTTTTTCGTGGTAGATACGGCATCTGCCCCGGCACGGAACGCCTCCATGATGTCTTCCTTGTCAGCCAGCAGGCCGCCGGCCACCAGCACCGCAGTGGTGTCCTCCCGAATTCGCCGCAGCGCCTTGGGCGCCACACCCGGCATCAGCTCCATGAAATCCGGCTGGAAGGACGCCAGCTGTTTTCTGGTATTTTCCAGGGCGATCGAATCAATTAAAAACGTCCGCTGCCCACCGATCAGCCCCAGCTCCATAGCGTGCTTCACCAGAGACGTTTTTGTGCTTATGATCCCGTCCGCCTTTGTGTTTGCTTTGATGAAATCGACCGCTACCTCCTTGGAACTCAGACCCGTAATAAAATCCACATGGACAATGGCCAGTTTACCGGCCTCCTTCACTCTCTCCACAATCTCCGGGATGCTGCACAGCGTCCCATAAAGAATGAATATGATCGAGGATTCCTTCTCCAGTGCCAAAGACAGTCCCTCTTCATCCTTTACCGCCATGATAATTGGCGATATCTCAAACAGATCCTGCACTTTCATAAAATACACCTCCAGAAGTTCTCCTTTTATCATACATCAAACATCTGAAAAATGCAAATACATCCCGCCATGCCCGCAGACCTTATCCAATTCCGCCATATGAGATTGAAAAACGCTGCGTTCGGAGGACCGCCCCGGAGCAGCGTTTTTTAATTCTTTTTGATTTTTCATCTATTTGCCCGAGGCGCTCCGGCCGTATCCCGGATATTATTTGATTCCGGAATGCATAAAGCTTTCCACGAACTGTCTCTGGAACAGAATGAACGCGATCAGCAGCGGCGCGCACACAAGCAGGGTCGCCGCGCTTACGTCGCTCCACTGAGCGCCCGTCTCATAGGACATGGCGAACATGGCCAGGCCCAGGGACAGCGGCCGGTTGGCAACCGAATCCGTCATAACCAGCGGCCACAGGAAGTTGTTCCACTGGTAGGATACGGAGATCATGCCGAAGGTCAGGTAGGCCGATCTCAGCAGCGGCACATAGACCATTACCAGTATCTGCAGCAGGTTGGCTCCGTCTGCCCTGGCCGCCTCCTCCAGCTCGTATGGGATCGTCTTGATGGTCTGACGAACGATCAGAGTTCCCATGGCCGAGGTAAAGAAGGGAAGCATGATGCCGATCCGGGTATCGGTCAGTCCCAGACGGCTCATCAGGGTGTAGTTGGGCAGGATCAGAACTTCCGGCGCAATCATCATCTGAGACAGGAACAAAACAAACAGGAAGTTCGATCCGTAAAAGTCTATGCGGGCAAACACATAGCCGGCCATGGTGATCAGCACGAACTGAACCAGCAGAACACCCACGGTTATGAACAGGGTATTCCCGTAATATTTGAAGAACGGCGCCGCATCCAGCACCCGCCTGAAGTTATCAAGGGTGGGCATGGAGACCGCGAACAGATCCAGCGCCAGGTCCTGACGGATAAAGGCGGTACGGATCATCCAGATGACAGGGATCATGCAGATGAACATAAGGGCGAACAGCAGCACATTAACAATATAGTTCGCCACTGACTTTTTTCTCATCATCCCACCCCCTAGTCATTGTAGAACGCCTTCCGGTCGCTTGTGAAGAAGTTTACGGAAGTAATGATCAGCATCATAAGCACCAGAATAA
The DNA here is from genome assembly GCA_947626475.1 of uncultured Lachnospiraceae bacterium. Classification (GTDB taxonomy): domain Bacteria; phylum Bacillota; class Clostridia; order Lachnospirales; family Lachnospiraceae; genus UBA3402. The sequence goes on from CANQSK010000139.1 coordinate 4,391, forward strand.
CCGTGATGGCCGAGGCCTTGCCGGTATCCCAATAATCAAAGCCTGTCTGATAAATGTAGAACAGAAGCATATTGGTGGCATTGCCGGGACCGCCCTTTGTCATGATATAAAGATGGTCAACCATCTTATATGCATTGGTCAGTACAATAATCAGCACATAAATATTGGTGGCCTGAAGCATGGGCCAGGTGATCTTGGTGAACATCTGGGTTTCCGTGGCGCCGTCGATTCTGGCCGCCTCGTACAGCTCCTTGTCGATGCCGTGAAGACCGGCGATGTAGAACAGCATGATATAACCGGTATTTTTCCAGATCAGCATCACGATCAGAGCCCAGATGGCCGTCTTGCCGTCCGCCAGGAATCTCCAGCTGGGGTTAATATAACCCAGCAGTCCGTAGATCGGCGTATAGATAAACATCCAGATATTGGCGGCCGCTACCAGAGGAATAAAGGTGGGATAAATGAATCCCAGCCGCACCAGACTCACGCCGCGGGTAAGCCGGTTGGATATGGTGGCCAGGATCACTGCCAGTCCCATACACAGAGGAATGGTCACCACCGCGATCAGCAGGTTGTTTCGGAAGCACTCCCGAAAGACGGGGTCCTTCAGGAGCGCTTTGTAGTTGTCCAAACCGATGAATACAGGCTTTATTGTGGAAAGGTTATCGCGAAACAAGCTGCTGTACAGGCTCTGCGCTACGGGGTACAAGGTAAATACAAAGAGGAAAAACAGAGCTGGAGCCAGTAAAAGCCATGCCTTCACGGTTCGTTTCCATTTCATCCGCACTGCCCGCGCGACAGTGCTTTGCATTGATGTATCAACAGTTTGATTTTTCATAGCTATCCTTTCCTTAACGATATGCCTGTAAAATTCCCTCCGCTGTCTGCTGAGCCGTCTCAAGGGCAGGCTCAATCTCCTGCTGGTTGGTCATTACATAGGAAATCGCGTCGTCGATGGCCTTCTGAACCTCCGCCTGGTTGTAGGTGGAAAGCTCTGCGTATCCATACTCAAGCTGGTCTCTCGCTACCAGGCAGTAGGGGAATTCTTCCGCATATGCTTTCATGCGCTCAGTTTCATAAGCAGTGGGCCTGGTGGCAACGTATCCGGTATCGATACTCCACTGGGCGACACGCTCGTCGTCCGTCATCCATTTGATGAACTCAAAGGCCGCTTTCTGACGTTCTTCGGAAATTCCCTTGAAGATGTAGAAGTTGCCGCCTCCGGTGGGAGATCCGGGAGAATCCTTGGCGGGAAGCATAGCGACGCCGAAATCAAACTTGGCGTTGTTCTTCACGCTGGTCAGGTTGCCGGTGGTGTGGTACATCATGGCCGTCTTGCCTTCGATAAAGTCAGAGGGAGTAGTCGCCCACGCTACGATGCCTTCCGGCATGGAGCCGTCCTCTGCCAGGCTCTTCCAGTATCTCATACCTTCCGCCGTCCTGGGATCATTGTAATAGGTCTCGGTTCCGGTCTCATTCATCAAGTTGAAGCCGTTCTGCTGTACGCAGAAGGTCTGCAGCATCCAGTAGGCGTAGCCGTCAGACGGAATCTCGATGCCGTACTGGGTGGTCTGCCCATTCTCCACGATGGTCATCTTCTTGGCCATCTCCTTCATCTCATCCCAGGTAGTGGGCGGGGATTCCGGGTCAAGTCCTGCTGCCGCCATGGCCTCCTTGTTATAGTAAAGCACGATGGTGCTCCGCTGCCACGGAATGCCGTATGTGATATCGCCGGAGCGGCTGTTCATCATGAAGCCGTCATAGAATCCGTTCAGCCATTCCTGTTCCTCCGGAGTAACGCACATACTGTTGATATCGATTACCGCGTCCATGGCCAGCAGAGAATACAGGTCGATGGAAAACAGGATTGCCATATCCGGAATATTTCCTGCCTTGATGGCCGCCTGTACCTTGGTCCGGGTGTCTGCGTAGCTTCCGGCGTACACCGGGTTGACAATGACATTCGGGTTTTCCTCATGGTACTGCTTGCACAGCGCGTCGATCAGCGCGTCAGGACCGCCGCCTACCGATACCGGGAAGTACATGGTCAGTTCCAGTGCCCCATCTGTCGCTGCCTGTCCTTCCGCCGGGGCCTGCTGCCCCTCAGCCTTTTGCTCTGCGGCCTGGGTTTCCTTGGCCGCCTGGTTTGCCCCACCGCCTCCGCCGCTGCTTCCGCCGCCGCAGGCTGTCAGAGATGCTATCATTGCACCCGCCAATAACACACTCATGATTTTCTTCATACATCTTCTCCTTTCTTTTGTTAACATAAAGTTATCTATGAGATAAACAATAACGTATCTCCCCACTCATTTCACTGTCCGGCTCTAAAGGACCGTCTCCAGCAGTTCCTTCATCTCCCCCAGGGAGAGATAGATTCCGTCGGGCTTTACCTGGGACGCGGCCACATCCTCAAGCCTGGTTTCGCCGGACAGCACCAGAAATCCTCTGGCGCCATGATTGACACCGGTGGCCACATCTGTATAGAGCCTGTCCCCCACAAATGCAACCTTGTCAAGTTCTACGCCTGTCCGAAGCCGCACCATGTCCACCGTCTCCTGAAAAGGCTTGCCCAGATACTTGGGCTCCACTCCCGTGGAGAGGGAGATCGCGGCGCAGAAGGAACCGCAGTCCGGTATAAATCCGGATTCCGTCGGACAGTTGATGTCCAGGTGAGTCGCCAGAAACACCGCCCCCTCACGGATGAACGTGCAGGCATGCTCCAGCTTTTCATAAGTCAGCGTCGTATCAAATCCAACCACCACCACATCCGGTCTGGCGTCCCCCGGCTCCCACAGAGGGATTCCCGCGTCCCGGAAGCATTCAACCAGAGCGGCGGTTCCCACCAGATAGACCGTCCTGCCTGGGTAATTTTCCCGCAGATATGCGATGGTCACGTCGCCGGAGGTCATGATCTGGTCCCTTTCGATCCGGCAGTCCATACCTGCCAGCCGGTCCATATACACCTCCGGAGAACGGGATGAGTTGTTGGTAAAAAACAGGATCTTTCGTCCCTTTTTCTGTACATACTGGACAAATTCCAAGGCGCCGTCCAGACGTCGGTTCCCCAGATAGAAGGTCCCGTCCATATCCAGGACAAACAGCCGGATCTTCGCCAGCAGGGCTGCTCGGTCTCTATCCTGCGCGCCGGGCGCAGATCTTCCATTTTTATTCATTCTGTTCCACCATTCTGTGTCCGGCCCAGGGCCTTAAGCCTTTGCCGCAATCCTTTAATCTGTTTGTTGCGCGACTGTTATTTCTGTAAGCCTCTACAATTCTTCCACAAACCGGACGCACTCCATGCCGCGGATGTTCTCCACGATGGTTGCCCGCTTCTGCCTGTCCGGCACCTCGATGCACAGGATCGCGTTGGGA
>CANQSK010000140.1 GCA_947626475.1 uncultured Lachnospiraceae bacterium
GCAGTACAGCTAAAAGAGCCGGGCGGAAGGCGGTGGAGCGGACAGGGGATATCCGGATGAGAGCCCGAAACGGCATGTATTCGGTCATCTTCGCGAATGAGACCCAGAGCAGCATCCACCATGCCATGCCGGTCCGGAACATGCTCTACGACTCCCTGGAATATATGAAGCAGGTGCAGGATCTGGAGAAGGAGCATAGAGAGAAGAGGGAGCAGATGACATCCTCGGAGTTTCTGTCAGGGATGAAGAAGGGGGACAGGCTGCTGCCGGTGATCAACACGGTTTTTTATCTGGGAGAGAAGTGGGACGGGAGCAGGAGCCTTCACGAGATGCTGGATCTGGACTGGGGAAGCAGGGAAGCGGAGGAGCTTCTGCCGTTCCTGCCGGACTACCGGCTGAACCTGATCCCGGCCAGGGAGATTGAGCATCCGGAGAACTACAGAACATGCCTGAGGCATATCTTTGGCATGCTGAGGTATGACCGTGACAAAGAGAAGCTGTATGAATATGTGAAGGAACATCGGGAGGAACTGGATGGGATGGACCAGGTAGAGAGGCAGGCGGCATTGATACTGCTGGGAGAGCAGAAGAGGCTGAGAAAGCTGATGGAACCGGATGAGAAGGAAGAGAAGGAGGAGAGAGGAATGTGTCAGGCGATAACGGACTTGATTCTGGATGGAGAGGCGAGAGGAAGAGCAGAAGGGATTGAACAGGAAAGGAAGCGGATGTCGAAACTGATTCTTGCCCTGGCAGGAGAACACAAGGAGGCGCTTCTGGTGCAGGCGGCGTCGGATGAGGGATTCAGGGATCGGCTGTTTGAGGAGTATAATATCTGAGAATTGTCTGTGAGGCGAGACTGCAGATCGCCTTGTGGGGCAGAATTTCATTATATATGTAAAATACACTTGACATTAAATGTAAAGCGTGCTATACTTCAAAATGTAAAACAAATTTTACTTTTTGAGGAGAGAGGACTGGTATGAAGAATCGGATTCAGGAACTGCGCAAGGCTGCCGGAATCCGGCAGGAGGATCTGGCGGAGGCCGTGGGAGTGACCCGGCAGACCATTATCTCGCTGGAGAACGGAAAGTATAACGCGTCTTTACAGCTGGCCTGGCGGATTGCCCGGTATTTTAACAGCGCCATCGAAGAAATCTTTTTGTTTGAGGAGGGCTGAATATGTTCAAGTGGCTGACACAGTTGTTTATGAGTAATTCCATTGATTTTGAGAGGAGGTGCCGGACGCGGATCGGCGTGGGAGCCGGTTTTGTGGTTCTGGGCGGATTGGCGGTTCTGGTGGTGGTGATGAACCACTGGCAGCTGCCGGTTATGTATTTGGAGGAAGGAAACGGTGATTTTCTGCCTCAGTTTTATGTGAGTCTGGGATGCGCCATGATGGTGACCGGAGTGATCAACATTGTGAAAAACAGCCGGTATCTGAAAAACGACGGTTTGAGAAAGAAAAGGGCTCTGGAGGAGACAGACGAGAGAAACCGCCTGATGGGGCTCAGGGCCTGGGCTTACAGCGGATACAGCATGTTTCTTCTCCTGTATCTGGGGATTCTGGTCAGCGGGTTTATAAGCGTCACCGTGGTGAAGACGCTCCTGGCTGTGATGGCGGTCTATGGGCTGTGCCTGCTGATCTTCAGGAGGATTCTGATCCGGTGTATGTAGATGAAGGGGTGAACTCCTCATTGACAAAGTGAATAAAGGTGTCTACCGCGCTGGAGGTGCGGCTGGGACAGTACGCGAAACCGATGGTCCGCTTGTGAATGGGAGCATCGGTTTTCAGCTGTACCAGGCGGCCGGACCGCAGATCCTCTTCCACAAATTCACGGATGACGCAGCCGATGCCCAGGCCGATCCGGGCAAATTCAATGAGAAGATCCATGGTGGTCACTTCCAGAAGGTTGTTGGCGGCGATGTGATTGACCTCCATGTAATCATCAATATAACGGCGGGTATTGTTGTCCCGGTCCAGAAGCATCACGTTCCCGGTCTGAAACACATCAGTGTCCTCCCCCTCCCGGAGTCGGAGGTTTTCCAGATAAGCAGGGGTTGCCACAAAGATATCCTGAATATCGCGGACAGGGAAAAACTGGATGTTTCTGGGGGATTTGGGCTCAGCGATCAGACCCACATCCACCTGCTGGTGTTCCAGCATGGAGAGGGTGTGGGTGGAGGACTGGCTTTCGATGGTTACTTTAATGTGAGGATATTTTTCAATAAAACCCTTCAGATAGTCCAGCATGATGAACCGGCACAGAGTATTGCTGACGCCGATGCGGACATGGCCCATATGAAATTCCTGAAAGCGGCGGAGCTCCTGCTCGCCCAGGGACAATTCATCAAAAGCGCTTTTTATGTGTTTGAACAGAACCTGGCCTTCCTCCGTCAGCTGAACGCCTCTGGAGTTTCTGGAGAAGAGCACGGAGCCCAGACTGTCCTCCAGCTTGCCGATGGCCTTGCTGATGGCCGGCTGGCTGATATAAAGTTCCCTGGCGGCCCTTGATATGTTGCCGTTTTTGGCTACTTCGTAGAAGATTCGGTATTGTGACAGATTCTGCTCCATGGCGGCTCCTTTCAGATGCTTTGCCGGCCAGCGGCTGCGGCCGGTTTCGATTCCATAACTGTGCTTTATATTAAATATTCATATTATGTATTTCTATTATATCCGCCTCTATGTTAAAATGCAATTATGAAATACGAAACAGGAGGATTATCATATGGGAATGACAATGACACAGAAGATTCTTGCGGCTCACGCAGGCCTTCCCCAGGTGAAGGCGGGCCAGCTGATCGAGGCCGGTCTGGATCTGGTGCTTGGAAATGATATCACGGCTCCGGTCGCCATCAATGAGATGAAGAAGATGAAGAACCAGAGCGTCTTTGACAAGGACAAGATTGCCCTGATCATGGATCATTTTATCCCCAACAAGGATATCAAGTCCGCGGAGAACTGCAAGTGCTGCCGTGAGTTCGCCTGCAGCCATGAGCTGAGCAACTATTTTGACGTGGGAGAGATGGGAATTGAGCATGCCCTGATTCCGGAGAAGGGACTGGCCGTGGCCGGAGACGCCATTATCGGCGCGGATTCCCACACCTGCACCTACGGCGCTCTGGGAGCGTTCTCCACCGGCGTGGGAAGTACGGACATGGCGGCCGGCATGGTTACCGGAAAGGCCTGGTTTAAGGTTCCCTCCGCTCTTAAGTTTGTCCTCACCGGAAAGCCCTCCAGGTGGGTAAGCGGCAAGGATGTGATCCTGCATATTATCGGCATGATCGGTGTGGACGGCGCCCTCTACAAGTCCATGGAATTTACCGGCGACGGAATCGCCAGTCTGTCCATGGACGACAGGTTTACCATCTGCAACATGGCGATCGAGGCCGGCGGCAAGAACGGAATCTTCCCCGTAGACGATCTGGCAGTTCAGTATATGAAGGAGCATTCTAAGAGAGAGTACAAGATTTACGAGGCGGATGAGGATGCGGAGTATGACGCGGTTTACACGGTGGATCTGTCCGCCCTTAAGCCCACGGTTTCCTTCCCTCACCTTCCTGAGAATACCAGGGAGATCGGTACCTTCGGAGATGTGAAGATCGACCAGGCGGTCATCGGCTCCTGCACCAACGGCCGCATCAGCGATATGCGCGTAGCCGCGGAGATCCTGAAGGGGAGAAAGGTGGCCAAAGGCGTCCGCTGCATTGTCATTCCGGCGACCCAGAGCGTATACCTTCAGGCGCTGAAGGAAGGACTTCTTGAGATCTTTATTGAGGCGGGAGCCGTGGTCAGCACGCCTACCTGCGGTCCATGCCTGGGCGGCTACATGGGCATCTTGGCTGCTGGAGAGCGGTGCGTCTCCACCACCAACCGCAACTTTGTAGGCCGCATGGGCCATGTGGATTCGGAAGTGTATCTGGCAAGCCCCGCTGTGGCGGCGGCCAGCGCTGTGGCAGGAAAGATCTGCTGCCCCTGCGAACTGTAAGGAAGGAGGAACAGGACCATGAAAGCAAACGGAAGCGTATTCAAATACGGTGACAATGTGGATACGGACGTGATCATCCCGGCCAGATATCTGAACGCGACGGAAGGCGCGGAGCTGGCGAAACATTGTATGGAGGATATCGATAAAGAGTTTATCCACAAGGTGAAGAAGGGCGATATCATTGTGGCCAGGAAAAATTTCGGCTGCGGCTCCTCCAGAGAGCACGCGCCGCTGGCTATCAAGTGCGCCGGCGTCAGCTGCGTGATCGCGGAGACCTTTGCCAGGATCTTCTACCGCAACGCCATCAATATCGGCCTTCCCATTATTGAATGTAAGGAGGCCTCCGAGAAGATACAGGACGGGGACCAGGTGGAGATCGATTTTGATTCCGGGGTCATTACCAATGTAACCCGGGGAGAGTCCTACCAGGGACAGGCGTTCCCGCCGTTTATGCAGAATATTATTACGGCCGGAGGTCTGGTCAATTACATCAACGGAAAATAGTTAACATAAAATACCGCCGACAACGTTCGACGGTATTTTTGTTACGTCAATTTAACATAATTGTAATATAATTGAAATGATTTTTTAGACAAAACTGAATAAAACAGGGCCGGAACCGGGGCTGTAAACTGTGCAGACTGGACAAGGGCCGGACAGTCAGGATTTTATATTGTTAAAATATATGACAAATCGCAGTGGCAAGCATTGACTTTTCAACTTGGAATCCCATATAATTACCACTATCCCCTATAAAAACAGGCTGAAAGTGGGTGATCGCTCCCACATTCTGCCTGAAATCTTGGGAAAAAAAGGAGAAGAGAGTATCTATGCTGACATTGTGCTCATTTCTTCAGAGAGTGTTTGCCTTCGTGAAATCACTGACTGTAAAGGTCATGAAGAGGGATTACCGGAACAAAGCGGTGATCATGGTCTCTGGAGTGATTCTCATGGCGGCGGCGTTCACTTCCAGCGGATTTGACGGAGGAGGCAGAAATGTGGCAGAGGCTTTCGCTGAAGTCCCCTCCGACGGTGGAGGTCTGCCGGAGGAGGAATCTGAAGAAATCGAAACCATTACGGAAGCGGACATACAAACGAATCTGGCGGATTCCCGGCAGGAGGGGCAGCAGCTGGTCGGACAGTCTTTGCTGAAGGACGTTCAGAGACAGGAGGAACAGCAGAAGGAGGCCCGCAGAGAACTGAATCAGCTTAAGCAGGCGATCCGGCAAAATGATGAGGCCCGCGAGAAGGCGGCTGAGGAAGCCCGGATAAACGCGGAAGAGGAAGCCCAACAGAAGGAGAAAGAGGAAGCTGTCCAAAAGGAGGAGGAAGAAAAACTCCGGAAGGAAGCTGAGGAAGCCGGAAAGGTCCAGGGCCTTGTAAATTACAGTGATGAAGATTATCAGATATTGTTGAAGATCGTTCAGGCTGAAGCGGGAGTCTGCGATCAGAAGGGAAAGATCCTGGTGGCGGATGTGATTCTCAACCGGGTCCGCAGCAGCGAATTTCCCAACTCCATCGAGGCCGTGGTTTTTCAGCGGGGACAATTTTCACCGGTGAGAGACGGAAGCCTGTACTCATGCAGGGTGACGGATGAGACGGTAGAGTGCGTGAACCGGGCGCTGGCCGGAGAGGATTACTCTCAGGGGGCGCTGTACTTTATGAACCGCAGCGGCGCCAGATCCAGGGCTGTCCGCTGGTTCGACAGCAGGCTTACCTTTTTGTTTCAGCACGACGGACATGAGTTTTTCAAATAACAGAAGAGGTCTTGCAGGAAAGAGGCGCCGGAGCATGTTCCGGCGCCTCGTCTCTGTCATGGATTCCAGCCGTCCGCGCCGCCGAGGACGGCTTCCTTTGTATAGTGAGGCAGGTCCTCGGGCTTCAGCCGGTGGATCCAGTCCGGCCTCATAGACATCTGTGCGCCTGGTCCGTAGCTTCCGTATTCCGCGTAGAAAGTGTGCTTATGTGCCTGGGGTTTGTCCCAGTCGTGCCACCCTTCAGGCCGGATATGCTCTTCCATGCGGCAGTGGATCAGGACCGTCCGGGCGTATTCTCTCCACGGCCGTCCGAGATAGGTGACGTGAACGTGGCCGTCGCCGGTAAAATGGCAGTCCTGCATCACATAGCCGTATTCCTGGCCCTCCGGCGTGGACGCGGCGGTGACGAAGTTGTCCCGGTCCGTATATTTGGAATGGATCCGGCATCCCTCAAAGTAGGCGGTGGCTCCTCCGAAGATGAAATCCACATCGCCCTCTATGTAGCAGTTCCGGTAATAGTGCCGGCCATTCCTTCTGGGGGCAAATTCCTTGGGGCCCTGGAATCCTCTGGGTTCGATCTCCTTAGGAGGTAGCGGAGCGGTGAACAGGGTATCCTGTCCTCCCAGAAACCGGCAGTTGTCAAAGACCAGACGGTCGCCGTCCCCGTAGAGGGCGAGGCCCTGTCCCACCAGATTGCCGGGGCCGGAGCTGTTGGCGAAGGTCATGTCTCTGGCCGTGAAGTCATCGGCGTCAATGAGACAGGAATAGCTGCGGAAGGTTCCCCGTTTCTGACCGTCCTCCATCATCATGCGGGCGTAGAGCCCGTAGGTGAGAACTGTCTCATCCCTGGATTCTCCCTGAAAGGTGATATAAGGCCTGTTTACGGTGACTCTCTCTTGATAGACGCCTCTGTGGATCATCAGAGTGACTGGTTCCCGGCTGTCAGAGGGGAGAGAGTCCAGAGCCTGCTGTATGGACGTAAAGCTGCCGCTTCCGTCCCGGGCAACATGTATGAGCATCAGATAAAATCTCCTTTCTCTTTTATACTGCCTTCAGTATACAGAAAACCGGAAAGGAAATCCATCGGATTTTTATAAAATCATTGACTTTTTCTTCACAAAATGAGATAATTGCCTATATTTGCAGATTCTGCGAAGATGCGGGACTGTTAATTATACTTTACAACCATATTTCAAAGAAAAGAGGTAAGATATCATGGCAACTCCGGATTTAACCAAGTATGGCATTACTGGAACCACTGAGATCGTTTACAATCCCTCCTACGAGTATCTGTTCGAGGCGGAGATGGATCCCACGCTGGAAGGCTACGACAAGGGTCAGCTGAGTGAACTGGGCGCGGTGAACGTTATGACCGGCGTTTACACCGGACGCTCCCCCAAGGACAAATTCATCGTCATGGACGAAAATTCCAAGGACACTGTATGGTGGACCTCCGACGCTTACAAGAACGACAACCATCCGGCTTCCGAGGAGACCTGGAAGGCAGTTAAGGAGCTGGCAGTCAAGGAACTGTCCAACAAGAAGCTGTATGTGGTAGACGCGTTCTGCGGCGCCAATAAGGACACCCGCATGGCGATCCGTTTCATCGTGGAAGTGGCATGGCAGGCTCATTTCGTCAAGAACATGTTTATCCAGGCGTCCGAGGAGGAGCTTGAGAACTTTGAGCCGGATTTTGTCATCTACAACGCTTCCAAGGCAAAAGTAGAGAACTACAAGGAGCTGGGCCTCAATTCCGAGACCGCCGTTGTCTTCAATATCAGCAGTCGTGAGCAGGTCATCCTGAACACCTGGTACGGCGGCGAGATGAAGAAGGGCATGTTCTCCATGATGAACTACTATCTGCCGCTGCAGGGAATCGCTTCCATGCAC
>CANQSK010000141.1 GCA_947626475.1 uncultured Lachnospiraceae bacterium
TGGTTTAACGTTGAGCACGTTTCCGTTTCTCTGTTGAGAAACTCCAACGCACTCAACAGGGTCTATCCGACCCATAATTGAAAAATGGATGCCCAAAAGCATCCATTTCATTGTAGCATATACCGGCCGGTTATTCCAGCGGAAAATGACAGAATACCTTTCTGTCTCCGAAGGTCTTTCCCTCCGGGACCTGCTGGCTGCAGATATCCCTGGCGTAGGGACATCGGGTGTGGAAACGGCAGCCGGAAGGCGGATTCACCGGAGAGGGGATCTCGCCGCTGAGCAGTTCCTTTTCCTCATTGCGCAGCCTGGGATCGGCCTTGGGTATGGCGTTCAGCAGAAGCTTCGTGTAGGGGTGCAGAGGCTTATCATAAAGGCTGTCCGTATCCCCGATCTCACAGACGCTTCCCAGGAACATGACGCAGACCCGGTCGGCGATAAATTTCACCACGCTCAGATCGTGGGAAATAAAAAGGTAGGTCAGACCGTATTTTTCCTGCAGGTCCTTCAGCAGGTTCAGCACCTGGGACTGAATGGAAACGTCCAGAGCGGATACGGGCTCGTCGCAGATGATCAGGCGGGGCCGCAGGGCAATCGCCCTGGCAATGCCGATCCTCTGTCTCTGGCCGCCGGAAAACTGGTGGGGATACCGGTTGTAGAACTCCTCGGCGATTCCCACTTCCTTCATAAGGGCCTTTACCTGCCGCTCCAGCTCCCTTTTATCCTTCATGCCGTAGGTGACCAGGGGCTCCGCAATGATCTGCTTCACGCTCATTCTGGGATTCAGGGAGGCGTAGGGATCCTGGAAGATGATCTGCATCTGGCGCCTGAGTCCCGCGAATTCCCTTTCATTCATGCCGACAATATTCTTACCGTCAAACTCGATCTCCCCGGAGGTGGGCTCCAAAAGCCGGATCAGCGTCCTGCCAAGGGTACTTTTTCCGCAGCCGGACTCTCCCACCAGAGCCAGGGTCTCACCCTCAAAAATCTGCAGGTCCAGATTGCTCACAGCGTGAACCACCTGGGGATTCTTTTTGGTTCCTCCGATGCGGAACTCCTTTACCAGGTTTCTCGCTTCCAGAAGCACTTTTTTCTCATTCTCCATCCAACTTCACCCCGCTTTCATACTTGAGGCACCGGACTCCGTGGCCTTCTGACGCCTCATAGATGCCGGGCTTTTCCGTAAAGCACCGCTCCTGGGCCTGGTCGCAGCGGGTGCAGAAGCTGCAGCCCCTGGGCAGATGCAGAAGATTGGGCACTACGCCCTCGATGGTATAGAGCCGGTCCGCCTTCTCATCCAGCCTGGGAATGGATTTCAAAAGGCCCTGAGTATAAGGATGCCTGGTATGCTCAAACAATTCAAAGGTCTCAGCCTGCTCCATGACCTTGCCCGCGTACATTACGTAGACGTAATCGCAGATTTCCGCCACTACGCCCATGTTGTGGGTGATCAGGATGATCGAAGTCCCCTGCTCCGCGCACAGCCGTTTCATCAGCCTGAGGATCTGGGCCTCGATGGTCACGTCCAGAGCGGTGGTGGGCTCGTCGGCGATCATCACCTTGGGACGGCACACCATGGCCATCCCGATCATCACTCTCTGGCGCAGGCCGCCGGACAGCTGATGGGGATAATTGTAGTAGCGTTTTTCCGGTTCCGGAATCCCTACTGCCTGAAAAATCTCAAGCACCCGCTCCTTCGCTTCCGCCTTGGTGGTCTTCTGATGGAGCAGGATGGCCTCCCTCACCTGAACGCCCACAGGGTACACAGGATTCAGGGACGTCATAGGCTCCTGGAAGATCATGGACAGCTCGTTGCCGCGGACCTGAGAAAGCTCTTTGGGTCTCAGATGAGTAATGTCCCGGCCGTCCAGGGTGATGGTTCCGTCCACCACTCTTCCGGGATACCGCAGAAGGCCCATAATGGACATGGCCGTCATGCTCTTGCCGCAGCCGGACTCTCCCACAATGCCGATGATCTTTCCGGCCGGAACCCGGATGCTGACGCCGTCCACTGCCGGGACCTCTCCCTTGGCCGTAAAGAAATGGGACTTCAGGTTTTTAACGTCCAATACTACCGATGATTCCATTGCCTTCCTCCTACTGCTCTTTTAGATAGGGATCAAGAACATCCCGCAGGCCATCTCCCAGGAAGTTGAACGCCATCACCACGATCATGATGGCCACGCTTGGGGCGATAGAAAGCCAGGGTTCCGAAAACAGATATTTTTTGCCGCGGACTACCATCAGGCCCCAGCTTGCAGAGGGCGGCTGAGCGCCGATGCCCAGAAAGCTTAGGGACGCTTCCGACAGGATCGCGGACGGAATATTCAATGTAAACAGTACGATCAGGGAAGGCAGGCAGTTGGGAAGAATATGGCGGAACATAATGGTCCACTTCTTCACGCCGATGGAACGGGCTGCCTCCACAAACTCGATTTCCTTCAGGGAAAGGGTCTGAGACCGGACGATCCTGGCCGTACCGGCCCAGTTTACCAGACTCAGAGCAATGAAAATATTGATCAGTCCGCCTCCCATGGTATACATGACCACCATGGCGAGAAGCAGGGACGGGAACGCCAGCATAACATCCGCCAGACGCATAATGACAAAATCCACCTTGCCGCCGTAATATCCGGCGCAGAGGCCCAGCACGGTGCCGATGACCATGGAGATCAAAGTGGGCACCAGGCCGATGGTCAGGGATACACGGGCCCCGAAAATGATGCGGCTGAGAACATCCCTTCCCAGCTCAGCCGTACCCAGCCAGTGTTCCGCGCAGGGATGAGTCAGACGGTCCGTCAGACTCTGGGCCAGGTGGTCGTAAGGCGCCACAAGCGGCGCGAAAACAGCTGCCAGAAGAATCAAAAGGATCACCACCGCGGAAAACGCCGCCAGCTTGTTCTGGCGCACCATGGTCTTTACCTGATCCAGCCAGGTCTCCGACTCGCCGATCTGGGCGGCCATATCCTCCTCTTCCGCGTTCGGTATCAGTCTCTCCTCGTATGTATCGCCCATCTTATGCACCCTCCCTGATTCTGGGATCCAGCACGTTGTAAAGCAGGTCGGCGACCAGGTTGCCCAGAATGATCAAAATCGTAGTGAAGATAACCGTTCCCTGGAGAAGCGGCATATCGCGGGTCTCAATGGCGTTTACAGACAGCCTTCCGATGCCGGGCACGCCGAAGACGCTCTCCGTCAGCACAGCGCCGGAAAGCATACTGGAAATCTGCAGGGCCATCATGGTGACGACGGGAAGCATCGCGTTCTTGAGAGCGTGACCGATGATCACCCCGTGTTCCCGCAGCCCCTTGGCGCGGGCCGTGCGGATATAATCGTTCTGAAGAATCTCTACCAGGTTGGAACGTGTCATTCTGGCAATGCTGCCGGCTGAGTTCCAGCCCAGAGCAATGGCGGGAAGTATCATGGCCTGCCAGCTGTCAAATCCGGAAATCGGAAACCACTGAAGCTTGAAAGCAAAAATGTACTGAAGAACCAGAGCAGTCATAAACACAGGCATGGAGACTCCCATAAGGGAGCATCCCATAAACAGACGGTCCAGCAGGCGGTTCTGCCGGATAGCCGCGATAATGCCCGCCACCAGACCGACGATCCACGCGACCAGGGCCGCCAGCAGAGACAGCTTTACCGTATGGGGGAAGGATTCCAGAATGATCTGAGTCACATTGCGGTTCAGACGGTAAGACGTACCGAAATCTCCCCTCAGGGCGTTCCCCACATACTTGAAAAACTGGATATACAGCGGCTGATCCAACCCCAGCTCCGCGCTGATCTTCTCGATCATGGCCGGATTCACATGCTCACCCATCATAGTCGCCACCGGGTCCCCCGGCACTACTCTCAGCATAATAAAAATCAAGAGCACCACGCCAATCAGTACCGGTATCGATATGGCAATGCGCTTCAATACTTTGCTTAACACAGGCCTCTCCTCTCTCCTTCTCCTCTAACCAGCAGAATCATGCCGCAAAATGTTACCTCATTCTGCGGCATGATCCCTGAAGTTCAGACAGCTTCTTTTTTATTCACTGAATGTAATTCCATAGAAGGGCTTATCGCCGTAGCCGCTCCAGAAGGGTGTGAAGCCCTGCACTCTCTTGCTTACCGCGAAAAGATGTACGCGGGAATACATGGGCACCCAGGCAGCGTCATCCTGGACAATCTCTTTCTCCAGGGCCTGATACTCGGCAATTCTCTCGTCCTCGTTCACCATGGCGCGGGCAGCGGTCACACGGGCCATCTTGTCCGCGTCCGGATAATTCAGAGAACGGATTTTGGACTTCTCCTCATTGCCGAAGAAGGTGTAGATAAAGTTGTCCGGATCGTTAAAGTCAGCGGTCCAGGTCGCGGTGAACGCGCACATCTCGCCGGAGTTGCGCAGATCCAGCCAGCTGGACTCATCGTAGTTCTTGATCTCGGCGGTAATGCCTACTTCCGCCAGCTGCTCCTTGATGATCTCAAGGGTCATGGCGACCGCGTCTCCTGCGGAAGTATCGGAAGCCAGCTCCATGGTGAAGCCGTCCGCGTACCCTGCCTCGGCCAGAAGGGCCTTGGCCTCCTCAGGATCGTACTCGATAGCCGGAAGCTCGTCGTTGAATCCGATCAGGCCGTGAGGATAGATGCCGTTCTCCACAGTGCCCATGCCGCCGTACAGAGCGTCAAGGATTGCCTGACGGTCAATGGCCCGCTGAATGGCCTTACGGACATTGATATTGTTCAGAGGCTCTACATTGTAGTTCATGATCATGTAGGTCACGCCCACACGGTTTCCTTCTACGATCTGGTCCGGATAAGTGGCTTTCAGACGGTCTACCGCGTCGGGAATCTCATCCAGGTCGATAATATCCAGCTCGCCGTTCTCAAACATCATGGTCTGGGTCTCCGTATCCGGAACGATGCGGATCACAACGCCGGGGATGCCTGCAGGCTCTTTCCAGTAATCGTCATTTCTCACCAGAACCATGCGGTCGTTCAGGGTCCACTCCACAAACTTGAAGGGGCCGGTGCCTACGGTCACAGACGGATCCAGGCCGAACTGATCGCCGGCAGCCTCGGTTGCCTCGCTGTCATAGATGGAAGCGCCGGGAGCCGTGATGCAGGAAAGGAACGCGCCGAAAGGCTCAACCAGAGTAATCTTAACGGTATAATCATCTACTGCCTCAACGCCGGAAAGCTCAGTCGCCGTTCCGTCCAGAACCTCGGCGGCGCCCTGCACCTGCTCCAGAAGCTCAGTATTCATGGCTCCGGAAACCGTAAGCAGGCGGTTGAAGGTGTAGACCACATCCTCAGCCGTAAAATCATTGCCGTTGTGGAACTTGACGCCCTGTCTCAGATGGAAGGTATACTCAAGGCCGTCCTCGGAGATGTCCCAGGACTCCGCCAGAGAAGGCTCTACGCTGGATACGCCGTTCTCCACCTTGATGTCGGCCAGCCGGTCGTAAATATTCAGGGGAAGCTCATAGTCCGCTGATGTCCGCTGAACGTCAGCCGTCTGGATATCCGTGTCCTTGGGAGTTACCAGAAAACCGGTGGTGTCAATATCGGATTCGCTGCTCTCTCCCGCAGCGGCCGCCTCCGTATCTGCCTCCGCGGCTGCCGTCTCTCCGCCTGCCGCGGCTGCCGTCGCAGACGTATCTCCGCTTCCGGAACCGCCGCCGCAGCCGGTCAGCGCCATGCTAAGAACCATTGCGCCCGCTAAAATCAGACTAAGTTTCTTTTTCATAATTATTACATGTCCTCCTTCTTTCCAGTTCCGATTCCGGAGACATCCGTCCGTTCTGATTCCCTCAAACTGTCGTTTTCCCGGATAACCTGCCGCACACAAAAAGGGGCCCAGCCCTGATAGAACTGTACCCCATTGCACATATCGGAACTTTTCTTGAAATTTTAGCATAATTATTAAAATCTTTCAACTATTTTTTCATTTTTCTTTTTCCACATGTCTCCATATTGTTGCTCTTTTCTGAAAAATCATGTATAATCATCTTAAATTCCAGAAAGGAGGTTTCATATCGTCAAAGTGAAGAACAACAATAGTTCCATCTGTCTTCTGACTGTTTCCATAATCCTGATGCTTGCCGGGTGCGGTTCCCCGCCGCCGGCACCCGCTTCTCAGGAAACGGCAGGCTCCGCCGAGGAGGCCCAGAAACCATCGGAGGCTGCGGACAACCGGGAGACAGAAAACGCAGCTGCTCCGGACAACCAGGAGACCGAGACGGAGACTGCCCCGGATAAGGAGGAAACACAGGAACCGGAGGAGGCCCGCCGGCCCCAGGCCAACGGCATGTATATGACCCAGACGGAAAAGGTGGGCGTATGCACCGACACGGACAAGAAAAACTATGAGGATTTCTCGGATTTTCTGGAGATTGCAGAACCCTTTGCCGTCACGCCGGGCTTCAATGAGAAGCTGGTATCCCAGGGAATGGATCAGCAGGACGGAACGGGCAATATCTACATCTCCGGCTATTTCAAGCGGGACGAGGACAATCCCTTCACGGAAAAGGGCAACCCCACCGCTGTGGCTGTCCTCAGTCCCGACGGTGAATTTGTGGCTGAGTACACCATGTACCGGGAGGACGGAAGCCCCTTCACCAGCCACATGGGCGGCGTGGCTGTAAGCAGCGACACCCTCTATGTGTCCGCGGACCAGGGAAAGGACAGCTCCGGCAAAACAACCTACTGGATCGCCGCCATCCCGCTGGAAGAGCTGACCACGGAGGGCCACCAGGACGTGACCGTAAAGCAGCTTTACCAGGTTCCGGTACAGCCCTCTTTCATGAATTATTCCAATGATACCCTGTGGATAGGAAATTTCTACCTCTCCACAAAGAAGTCCTACGCGCCGCCGGAGGATCTGGGCACCGTCAAGGCGGAAACGGACGGGGAGACCTTCGGCGCGTATATACTGGGCTACAGCCTGGGCGATGCCGGAAGCGCCGCAATGGAGCCTTCCGACGGACATCCCTACGCCATGCCGGACGCGGACAAATTCTACGGCATCACCAACCGGATCCAGGGCATGACCCAAAAAGCGGACGGAACAATCGTCCTGAGCCGCTCCTACGGCCGGACCAACAACTCGGAGCTTTTGGGATACGACCCTTCCAAGGCTCAGACCCGGACCGTCTCCCTGGACGGAACCGATTATGACTGCGTCATGCTGGAGGCCGCCACCTGCCAAATCTTCGCTTACACCATGATGCCCATGTCAGAGGGCATCACCGTAAAGACGGACGGGGACGGTTCGGAAATCCTGATCCTCTACGAGTCCGGCGCTGCCATCTACGACGGCGACGGCACCTACGACAGGGAACCCGGCAAATTCCGAACGGATTACGTGTGGAAAGCTGCTCCGTAGTTACTTTTCACGGGGTGGGGAAATAGGGCACGATGACGGGGGACTTCTTTGAGTCCCTCTTTCTGCCTTTCATTCG
>CANQSK010000142.1 GCA_947626475.1 uncultured Lachnospiraceae bacterium
CCGGGGCGATACAAAACCTGTTTACAGCACATATTCCATATGTTAAGATTGAACCAGGACAAGAAGGAATTATATCAATATGTGAAGGACCATCGGGAAGAGTTGGGGCGGATGGACCGTGTGGAGATGTCGGCAGCGCTTGCGCTGCTGGGAGAGCAGAAGCGACTGAGGGAGCTGATTCGGAAGCAGGAAGAGGAAGGGAAGGAGACAGATATGTGCAAGGCGATTGACGATCTGATACTGGATGGGGAGAAACGGGGAAGACAATGTGGAGAAAGGATTGGAGAGAAGCGTGGAAGAGAGATTGGGGAGAAACAAGGCGAGACCCGCATGGCGCGCCTGATCCTGGTGCTGTCAGAGAACCAGCGGGACGATCTGATCCTGAAGGCGGCCTCGGACGACGCGGTCAGGAAAGAATTGTATAAGGAATATCAGATTTAAGAATCCAGGGAATATAAGAAACGGGCGAAAATCTTCTTGCAAAATATAACCGCCCATGCTATCATTATCACGAAGTTACAGAACTGAATATAAAAATAACCGGTGCCGCTGGCCACATCTTCGGGTCAGAGGGTAAAAGGGAAACAGGTGCAAATCCTGTACGATCTCGTCACTGTGATTGGGGAATGCAAGACGATGCGCGGACTGCGCGGTCACTGACAGCCATAGCTGTTGGGAAGGCCGTCTTGTGTGGGGATCCATCAGCCAGGAAACCTGCCGGTTGTTTGGTACAGGGACTTCTAAGTCCCAGGCCACGAGGAATTGGTCGTATCGTATGGACGCTGCCGCTGCAGGGCAGGGTCCTTGTCTGGTTTACCCTTTATCCTCGCGGATAAAGGGTATTTTTTTGCCTCTGTGCCGTGACAGTTTCATCTCTGCAAAACGAAAAGGAGCCATGTAATTATGAAGAAGATTTTTTCTGTACTGTTCATTGCCGCTTTTATTTTTACGATGCTGACCGCATGCGGCAGCAGGAGTTCCGAAAGCAGCGGCGACAGCGCGGCGGTCTCTGCTTTCGACGGAAGCAGCGCGGCGGTTTCCGCTTCCGAGGAGGAGGCTGAAGATGAGGCAGAAACCCAGGATGAGGAAAACTATGATACCGGAGACGCTTCTCTGGACGATCCCCGCAACGCCGATGGTATCGGTGAGGATGAGCTGATGGTGGTCAGCTTCGGTACCAGCTATAATGACAGCCGCCGTCTGACCATTGGCGCCATTGAGAGCGCCATTGAGGAAGCTTTTCCGGAATGGAGCGTCCGCCGGGGATTTACCAGTCAGATCATCATTGATCATGTCCTCAGGCGGGACGGCGTCGCCATTGACAATGTGGGTCAGGCGCTGGACCGGGCTGTGGAAAACGGCGTCAGGCGGCTGGTCGTTCAGCCTACCCATCTGATGAACGGATTTGAGTACAATGATCTGGTGGATGAGGTGGCTCAGTATGCCGACGCTTTTGACGCCGTCGCCATCGGTGAACCGCTGCTGACCAGCGATGAAGATTTTGCCGCTGTGGCCGCGGCCATTGTGGAAGCGACTGCAGAATATGATGACGGCAGCACCGCCATTGTCTTCATGGGTCACGGAACGGAGGCTGAGTCCAACGGCGTTTACAGCAGGATGCAGCAGGTCTTGACAGACGCGGGCAATGCCAATTATTTCATTGGCACCGTGGAGGCAGAGCCCTCTGTGGAGGACGTGCTTGCCGCTGTGAAAAAAGGCAGCTACAGCCGTGTGGTGCTTCGTCCTTTGATGATTGTGGCGGGGGACCATGCCAACAATGATATGGCAGGCGATGAGGAGGAATCCTGGAAATCCGCTTTCGAGGGCGCAGGCTACGACGTGGAGTGCCTGGTCAATGGTCTGGGTGAACTGGAATCCATCCGCCGGCTGTTTGTGCAGCACGCCCAGGCGGCGGTTGACAGTCTGGGGCAGGGCCGGGAGCCTGTTTGCGGAGATTCCCTAAAGGACGGCGTCTACGAGATTGCCGTGGACTCCAGCTCTTCCATGTTCAACATTGACAAATGTGTGCTCACTGTAGAGAACGGACAGATGACAGCCGCCATGACCATGGGAGGAACCGGCTATCTGTATGTGTATATGGGTACCAGCAGGGAGGCCGAGGCTGCCGGAGAGGACAGTTACATTTCATTTACAGAGGATGAAAACGGCGCTCATACTTTCACAGTGCCTGTAGAAGCGCTGGACAGGGAGACGGCCTGCGCGGCGTTCAGTAAGAAGAAGGAAATGTGGTATGACCGCACTCTGGTTTTCCGGTCCGATTCTCTGCCAAGAGAGGCATTTGCAGACGGAACCTTTGTCACGGCGGAGAGTCTGGGCCTTGCGGATGGAAGCTACACACTAGAGGTGACCCTGTCCGGCGGCTCCAGCCGCGCCGGTGTGGAGAGCCCTGCTCAGATGACTGTTGAAGACGGGACGGCCATGGTTACCATTGTGTGGAGCAGTTCCAGCTATGATTATATGAAGGTGGACGGCGTGCAGTACGATTTTGACGGTGACGGCAGCAACTCAACCTTTGTCATTCCCGTGCCGTGCTTTGACGTTCCTGTGCCGGTTCAGGCCGACACCATTGCCATGAGCACGCCCCATGAGATTGAGTACACGCTGTGTTTTGATTCCTCCACCATTCAGGTGCAGTCATGAAACATCGCATTCGGTATTTTGGGGCTGCGCTGATCTGTGCCGCGGGTTTTCTGGCGCTGGTGACAGCATTCGGGACAATCGATTTCAAAGCTGAGGTTTTAGGCGGGACAGATGATTCCGGGGCCTGCGTTCCGGCAGAGCAGGTAAAACCCGCCTGGGATGATATGCAGCCCGCAGGAAGCATGGAGCTGGTCTATGCCCGGCAGTTCGCGGTGGATGATTACCCGGACGGGAGCGCTCTGATCACCATAGGCGGGAGTGACCGCTATCTGCTTCTGCCGGAGGACGCCGCTGTCCCGGAAGGACTGGACGGAGATATCACTGTGCTGAGGCAGCCCCTGGACAATATTTACCTGGCGGCGTCTGCGGCCATGGATTTTTTCCGGGAGCTGGACCGGCTGGACCGGGTGCGGCTCACCAGCACCTCCGCGGCCAACTGGAGTATTCCGGAGGTGCTTGAGGCGCTGGATGAGGGAAGGATTCTCTATGCAGGGCGCTACAGCGCGCCGGATTATGAACTTCTGATGGATCAGGAGAGCAGCCTTGCCATTGAATCTACCATGATCTATCACAGTCCCGAGGTCGCTGAGCAGCTGAGGAAGCTGGGCATCCCGGTGCTGGTGGAGCGCTCCAGCTACGAGCCTCATCCCCTGGGCCGCCTAGAATGGATTAAGCTTTACGGACTGCTTGCTGGAGCGGAAGAGGAGGCCGCTGCCTTTTTCGACCGGCAGATGGCCCGGCTTGCTCCTGTTCTGGAGGAGGCCGACGATGGTGCTGAAGGGCCGGCGGTAGCATTTTTCTATATCAGCTCCGGCGGCTATGCCAATGTGCGAAAACCGGGAGATTATATTTCCATGCTGATTGAGATGGCAGGAGGACGCTATGTCTTCGCGGATCTGGACGCCGGGGACAACAACTTGTCTACAATGAATATGCAGATGGAGTCCTTTTACGCCGGAGCCAGGGACGCGGATATTCTTATTTACAACAGCACCATTGATGCGGAGCTGGAAACTCTGGATGAGCTGGTTCAGAAAAGCGATCTGCTGTCCGGTTTCAAGGCGGTTCAGACGGGCAATGTGTGGTGTACCGGAAAGGATATGTATCAGCAGGTCACCGGACTGGGAGATCTGCTGGCGGATCTTCACAGCGTAATTTCCGGCGAGGCGGAGACGGGAGAGGAATTGACCTTCCTGCACCGCCTGTCCTGGGAATCCGCGGAATAAGGGGGCGATAAAATGACGCGGCAAGTGCGATACGTCTGCGGTTATCTCATCCTGCTCCTGCTTCTGGGTGTGTTTCTGATTCTCAGTCTGGGGATGGGGAGCGCGGCAGCGCCGGGGCAGATACTGAATGCTCTCATGAATCCTGGCGGTGAGGAGATAGTCTCCGGGATATTCTGGCAGATCCGGTTTCCAAGGGCTCTTGCTGCGGCGCTTCTGGGAGGAGCCCTTGCCCTGTCCGGGTTTCTGCTTCAGACTTTTTTTGCCAATCCTATTGCCGGGCCTTTTGTGCTGGGCATTTCCTCCGGGGCAAAGCTGGCGGTGGCGCTGACCATGATTGCCGCTCTGGGACACGGGCTGGTGCTGGATTCCGCGGCACTGATCGCGACGGCTTTTGCAGGCTCCATGCTGTCCATGGGATTTATCCTTGTTGTTTCCGGAAGGGTGCGGCAGATGGCCCTGCTCATTATCTGCGGTGTGATGATCGGATATATCTGTTCGGCCATTACCGATTTTGCCGTCACCTTCGCCGATGATTCCAATATCGTCAACCTGCACAACTGGTCCATGGGAAGCTTTTCCGGGGCCGGATGGGACAGCGTGCGTACCATGGCGGCGGTGGTTTTGGCAGGCTTTTTCTGCTCCTTTCTGCTGTCCAAACCCATGGGGGCCTATCAGCTGGGAGAGGTTTACGCCGCCAGCATGGGCGTGAAGGTGCGCCGGTTCCGGGTGGAGCTGATTCTGCTTTCCAGCCTGCTTTCCGCCTGTGTCACGGCTTTTGCCGGACCGATTTCTTTTGTGGGCATCGCTGTGCCCCATCTGATCAAGGGGCTGTTCGGGACGGCCAGGCCGTTGATTGTTCTGCCGGCCTGCTTTCTGGGCGGGGCGGTATTTTGTCTGGCCTGCGACCTGATTGCCAGAACTCTGTTTGCCCCGACGGAGCTGAGCATCAGTTCCGTGACGGCTGTATTCGGCGCGCCGGTAGTCATCTGGCTTATGCTTCACCGGCAGAAAGGGCGGCAGGATGGAAAATAAAGTGTTGTCTGCCAGAAATCTTTCCGCAGGCTATGGCGGCAGGGCAGTTGTCAGCGGAGTGGAATTGGACGTGTCTCCCGGCCGGATCGTCACTCTGATCGGTCCCAACGGCGCCGGAAAATCAACGGTTCTGAAAACGATCGCCCGGCAGCTGGCGCCGGCGGCGGGAACGGTTTGGCTGGAGGGGAAAAACCTGGTCGGGCTCTCTGAGAATCAGGCAGCCCGGACCATGGCTGTTCTGATGACAAATCGGACCGCGCCGGAGCTGATGACCTGCCGGGATGTGGTCAGCGCCGGACGGTATCCCTATACAGGGAGGCTCGGTATCCTTTCGGCGGCCGACCGGGAGGAGGTCCGGCGGGCCATGGAGCTGGTGGGAGTCGCCGCTCTGGCGGAGAGGGAGTTTAGCCGCGTCAGCGACGGCCAGCGCCAGCTGGTCATGCTGGCCAGGGCAATCTGCCAGAGGCCGCGACTCCTTGTGCTGGACGAGCCTACTTCCTTTCTGGATATCCGGTACAAGCTGGTGCTTCTGTCTGTCTTAAAGGATTTGGTCAGCCAGGAGAGGCTGGCGGTGGTCATGTCTCTTCATGAGCTGGAGCTGGCGCGAAAGGTATCGGACACTGTAGTCTGTGTGAAGGACGGGACCGTTGACCGGGCAGGTTCGCCGGATGAGATCTTTTGCGGCGGATACATTGGGGAGCTTTACGGCGTGACCCCCGAATTGCTGGAACAGACGCGAGAGAAGGGAATTACATTGGAGGAACTCCATGGCATTTGAACATTATGTCCGGAGCGGGCAGAAAATGCTCCGGTGCGGTTATACCACCGGCACCTGCGCTGCTCTGGCGGCTCAGGGGGCCGCTGTGCTTCTTTTTTCCGGCCGGGTTCCGGATGTTCTGGAGCTTAGAACGCCTGCCGGGCTGACGGTGAAGGCGGAGCCCCGGTCCTGCTTCATGGCAGATGAGGACACAGCTGTCTGTTCTGTGGAAAAGGATGCCGGTGACGATGCCGACGTAACCGGCGGCATGGAGATCGCCGCCGCCGTTTGCCGCGCCCATGCGCCAGGCGTTTCCATTGACGGGGGTCCCGGCGTAGGCAGGGTGACGAAGCCCGGTCTTGACCAGCCGGTAGGCGCCGCGGCGATCAACCGCGTGCCCAGGCGAATGATTGAGGAGCAGGCTCAGGCGGTATGCCGGACTTACGGGTATGCCGGGGGACTTCAGATCATCATTTCCGTGCCGGGCGGAGAGGAAGCGGCCAGGCGGACCTTCAATCCCAGCCTTGGGGTGGAGGGAGGAATCTCGATTCTTGGCACTTCCGGCATTGTGGAGCCTATGAGCCAGAGGGCCTTTATCGACACCATTGAGCTGGAACAGCGCCAGGCGGCGGAGAGCTCCGCACGCCTTATCCTGACTCCCGGCAATTACGGGATGGATTTTCTGCGGCAGCAGGGATGGGACCGGCTGGGAGTTCCGGTGGTGAAATGTTCCAATTTTATCGGAGACGCACTGGACAACGCAGCCGGACTGCCTTTTGAGGAAGTGCTTCTTGTGGGTCATATCGGTAAAATGGTTAAGCTGGCCGGAGGCGTGATGAACACTCATTCCCGCTATGCCGACTGCCGGGGAGAGATTTTCTGCGCCCACGCCGCCGTCTGCGGAGCAGGAGCCGGTCTCTGCCGGGCCCTGATGGAATCCGCTGCCGCCGACGCCTGTATACAGCTGCTGGGTGAGGCGGGACTGCGGCAGCCTGTTATGGAAAGCATCCTGGCGGCTGTCCAGAGGCATCTGGATCACCGTGTGGCGGGGGCTTACCGGATCGGAGCGGTTACATTTTCCAACCGGTTCGGTCTTCTGGGAACCACGGAGAGCGCCGGAATGATTCTGCAAAACTGGCGGCAGTAAAGGAGAATAGATATGGTTCATTTTGTAGGCGCCGGTCCCGGGGCGCCGGATCTGCTCACCCTGCGGGGGGCGAGACTTCTGGGAGAAGCGGATGTGATCATCTATGCGGGCAGCCTGGTGAATCCGGCAGTTCTGGCTCTGGCTGGGACGGACTGCAGCATTTACAACAGTGCCGAAATGACTCTGGAGCAGGTGCTGGAGGTTATGAAAGCCGCTGAGAAGGCCGGGCGGACGACCGTTCGCCTGCACACCGGGGACCCCAGCCTGTACGGCGCTGTCCGGGAACAGATGGACGCCCTGGACGCGGCAGGGATTGCTTATGACGATACGCCGGGCGTTTCCAGCTTCTGCGGCGCGGCGGCGGCGCTGAACGCCGAGTATACGCTTCCGGGCGTCAGTCAGACTGTGATCATCAGCCGTCTGGCGGGGCGTACTTCTGTGCCGGAGAAGGAGAATCTGGCGGCGCTGGCCGCTCACGGAGCGTCCATGGTTCTTTTCCTTTCCGCCGGAATGCTGGAGGAAGTGCAGGAAGCTCTTCTGCAGGGGGCATACACTG
>CANQSK010000143.1 GCA_947626475.1 uncultured Lachnospiraceae bacterium
GGGCACATGTAAACCTTATCCGAAGCAAGACCGAACAGAAAGCGTAAGGTGGCCCGCCTGCTTTCGGGTAGGTCGCTTGAGCCTGGCGGCGACGTCAGGCCTAGATAGATGATCATCCGCGACATAACCCGGCTTACCGTCTTGCTCAATTTATCATAATGTTTCTGCCGAAGGCATGATTACTATTATATCAGGGAGGGAAGTACCATGAAGATGAAGGCGTTTGTTCTTGCCGCAGCCAGCTGTATCTGTCTTGCGGCCGCGCCCATGACCGCCATGGCGGCGGACTGGATTGATGAGGTGTACATCAGTCTGGTATCGGATGAGGATCTTAACGATCTGGCTCCGGAGACGGTATATGTGATTGACATTCCGTCGACGCCGGGCGGCGGGGATTACTGGATCAACAATTATAATTATTCCAGCGGCGATATCGCGACTCCGCGGCGCTCCTACACCCTTACCATGGATGTGGAGTGCGACAGAGACTGGGAGTTTACCAAGGACACGGAGGTGTCGGTCTACGGCTCTTACGAGGTGTCGGTTTCCATAAGGTCTTCCAGGCGGATGACCGTAAAGGCCAAGATGTATCCCTTCTACAAGTTCCCGACGGCAATCAGCGCCAGTGTAGACGAAGTAGCCAAAAAAGCTACCTGGGACGCGGTGGATTATGCCAAAAACTACGCGGTGATGATTGATTACAGCCAGAACGGCAATGAGAGGACAATCAGAAAGACCACCACATCTCCCAGCATCAGCCTCAGCAGTTATATCGGCGGGAAAAACAGTGTGAATTCTGTATCTGTAGTCGCGATTCCCGGTTCCTCCACGGCGGACCGGTATCTGGCGTCGGAGGGCTTTGATGATGAGTACGGCCGGTACGACTTCAGGGTGCCAACCGCTACAAGGCACGGAACTCAGAGCGACAGCAGTTCGTCCTCCGGATACAGTTCCGGTTCCGGCGGCCCCGGCACCACCGCAGGAAGCAGTGGTTCGACTTACACCGGCTGGCAGGGAAGCGGCAATACCTGGTACTATCTTTCCGGCGGCATCGCGGCTGTCGGCTGGAGAGAGATATCCAGGAACGAGTGGTATCTGTTCGGCAGCAACGGCGTGATGCTGACCGGCTGGCAGAATGTGGGCGGCAGATATTATTACATGAACACCAGCCATGACGGCACCTACGGCAAGATGCTGGTCGGACTTCAGAACATTAACGGCAGGTACTATTATTTCAATGAGAATCACGACGGCACCTACGGAGCCCTGTATATGAATCAGTATACGCCGGACGGCAGGTACGCGGGGGCCTGGCCGGCAGCAGCTATGTGACGAACACCCAGGGGCCCGGCTCATCCGGCAGTTCCCCCAACTCCGGTGGTCCGGGAGTTACCAATGATTACGGTATCCGATATACCGGCTGGCAGGGAAGCGGCGACACCTGGTATTATGTAGTCAACGGAACCCGCGTCACCGGCTGGAAAGAGGTTTCCAGGGACGAGTGGTATCTGTTCAGCAGCAGCGGCCTGATGCTGACCGGCTGGCAGCAGGTAGGCGGCGTGTATTACTTTATGAATCCCAACCACGACGGCACCTACGGCAAGATGTTGACCGGCTATCTGACGATCAACGGAAAGCCCTACTATTTCAACCAGCTGCACGACGGCTATTACGGCGCCATGTACTCCAACCGGTACGCTCCCAACGGAAAATTCGCGGGAGGGGACGGCGTCCTGTACTGATTGGTTTCTTTTAAAAAGCAGAAAAAAGCCCGGTTTTTCGCCGGGCTTTTGGTGTGTCAGTGTCTTTTGGCGCCGTATTTTTCTTCACAGTACAGGCAGCGGTAAGTCTGGGTGGCCTCATCGGCCAGATAGAACACGTCCGGAAGCTCCTGCTCGATGGAGATGATACAGCGGGGATTCTTGCAGTGGATCACGTTGGTGATCTTTTTGGGAAGCTTCAGCTTCTTTTTCTCGACGATCTTTTCATTCTGAATAATATTGACTGTAATATTGTGGTCAATGTAGCCCAGGACATCCAGGTTCAGGTTTTCCATGGGCCCTTCGATCTTAATGATGTCTTTGCGGCCCATCTTGTTGCTGCGGGCGTTCTTGATGATGGCGACCTGGCATTCCAGCTTGTCCAGACCAAGATGATGGTAGATATCCAGGCTCTTTCCCGCCTGAATGTGGTCCAGAACGATACCTTCATTTAATCCGCTGATATTCAACATGGCTTTTCCACCTCCAATAACGTCATAATCAGTGCCATACGGACATAGACTCCATACTGGACCTGCCGGAAGTAGGCGGCTCTGGGATCCTTGTCCACTTCCACGGAAATCTCGTTGACCCTGGGAAGAGGATGGAGGACAAACATGTCTTCCCTGGCCAGGTTCATCTTGGCTGTGTCCAGGATATAGCTGTCCTTCAGGCGGATGTATTCTTCCTCATTGAAGAACCGCTCCCTCTGGATTCTGGTCATATACAGGATATCCAGCTCCGGCATGGCCTCGTCCAGATTGGAAACTTCTTTATAATCAATGTGATTGGCCTGCAGAACGTCCTTCCGGATATATCCGGGGACTCTCAGCTCAGGCGGAGAGATCAGGACGAACCGTATGCCCGGATACCGGACCATGGCGTTGATGAGGGAGTGGACGGTGCGGCCGAATTTCAGATCGCCGCAGAGGCCGATGGTCATGTCGCTCAGCCGTCCCTTCAGGGCCCGGATCGTCATCAGATCGGTCAAAGTCTGGGTCGGATGCTGGTGACCGCCGTCGCCGGCGTTGATGACCGGGATGCCGGAGTGCATGGCGGCGACCAGGGGCGCGCCCTCCTTGGGATGCCGCATGGCGCAGATGTCCGCATAGCAGGAAATGATGCGGATAGTATCCGCCACACTCTCGCCCTTGGCGGCAGAGCTGGAATCGGCAGAAGAAAAGCCAAGAACACTTCCGCCCAGGGATAACATGGCGGATTCAAAACTCAGACGAGTTCGGGTGCTTGGCTCATAGAAAAGGGTTGCGATTTTTTTGCCGTCACAGACGTGGGCGTAACGGGGAAGGTTGTGCTCAATGTCGTCGGCCAGATCCAGCAGCTGGTCAATCTCTTCCACGGAGAAGTCCAGCGGGTTAATCAGATGTCTCATAAGCTCTCCTTTTGCGGGGCAGGGGGCCTTTCTCAGATTCCGGTCCCTGCCGGTTTTGAACCTATTATAGACTATTTCCTGCCGGATTTCTATACTTTTCTTGAAAAATATGATATACTTGCCAGTTGTAAGGAAACCTTAAGGAATATTAAGAATAATCCAGTGGGAAAACATTGGCAATCTGTGTAAAATAATATCGAATACGCATCTTGCTGAAGGAGGCGCGGGGTGGACAAGGACAGGGTTCCCATTATCCAGGTGAAGAACCTGTACAAAATCTATCGGGTGGGCGAGACCAGGGTCCACGCCCTGGACGGCGTGGATTTTACCATATGGAAAGGCGAGTTCTGCGCGATCGTAGGCCCTTCCGGTTCCGGCAAATCCACCCTTCTGAACATGCTTGCCGGGCTTGAGAAGCCTACAAAGGGCGAGATTGTCATCGATGGGATTCACATTGAGCATATGACGGAGAACCAGCTGGTGGAGTTCAGGAGAAAAAGGGTCGGCTTTATCTTTCAGTCCTACAATCTGCTCCCTACGCTGAACTCCATGGAAAATGTGGCCCTTCCCCTGATGTTTCGCGGCGTCCCCAAAAAGGAGCGGAACCAGATAGCCGTAAAGTATCTGAAGCTGGTAGGCCTGGAGAAGCAGATGAAGCACATGGCCAATTCCATGTCCGGCGGTCAGCAGCAGCGCGTAGGAATCGCCAGGGCTCTGGCCGTGAATCCGAAGATCATCTTCGCGGACGAACCTACAGGCAATCTGGATTCCAGAACGACCATGGAGATTCTGAAGCTGATGCGGCGTATTGTGGAGGAGCAGAGCCAGACACTGATCATGGTAACTCATGACAATCATCTTGCCACTTATGCTGACAGGCAGTTTCATATTGTGGACGGCAGGATTGTAAAAATAGACGAACAGACACCGGGCAGGAGCGAAGAAGCGGAGGAGCTGGTATGAAAAAGTTGCGGATACGGGCGGGGATTTGTCTGATGGCGGCAGTTCTGATGTGCTGCGGGCCGTTTTCCGTCGTTTCAAAGGCAGAGCTGATATACACGGAGGACAACCAGTATGTGAGTCAGTCTTCCATACCCCGGGGCAAGATCGGCCGGAATATGGATGTGACCTTCACCCTCTATAATACCTCCGGCCATGACTGGAAGGATGTGAAGATAACCATTCAGAATCCCCATCAGGAGTTTGGTTATCCCGGTCAGGAGGAGGAGTACATTTTCCCCTTTGAGAAGACGGCGGAGAAAACTCTGACGGGAACCACCAGGGATGGAGCCAAGCGGAGTGTGTCCATTCCCGTGAAGGTCAGAGCCGACCTGAAGGAGGGCTACTACTGGGCGGAAGTGGATATAGAGGGAGAGACTTACAATGAAAGGATCAACGTCTATGTTTCCATGCCCAAAGAGGGAGAGACGGAAGAGAACGAGAAGCAGGTGAACTTTGTTATGGGCGAAGGCCAGTCCACGCCCTATGGGGTCTACCCCAACGTGCTGGATTTCAGCATCAATATGCGCAACTCCGGACTGAACGAGGCTCTGGACGTGACGGTGCAGATGGTGCTGGACGCGGACAGCGCCAAGTTCCCTTTTGACATCAACGACGGCAACTATGACCGGACCTTTGAAAAAATAGCGGCGGGGGAGACAGTAGTCCTGCCCTACAGCATGGCGATCCGGGCCGATACATACAGCGGGTTCTATCCCCTTACGTTCAAAATCACTTATAGAGATACGGCCACCGGCGAGCTGAAGGAGGAAGAAAACAGCTTCTGGGTGCGGATTAAGAATAAAGAAAAGGAAGACAAGTCAACCTCCGAGTGGAACGAGCACAGCACCACTAGCGCCAGGATTGTGGTAGACGGTTTTCACACGGTGCCGGAGGAGATCATCGCCGGTGAACCCTTCCAGCTGTTTTTGAATATGAAGAACGCTTCCTCCAATATTGACGCCAGCAACATCATGTTCACGCTGGAGTCGGAGACCAGCGGCGGAAGCGGGGGAAGCAGCAGCGGCGGAGGCGGTTCCGTGTTTACCACCCAGTCCGGGTCTTCCTCCTATGTGGTGAATTCCTTAAAGCCAGGGGAAGCGACGGAGCTGCAGTTTGCCATGCAGTCCATAGCGGGCATCGACCAGCGTTCCTATTACCTGAACATTAAAGCCAAGTACGACAGTCCGGATTATAAGAACGCGGAGGCCACCGTCCGGATCGATATTCCCGTCCATCAGATTCCGAGAATGAACGTAGGCAATATCGAAGTGCTGCCGGACAGCATCAATGTTGGGTCAGAGAGCAATATCATGTTTCCCATCAACAATACGGGGAAGGTGATCCTTTACAATGTGATGGCTTCCTTTGAGGCGGATTCCATCGTGCCGGCGGAGGCTTACGTTGGCAACATTCAGCCAGGCCAGACCGGCAATGTGGATGTGATGCTGAGCGGCGCCGCGCCTACGGCCGACGACGGGACGGTGAAGATTCACATTACTTATGAGGACGAGTACGGCGAGGTGCAGGAGCCGGTGGAGAAGGAGCTGACCCTGTTTGTAAATGAACCAGTAGAGGATATGGGCGGCGACATGATGGCGGGTGATTTCGGCGATGTTCCTATGGAGCCTACATTTATGCAGAAATACCTGAAGTTCTTCGTCGCGGCGGCGGTACTGGCAGGAGCCGTGGTCATTTTCTCTGTCATCCGGCACAGGCAGAAGAAAAAGAAAGCGGCTTTAGAGGGATTAGAGGATGAGATTTCTTGATTTGCTCCTCATGAGTATCAGTAATCTGAAGAGAAGAAAAATGCGGACGTTTCTGACTGTTCTCGGCGTTGTCATCGGCACCACATCCGTGGTCATCATGGTGTCGCTGGGGATTGGCCTGAACGCCCTGATGCTGGAGCAGTACTCCTCCTACGGGGATATGACCGCGATTACGGTATTCTCCAGCAATTATTCGATGAACGGTTCGTCCACCGACGAGAATCTTCAGCTGACTGACGAGACGATCGGCGAGTTTGGGAGGCTGGAGCATGTGACGGGAGTTTCGCCTGTGCTGACCACCAGCGTGATTCTGAAGCAGGGCGTCTATGAGACGGACACTCAGGTCTCCGGCGTGTCCAGGGAATATCTGGAGAAGATACCCCTGGCGGAGGGATATTCTCTGGACGGTATGGGTGATGAGCTGGAATTCATTTACGGCAACGCCATTCTGCGGTGGTTCAGGAACAGCAAGACCAACAAGGGCTTCTGGGAGACAGGAGAGCTTCCGGATGTGGATTACCGGGAGCCGATGTTTGTCATATTTGATACGAACGCCTATTATCAGTCCAGGAGCGGCCAAACCAATGAGAATAACGAGCCGGTCAGGGCTCCCAAGAAATATATGATAAAGACAGCCGGCGTAGTGAAAGGCGGCATTGACGATTACAGCAATTATTCCTATGGCGTGTATGCGGACGTGGAGCTTTTGAAGGCTGAGCTGAAGAGGATTTATAAAAAGAATCCGATTCCAGGACAGCCTCTCAACAAGAAGAATAAGCCGTACCCCTATTTTATCTACGACCAGATGGAAGTGTTTGTAGATGATATGGACAATGTGCTGTCTGTGCAGAAGGTCTTGACAGATCTGGGCTATCAGGCCAACAGCGAGATGCAGTGGATTGAGCAGGCCCAGCAGACCTACGGCATGGTACAGATGGTGCTGGGCGGGATCGGCGCCGTCTCACTGTTTGTGGCTGCGATTGGCATCGCTAACACCATGATGATGTCCATCTATGAAAGGACGAAGGAGATCGGAGTCATCAAGGTGCTGGGCTGTGATCTGCGGAATATCCGGAATATGTTTCTTCTGGAATCCGGATTTATCGGCTTTATGGGCGGCGTGATCGGGTTAGCCTTAAGCTACGGCATCGGCTATGTGATGAATCATTTCCTTAGCCTGGGGCAGATGATGATGGGGGTGGAGGGAAATATCTCCCGGATTCCCCTCTGGCTGGCGGCGTTTGCCGTTGTCTTTGCCGTCTTTGTGGGAATGGCGGCAGGCTTCTTCCCGTCCCTGCGGGCCATGCGTCTGAGTCCGCTTGCGGCCATTCGGAATGAATAAAAGATACCATATGTGAATAGGTAATTGTTAAATGTTGCTTTTACTGCTGGACACGCCTCATAAGCCATCCGTAGGTAAGGAGAAAAAACAGG